>JABABG010000020.1 GCA_014238315.1 Alphaproteobacteria bacterium
AATGTAGCCAATGGCTCGGTAAATCGCAAGCTCTCACTCGCAAACTCTCGCCTTTCGAAACAATTAGACTGCTGCTAGACAATCCCTGCCCCAGCTCAAATTCCGGAAATGCCGCGCTAATTCAGGCTCATACCAGCGCCGCTCGCGACCCCATAGTAAATCTATGCGAAGCAGCTATCGATTTCGAAAAAAATAATAATGGAGCATCGCTAGCCCAATTTCTCCAACATATCGAAAGCCTCGATATCGAAATCACACGGGAAGGTTTAGCGCGTCCGAAAAACAAACTGCGCCTGATGACTATTCACGGCGCAAAAGGGCTAGAGGCACCTATCGTCGTATTGCCTCTTATGAAAGCAAGAAATCGAAACAAAGAAACAATAAAACTAAAAACAAACCAAGAGAAAACAAACCAAGAGAGCGATGAGCTGTCTATCTACTTGCCAGAAAATGCTATAGACATTTTGGAAGATACAAAGATAGGTAAAGAGCTGAAAGAACAAAAGCAAAAGCAAAACGATGATGCAGAAAAAGAAAAAAAACGTTTGCTATATGTCGCAATGACTCGCGCACGCGACCAGCTCGTCGTGCTCGCTCCGCAAATAGAGGTTACAGAAAAAGGTGAGCCTAAAGCAGAGAACCCTTGGAGCAAAATAATTAGAAATACGGCAAAAAGTCAGAATTGGCTCGTCGAGGAAGAAAACTGCGACCAACACTATACCCTCACAGATACAGTGGCGGAAGACAGTAGCAAGCCTAGGCTGGGAGTAGCTAATAAGTCTTTAGACAAAATCGACAGTGTAGCAGAAGAAATACCATCTACGCTGCCGCCCTTCCTATTCTCAGCTGCTCCAAAAGAACAACCACCAACACGAGCACGTGCCGCATCAAGGCTAGTACCACATAGTGCTACTAGTGGTTTGTCAGAAGAGCAATCCTCCGACAAGCTAACCCCGCGCAAACGCGGGCTACTAATACACGAACTCGTGCAAAGACTCTCGCAAGACGAAGCAAGCCTCGCAACGCAAGACTCGTTAGCGCAAGACTCGTTAGCGCAAAACCCACTAGTTCAAGAGTGGCTTGCGCAAGCTCTAAAAACCTTCGATCAAACAATCCTCGAACGAAAAAAAACCTTAAGGGAATGGATGGAAAAAGCCGAGCGGCTAATCGCTACCTCTCATTTCTTCGCCAAACCGCTAACTACGCGCTTCGAAACAGAAATAATAGGCGTCTATAATGGGTTGGAGATTGTCGGTAGAATCGACTATTTGCAAGAACATAACGATTCTATATTGTTCGGCGACCTGAAAACCGACCTATCCATACCGCGGGTGTTGCCACAAGCATACGCCTCGCAAATGGGAGCATATCTCGCACTGTTGGAAAAAATCTATCCCCACAAAAACATAACAGCATATATACTATGGTTCGAAACAGCTGAAATGCAAAAGCTGGGCGCAAAAGATCTGCCGAAACCAATATCCGCGCTTGACGCAAGCTAAACTATCAGCAACCATGCGCAAGAACAAATACTAAGCTAAAGGAATAGGCTATGAGCGTTATCCATGTGTCAGACAAGAACTTTGCTAAACAAGTTCTAGAATCAGATAAACCCGTGTTAGTAGACTTCTGGGCTGAATGGTGCGCACCTTGTAAGTCAATCGCACCAATGCTAGAAGAAATCGCCGAAGCACGAGACGGAGAGCTCGTCATCGCCAAAATGAACATCGACGAAAATCCAAATACCCCGCAAGAATATAAAATTCGCGGAATACCAACGTTGCTACTATTCAAAGGGGGCAAGCGAATCGCCATCAGCGTCGGAGCGCAAGCACGACATACCCTAGACTCTTGGCTGGAGGAAAATCTCTAGTAGCAGGAGTAAATGTCGATAGATAAAAGCTGGCGGAGGTCGCTAGACTACGGCTCTAGACTACCGCTAACGGTATCTAGAAACGGTAGCTAGACATTGAAGCGAAACAGCAAGACCTCATTTTCCGCAACGACATAGTCTCTGCCTTCTTGGCGAACCTTGCCCGCCTCGCGCGCTGCCTCAAAGCTCTTGTAAGCCAGTAGAGTCTCGTAGTCTAGCGTTTCGGCGCGGATGAAGCCTTGTTGGAAATCGCTATGAATCTTGCCAGCCGCATCGTAGGCAGTCTGTCCTTTGCAAAGAGTCCAAGCGCGCACTTCCTGCTTGCCTGCCGTGAAAAAAGGAAGCAAATCTAATAGCTCAAACAAAATCTTCGCAGCCCGCTCAAGACCGCTCGGTTGATCAGGGTTCGCAAGCAAGCTCTGACGCTCCTCGCTGGTCAAACCAACTAGCTCTGCTTCCACCAAAGCCGACATCGATATAAGCGAAGCACCGTCTCTAGCCGCCTTAGATTCCATCGCTTTGATAAAAGACATCTCGCTAGCACCGCCCTCGCCAACATTGCAAACGTAAAGCATCGGTTTGGCACTCAACAAACCTAGGTTCTTTAAAAACTTAAAGTCCTCTTCGTCTAGCGACCCATCTGCTAGTAGGTTGCGCGCAGGCTTGCCATCGTTCAAAGAGGCAGACAATCGCTCTAGTAACACCTGCTCACGCTTCAACTCACGCGAGGCTTCGCCACGGGCGCGCTTCTTATATTGCTCAAACATAGGCTCTAGGCGGGATAGGTCCGAAAGCAAGAGCTCCGTTTCCAAAATCTCAGCATCGCGAAGAGCGTCTGGCTGTTCCTCAACATGCAATACTCGTGAGGAGGAAAAACAGCGCACCAAGTGCAGTATCGCATCTACCTCGCGAATATGGGAAAGAAATTTATTACCTAAACCCTCGCCCCTAGAAGCTCCCCTAACAAGACCCGCTATGTCTACTATCTCAATAAAATTCGGAATAGCCTTATGCGGTTCTATGCAAGAAACTAGCTTGTCAAAGGCATCGCTGGGGACAGCGATGCGACCGCGGTTAGGCTCGATCGTACAAAAAGGATAGTTCTGAACATTAGCAACCTCCGCTGCTAGCAGTGCGTTGAAAAGCGTAGACTTACCTACATTGGGCAAGCCAACAATACCGCATGAAAATCCCATGGAATAAACTCTCGTTGCTAAACAATATTTAATTAAGAATATTTAAACATACATTATAACTTAAGGAGAGACTCATCAGAAGTTGTCAAAGTAAAACTTGATACAAATTCCTCCAAGCCATTCCGCCGCTCGCGCTTACAGCGTTCGGCTTGTAAAATCGAGCGCAACGAAGTAAAGGCTAGCTCTAAATCATCGTTAATTACGATATAGTCATATTCTTTACAGCGTTTAATTTCTTCGGCGGCTCGGGCAAGACGCAAATCTAACTCTGACTTATCATCCCTGCGCCGCGCAACTAACCGCCGTTCCAGCTCAGCGCGCGAAGGAGGTAGCAAGAAGACTCGCACAACTAACTCTGGTTCCATTTGCTTGTGTATTTGCTCCGCACCTTGCCAGTCGACGTCGAATAGAACATCGCTACCCCCTGCCAATGCCGCACGTACTGGCGCGTGCGGGGTTGCGTAAAAATTGTCAAAAACCTCCGCCCATTCCAAAAATTCGCCACGCTGCCTACGCTCGCGAAAGGTCTTCTTGTCAATGAAGTGATAATCCTCTCCATCAACTTCGCCTGCTAGCTGCGGTCTTGTCGTGCAAGAAACAGACATACGAAGAGAAGATTTTTTGTCGCTACTAGCCTCCTGCTCGCTTGCCAACAGCTTGCGCGCGAGAGTCGTCTTGCCCGTGCCAGAGGAAGAAGATATAATAAACAAGAAACCTTGCCGAGTAGTGTTATTAATCATTTTAATATTTGTATTAACTTTATGGAGATATATACATGTTTAATTAATGGCGATGATATAATATGTGTGTTTATGGATGTTATACAAAGCGTATTAAAGTTAGACCATCTCGATAATATTCTTAGCCTGCGTCCAATCTAATCTACGCCTATACATGCCATCGCTACGCAATCCGCGATAAGCCGTTAGGAAAACATCATGCGTTTTCTCACGGAAATTCTCTAACTCTTTGTTAACCTTACTTATAAATTTATTGGTAATAGAAAAATCGCTATCGATTATAGTAATCGCGCGGCTAGATACACCGATATTATAATCTGCAACCTCCCTTGCCGAGCAGAAGCGGATGGAAGCTCTTTTCGTGTTGTCCAAGGCAAATAAGCCCAAAGCCCCATTCGGATCGTTAAAACGCATCTTCTTTTGCCTATTGGCTACTGGAATGCAGTCTCGCAAACTATTATACCAACCCAAACAATCGTTGTTACGATAAAGACGAACATCGCTACTCAGCGTCGGTACAAACATCGCCAATCCGACAGGATGATCCGTATCGCAAAACAGATCACCGGTCAAGGACACAAACGCCTCGCAACGCTGATAGAATAGCGGAAAGCGTGTGAAGGAACGAATAAAAGACTCTGGTAGCAAGGCTGCTACATAACCACAATGCAACAAGCATAACTCAAGCGCATGCTTGTAGAGATCATCATGAACACAGCCGTACTGGAAAGATAGTCCGCGCATAGTAGCTGAATTACGCGCAAGCCAAGGCGGATTCGTAACGCATACATCAAAACCCTTAGGAAAGTTTCGCAAAGTATCGCGTTTTTTAATAAAACGAGCCGCAGGCGTAAGGTCGTATGCTTTTACACTTTTACTCAATAGACCTACGCTTGCTAATTTGTGTAGTATGTCTCCTCGTCCAGCAAAAGGCTCTAGCAAACGCATTTGCGATAAACCAGCGCGTTTCGCCCATAGTTTAAAAGGAAGCAAAGCAAATGGATTAGCAAGACCAGCCGTGAAGTAACAACCTCGCGCACGTTTCTTTGCGCACCTCTGCCCATCCGTTCCTAAAATGTCTTTGCCCTTACTCATCTAAATCCCAAGCTATGTAGCTCTCTATGTAATTCCCTCTGCCATGCTTTATTCAATCATACGCCCTTTTGGATTTTTGCTGCAAAAAAGCCGTCCATGCCACCCTTGTCTTTTTCAAAAAATGGTAAAGTTCGCAAAAAACCATCTGGAGTGATGAAATTGTCTCGCCCAAAAACATCCTCGCTAGTGAAAGCAACAACACTCGCTCCTTCGAGTTGCGAAAGGCAAGCCTCTAGCACCCCCTCACTCTCCTCACGCTGCAACGAGCAACAAGAATATACAAGCACGCCGCCACGCGCAACAGAACGCCAGGCAGATCGCAGCATACGACATTGTAACTGATGCAATCGCTCTACCTCTTGCGGAGTCTTCAGGTGGAGAATATCCGGATGGCGGCGGATAGTTCCCGTTCCCGTGCAAGGCGTGTCCAATAGCACACCAGAGTAACGCTTGGGCTCGTCAAACTCTTCAATGTCCGCAAGCAAGCAGCGCGTTTTATCCGATAAACCCATACGCGCGATGTTCTCTTGTAATATCTTCAAACGATCAGCAGAGTAATCAACAGCAGTTACTATCGCTCCACTGGCAACTAGCTGGCAAGTCTTTCCACCCGGTGCCGCACAAAGATCGAGAATCTCCGCACCCGCAACCTTGCCTAACGCTCGCACAGGTAAAGAGGCTGCAGAATCTTGCACCCACCAAGCTCCATCGTCAAAACCAGCCAACTCCTTAATACGCGAACCCTCAGGTAGCACAAGAGATTGACCGAAAATAGGAGTAGCCTGCAAACGCTCTTGCCACAATGTAACATCGTCCTTGACGTTAATAGTTATTGGTGGTGAAAGAGTATGTTGCTCGGCGATACGCTCGCAAGACGCAGAGCCGAACTGCGCAGTCCAACTCTGCCAGAGCCAGTGTGGTGTAGAAAGGCGTAAACGGCGTGAGTGCGAAGGCATAATAGAATCCTTACGGCGTGCTAAATTGCGTAGCAATGCATTAACTAAAGAACAAAATCGACCTCCACCAATACTCTCTGCCAATGAAACCGCATTCGAAACGACCGCGTAATCCTTCGTATGCAAAAGCAACAATTGTGCAGCACCTAAAAGTAATAAAATCCGCAGGCGAGAGCTATCAGGACCCGTCAAAGGGCGAGCTAATAACGAGCTTACAACCTCGTCTAGCATACCCAAATTCCGCAAAACGCTGTTCGTCAAAAGATGCGCGAAAGCGCGGTCACGCGGTTCTAACAACGCTAGCGGTTTGTAGTCAGTAAAAGAGCGCTGCAAAGTGTGACGTCCGAGTAAAACACTACAGAGGCAAGAAAAAGCTGCGTAACGAGCATCCGAAACTCTATCTGAACCCACGCAGAAAGGCTGCTTATCAGATACCCTATTCGCCATTATAACCAGCCATCCTTTAACGCCTAACTCCTATGCTTAATAAACTAACCACTAAGCATCATCTCTAGCACAATTCTTGCGCTAAATTTATAAAAGCTATACGCAAATTAGAATGGTAAAATTACATCCGCAACCTGATTGCCAATACGCGGTTGTTGCAAATCGCTAAGCAAACCACGGCCTCCGTAAGCAACACGAGCCTCGGCAATCTTGTCGAACTCGACAGTGTTCGCGTTCGATATATCTTGCGGACGAAGAACGCCAGCTACATGCAAAACTCTTACCTCAAAGTTCACTCGTAGCTCTTGACGACCATAGACGACAAGGTTGCCATTCGGTAGTGTTTGCGTCACAACTGCTGCAACTCGCATGGTGATCCTTTCATCACGCGAAATACTGCCCGTACCTTGAGTGCTACTCTGCGAGGCTCCGTCAAAGAGGTCGTTAAGGCTCGGTGCTAATGGGAAAAAAGTTTGTACCGTCGAATCAAGAGCACTCAAAGCACCATTTTGCGTCTCCTTGTTGCTTGTACGCGAACGCTGAGTTTGGTTGTTCAGCTCCGCGCTATCCTGCACATCGATTAAAACCGTCACGATATCGCCAATGCGAGTGGCGCGTAAATCCTTGAAAAAAGCTCGAGAACCAGAACGCCACAAAGAATTCGGATTGCGACTATGACGTTCTGGCGTAGGCATTGGCATCTCTACTCGACGATAATCGTTCCTCGTTGTCGGGTCCTGCACAGGCGACAGCTCTGGTTTCTTGCCGACCTTCGCCAGACCAGCGCAGCCAGCAGATAGTAAAAGTAAGGCAAAAAGTAGAGCGAACATAAAAATATGTTTGCAAAAAACGCGCAGAGGTAAAATTAAAACAAATAAAGAGACATTGGTATCCATATCGCTGACGAGTTTCTCTCTCGTATCTATATTCATAGCTTGTTGCATTTCGCCCTCACCCTATTCCTACCTACTGATTATCGAGCGAAAAGGATTGTCATCAGTAAATTTATGTTCCGCTCTAAAGTCTATTTGACGCTCAAACGAATTTCTATCACTCGCTTCCCAATTCTTTTGACTTCCCGCAATTTCCTCTTGTCCAGATGATTGATAGATCTCAGCTTGTCCAGCTCCTACGACAACCGCGTAGAACTCGTTGCCGCTAACGTTGTTGCGCAACCGCACTAACTCACCTTTAACACCGTCCTCTAGCGCACGGGCTTGTAGTACTGCTCGCACTCCGCCATTATTGTAGACGACATTGACCACCGAACGGCGACGAACCATTCGTGCCGAACGCAAGTGGTGCAGTCGCAAAACTGTGCCAGAGCGCAAACGAAAGCTGAGCTCTTTGCCGAGCGCATCACGGATATTGCTCAAAGTATTCTTCAAATTCGTGCTAACCGGCACAGAACGCTGCTCTAAGTCATCCGCCGTGAGCGTCGTCCCGTGTAGTAGGGGACGGCTTGTGATAACAACATTAGTGTAAGCTACCGCCTCTCCAGAAAGAGAGAAAACTTGTTTTCGTCTTTTGCTCGCAGAGTGCTTTAATGAATGGAGAGAAACGCGAGCAAAAAAACGATTTCTGCCAGAATCCCAAACCATAGAATCAACGCGCAATCTACCATGGGATGGGAACCCTGAAGGCAAGCTATGCAGGCGTAGACGACCAGTCGCATAACGATCTCGCCATGCACCGCGCAACAAAGATCTGAGTAACAACTCCTTTAAACCGGCTCGGTTAGAAAAACGACCACTCTGCGAGCTATTAGAAAAGACTCGCGACGGGTTGCCTAGTGATTGTCTCGAAGCATCAGGTACGCGGGCATCAGTGCTAAACAATGCTGCCAAAACCAATAAAATGAACAAAGCCGTAAAACAGAAAATTAAACCTAGTTCGCACAAACGTCCAACTTTGCGAACTACTGCAAGACGGAGTGCTACAAGGCGGGCTACTGCAATCGCAATAAAATCTGCTTCCTTCGTTTTTATCTCCCGTTGTAAAGTCTTTGTAAGCAAAGCGGAGCGGAGCAGATACATAATGATATTTGCAATTCTAAACCGCTTATAGACCTAACGTATGTTAGTCGTGGTTGCGGATATTTGATCAGAAGTCTCGATTACCTTCGAGTTCATCTCGTATGCACGCTGGGCAGAAATCATTGCAGTAAGCTCTTCGATCGCCTCAACATTCGCGGACTCAAGATAGCCCTGCAAAAGCGTGCCGTAACCTTGGGCTCCAGGCACATCGATGTTCGGAACACCAGAGGCAGGAGTCTCCCTGTAAAGATTATCACCAATTGCCTCCAAGCCCGCCTCGTTCGGAAAGGTCGCGAGCTCCATTTGACCTAAAAAACGGGGTTGAATTTCTCCCTCAATACTCGCATAAACTTGACCATTGCGGTTTATAGTAATCTCTATCGCATCATTCGGAATCGTGATTTCAGGAATCAACGAATAGCCATCAACCGTAACAAAAGCTCCCTCCGCGCTAAGCTGCAGAGAGCCAGAACGTGTGTAGACATCTGTGCCATTCGGATGCTCGACGCGGAAATAGCCTCGACCACTGATAGCCAAGTCTAGCGCGTTGTTTGTCGTAACCAAATTGCCTTGGTTGTGAATACGATAGACGCCAGAAATTCGAGTGCCTAAACCACGCTGCACTCCGACCGGAACAATAGTGTCAGCGTCCGAGGAAATAGAGCCAACTTGGCGAATATTTTGGTAGAACAAGTCTTGAAAAACAGGACGGCTTTTCTTGAACGCTGTCGTGTTCAAGTTAGCTATATTGTTAGCTGTCGTCTCGACTAGAAACTGCTGAGCTAGCATACCAGAAGCTCCTACGTGCAATGCACTCATCATGATTCTTTCTCCTTATCTTCCTTCTTTATAGGCTTCTGCGATGGATTAGGTTGACTAGCGCGTCAGGCTACGAATAGCCTCTCGTGCGCGCTCGTCTTCGAGGTTCAGGTAGTTCGATATGTGCCGATAGTTACGCTCGACATTGATAAGCTGCACTAACTCACGCACAGGCTCGACATTCGATAGCTCGCGAGCTCCCTGCACTAGCTGAGCCTCTTCGGAGATAAATTGCTCCATATCAGGATCAGCTCGATAGTAAAGGCTATCGAGTTTCTCTAGTGACGCCTCGTCAGTAAAATCAACAATCGAAAGCAGAGCAATGCGGTCATTGTCTGCGAACACAACTCCGTCAGGTGAAATCGTTATTTGCTCCCAACCTTCAGGTAAGGTGATCGTCTGCCCGCCGTTATCAAGCAATAGGTTGCCATCCGGGAGCGCAAGACGATTATCATTATCAACAAGAAAACTACCTAAACGAGTATACAAAACACCTTGTGGAGCAAGTACCGAAAACCAACCTCTGCCACGCAATGCAACATCCAAAGGATCATTCGTAATTTGTATAGCCCCCTCACGCGGGTCTCGTGAGATGTTAACCGCCTCGCTGAAAGCAAGCTCACTACCTATAGCGGTAGCCTCGGTGCGTACCAAAAGATCGTGGAAGGCTATTCGGTCAGAGCGATATCCACCAGTATTGCTGTTTGCCAAATTGTTAGCAACAACGTCCAGCTGATGGCGTAGACCGATCTGGCGAGATAATCCAATGTAGAGGCCGTTCTCCATAACCTTCTTGCCCAAATGTCTGTTATGTCCTTTGCCTTGTTAGAAGCAAGACTCATGCCAAAAAGAGCGCGAAAATAGAAATCATAGAGCGCGGAGTAGCAAAAACGGATTAAACAAAAAACATATAAAGCCAAAAAACTGTGGACTAAACAACGCTATACGCTCTTTTTAGCTCCAACCGCTTGCTTTTTCCGACAAATTGACTAGCATGTGTGCTGTGGAGTTTTAGCAATAACAAACTACTCAAGCGAGAAAAGACACATCAGGCAATTTAAACTAAGTCTTTAGGCGCGAATTTTGCAACAGAAGTGCAGAAGCTAATAAGTAAAGTAAGCAAGAGAATATGACAGGCTTCAAC
>JABABG010000018.1 GCA_014238315.1 Alphaproteobacteria bacterium
GGTCTTCCCTCGAACTTCCTACCTCGGCTTCTATCCCAAGTTTTTTAACTCTGGTTTTTCCCTCGAACTTCCTACCTCGGCTTCTATCCCAAATTTTTTAACTCTGGTCTTCCCTCGAACTTCCTACCTCGGCTTCTATCCCAAATTTTTTAACTCTGGTTTTTCCCTCGAACTTCCTACCTCGACTTCTAGCCCAAGTTTTTTAACTCTGGTCTTCCCTCGAACTTCCTACCAAGCCTCGTAGCTTAATGCTGTTTTAGCCTTTTTTTCACCAACAGACAAGCCATTATTAGCAATTAATTCGATAGTTTTCTACTTATAAAACGCATTTCAGACGAACTAGCTATACGTTTGCATCGGCTCTGTGCTATGAGTTTTCTATGTTGAGCAAGCATCGAGCCATTCGAGCGGACATTCCTGATCCAAGCCAAGTTTCTTCGTTTCTGCGAAAGACGGTCGAGCAGATTTTACTACCGCGCTTTGGCAACCTAGCCTCGAAGGATGTCTACAGGAAGGGAGACGATTCGCTCGTAACGGAGGCTGATCTAGCTGCGGAGCGTTTTCTTAGCACGAGTCTAAGTCCTCTTGTTTCTGGCTCTCGGGTGCTTGGCGAGGAGTCGATTGCCAACGATTCTTCGCGCCTACAGGCTTTTGTAGGTGAGCAAGCACGGTCGCCGTACTGGCTGGTAGACCCTCTAGACGGCACTCGCAACTTTGTCAAGGGCTCGGAGATATTCTGCTCGATGGTAGCACTTGTGCTAGACGAGCAGGTTCGAGCGAGCTGGCTTTACTCGCATAAGGAGAGGAGCATATTCCACGCGATCGAGGGGGTTGGGGCTTTTGTCGATGATCAGCCCATTGCGACCGTCGCTGAGGCAAAGGGTGAGGCAAGATATGAGACAAGGGATGATGCAAGGGGTGAGACAAGCGATGATAAAAGCCCTGCTTCCAGAGGCTCTGCGGGCGATAAACCACGCGGTCGTATTTCTTGGACGAAGAAGCCGCTTGCCTACGATGACGAACGCCTAGAGCGTCTTGCCTCGGTTCGTTGCGCGGGTCAAGATTTTGTAGACTTGGCTTATGGTCGTATAGATTTTTCTTACTACAACAAGCTATGGCCTTGGGATCATGCGCCTGGCGGTTTTCTGCTAAAGACTTTGGGTGGGCATTTAGGCGAGTTTGAGACTGGACGCCCCTACCTCCCGCACGAGCACGCTGGTCCTATTTTGGCTACAAGAAAATCTTTGCATTGGCGAGATTTACAAACGAGGCTACGAAGCGGCTAGCACACGACGGTCTGTGTAACGATAGTAATGCTTTAGATTGAGGATGCTTTTTAAAAATAATTACAACAGAGGCTACGCAAAATGATAAGAATAGCATTATCTTTAGCATGTATAGAAAGGAGGAGCTTTTTATGAGTCGAGTTAGCTTTCTTGGTCTAGGCGTTATGGGCTTCCCGATGGCTGGTCACTTGGCGCGTTGTGGTCATGATGTATGCGTCTATAACCGCACTGGCTCGAAGGCAGAGGGCTGGCTTTCGCGCTATGGCGCGAGCTCTGATAGTGCTAGTTCGAGTACGAGTGCTTCCTGCGGTTCAGCCTCGACGGCGCGCGTGGCGGTTAGCGATTCGGACTTTATTTTCATCTGCCTTGGCGCGGATGCGGATGTACGCGAGCTATTGAATGGGGAGGACGGTGTTTTTGCGGGAGCCAAAAGTAGCGGTGCGATTATAGTAGACCACACGACCACCTCGGCGCATTTTACACGCGAGAGCCACGCCCAAGCGCGCGAGCACGGAATAGGCTTTATCGATGCGCCGGTCTCTGGTGGCGAGCGAGGAGCGATAGAAGGCAAACTTAGCGTTATGTGCGGGGGCGAGGCGTCTTTTTTCGAGCGAGCATTACCGCTTATCAATTGCTACGCCGAGCGCTGCCTTCTTATGGGTGCGAGCGGTTCTGGTCAGCTATCGAAGATGGTGAACCAAATCTGCATAGCGGGTATTTTGCAAGGTTTATCGGAGGGTCTGCATTTCGCCAAATGCGCGGGTTTAGATAGGATGAAGCTATTATCGATCATCAGCAAGGGAGCGGCGCAATCTTGGCAAATGGACAACCGAGGCGAGAGCATGACGCAAGGCTCGTTCAACTTCGGCTTTGCGACAAAATGGATGCTAAAGGATTTAGGGTTTTGTTTAGAGGAGGCTACGCGCAATGGTGCCAACTTGTCGCTCGTTGAAGAGGTTGCAGGCTACTATAAAGAGCTACAAGCCTCAGGGCATGCCCTTTCGGATAGCTCGGCGTTGATTACAAGGCTAGAGCAAGATTAGAGCAAGAATCGGAGTAATTTTTCTATGCTACAATCTATCAAGGGCTCACTAAGCTCAGCTTGGCTACGTTATAGCCTATTCGGGGTCCTCATCATGAGCTTTGGCGTCTGGGGCATCGGTGATATTTTACGCCGCGTAGTCTCGCCCAGCGACGATTCTCTAGTTGATGGTCGAGGTATCTCGATCGACCAGCGAGATTTTGCGCGAGCTTGGCAAAACGCGACCGCGCCTTTTCGTGCGCAAGGTTTGTCGAACGATCAGCTTATGGCTGGTCCGTTACCGCATTTGTTGCTAGAGCGTCTAGTTGCAAGAGCCTTGCTACAAAAGGAAAGCAAACGTTTACGAGTTTCGGTTCCGCCCTCGGTTTTGCGCGGTACTCTTGCCAACAACCCGCTTTTTTCTGACGCGGATGGCAAGTTTGCGGGCTGGCAGTTTGCGTCTTTTTTGCGCGAATCGGGCTTGAGCGAGGAGGCTTACCTAGGCGAGCTAGGCAATAATCTTATCGAATCGAGTCTGCTCGACAATCTGACCTTCAGCGTGTCTCTACCGCGAGACTTTGTCCGTTACCTACTCGCGGCCAAACTTGAGCGGCGCAGCCTAGAGATTCTACGAATTTCGGCGACCCGAGCCTCTTCGATCGCCGACCCTGGCGATAAAAGATTGCGAGCTTTCATGCGAGACGAAGAGGCATTGTTTCAGCTATCGGAGTATCGCCAGTTTGCGTTTTTAGAGATAGGTCTTAGTGTGGCGAAGACGGTAGCCGACTCTATAGTTCGGGCGGAATACGAAGCGCGTAGAGAATCGCTCAAGAGCCCCGAGTTGCGCTCCTACAGCCAGTTATTTTTTGCCGATGAGGAGCTCGCAAACGAGGTAATGGAACTCTACGCAGGTGGTAAGGATTTTGAGCAAGCGGCTAGAGCCGTAGATTCTGGTGCTCCTATCCGTTTATCGAAACAAAGTCGCGATGGCATTCTCGATTCGGCGATAGCCGATGGAGTTTTTTCGCTCGGCTCTGTGGGCGAGGTCAAGTTGGTCGAGGGCAGTCTTGGCTGGTATGCCTTGCGCTTAGACGCGGTTCTAGCGTCAAGGCTTGCGAGCTTTGACGAATTGCGAGACGAGCTGAGCGCACGCATAGCCCTCGAACAAGCCACCGAGCAGTATGAGAACGACATAGCGCAAGCAGAAGATATGATTCTGACTGGCGCATCGATCGATGAGATTGCCGAGAGCCTTGGCGGAAGGATAGAAGAGACTCTATTGATAGACTCGCAAGGGCGGGTAAACCAAGGCATTAATGAGCTAGACGATGCTACAAATGGGAATGGGAATGGGAATGGGATTGGCTCTTTCGACCGAGCCCTGAAGAAGCTATCGTTGCAAGGAACAGACGAAGCGGCTTTGCTCGAACTAGGCTTTTCACTTTCGAGTGTTGGCGAAGTCGCCTCTGGCTTGGAGATTTTAGGCGCAGGCGACCTAGATTCGCGCGGCTCTGATCTATCCAGGGTTATTCTACCCAGGGTTATTTTATTGGGCATGCGAGATTTACAAGAACCTAGGCTAGCGGAGCTCGAAGCGTCTAATCGTACCCGAGTTCTTGCCGTCTATCGCGATTTGCAGGCGGACGAGCAAACCTCTGAGCGCGTTAAGAAGATAGCCGATAGGGTGAGGCAGCAGGGTTCTTTGTCGGCGATTGCGCACAAGCAGGGCATAGCTCTGCTACGAGCGAACGTTGGGCGCACTTCAAAAGATTGGCGGGTTGATTTTCTGGATAGGCTTTTCATAGCGCAGCCTGGAGACGTTCTCACGACATTTGGCAACGAGCAGAATCAGAACGCTCGTCTGGTCGTGCGCTTGTCTGCAATCGAACGCCCTGCTGTACAAGAGCTTAGTGCCGCGAAGGTTGAGGCATTTGCCAGCAAGCAAGGCGAGGATAGAGAGCTTCCGTTGTCGGTATATGAGCAAGTATTGGAATCTCGCGCGGGTTTAAAGATTAACGAACGAGCTTTCGAAGGCTTTATTTCTACCACCTCGCAAGGTGCCGCGCAAAGTCAATGATAAAGTCAATGATATAGCGTGATGATTTTTATGAAGGTGGTAGCAGGTAGCGTTAGGTCGTAGTTAGATTAGCGCCCCAATCTCTTCGATGGAGATACAGACACTACATGGATTTTTTCCCCTCTCGTTCAAATTTTCACAGCCTGCACGACAAGGGCGAAGCACAAATTTTATGCTGTTTTTTCGAGGCGGACCTAGAGACGCCTATTTCGGCTTGGCTAAAACTAACCCGTGCGCCCTATAAGGGTTTTGAGCACTCGCGCCATGCTTGTCTTTTTGAATCGGTCGAGGGCGGCTGCCACCGCGGTCGCTATAGCATAATTGCGCTTGCGGCGGATTTAGTCATACGCGGGGTTGGCGAGAAGTTGTCGGTAATGCGAGTTGCGGGTAGCCACGAGTATTCGTCGGCTGGCACAAGAAGCGCATCGCCTGCACCTAATGGCAAGTTTTCTCCCATTGCCGAGGAGGGCTTTGCGGGTTTGCGCAAGCTATGGTCGGAGTCTCGCATCGCGCTTGACGCTTTGCCTAAGGGTTCGTTGCCAGACGATTTTCCACCGATGTTTTCTGGCTTATTTGGCTATATGGGCTTCGATACTGTCCGTCTATTCGAGGATATAGGGGAGAATGCAGCCGACCCGTTGAGCATGCCCGACTGGTTTTTCATCCGTCCGGCGTTAGTTGCGATTTTCGATTCTCTACAATCTTGCGTCTATCTTGTTGCGAGCACGCATTCGCAGTTGAGCGATGGCTTGAGCGCGGAGCAAGCCTATATCAGCGCGAGGGAACTTTTGCTAGAGGGTATCGAGCGCATGCGCGCAGGGCTACCTGCACCTTCTTTGTCTTTGCAGGGCTTGGCGAGGGGTATAAGCGATACTGGCGAGGTTGCTCATACTAATGATGCCAGCAATACTAGCTTGGATAATTCTTTGCAGATTGCTTCTAACACGCCCCGTTCGACTTTTTTATCGAACATTGACAAAGCGAAGGAGCATATTTCAGCGGGGGATATTTTCCAAGTAGTTTTGAGTCAAAGATTTTCGAGCCCTTTTAGCGGAGACGCATTTTCGTATTATCGAGCATTACGGCGCATTAACCCCTCCCCCTACCTTTATTACTTAGACTTTGGCGATGAGGGTATAGTAGCTGGCTCTAGCCCTGAGACACTTGTTCGAGTGCGTTCTGGGGTTGTTACTGTGCGCCCGCTAGCTGGTACGCGCAGGCGAGGCGCTAACGCTGCCGAGGATTCGGCTCTCGAGCTTGATCTTTTGTCGGACGAGAAGGAGCTAGCGGAGCATTTGATGCTGCTTGACTTGGGTCGCAACGATGTTGGCAAGGTAGCACGAGTAGGCTCTGTGACGATTCCGGAGCAATTTCGCATCGAGCGTTACAGCCAAGTTATGCACATATCCTCTTTGGTCGAGGGCGAACTAGCTTCGGACAAGGACGCGTTAGACGCTCTGATGGCGGGTTTTCCGGCTGGCACGGTTTCTGGTGCGCCGAAGGTTCGCGCGATGCAGATACTAACATCATTAGAGCAACATCGGCGCGGGCTTTATGCGGGCGGCATCGGCTGGCTTGGCGCGAACGGCGACCTAGACACCTGCATTGCTTTGCGCACGGCGATTATCAAGGATGGTCGCTTGCACGTACAGGTAGGTGCTGGCATCGTTGCGGATTCTGTTGCGAAGAACGAACTAGCCGAGTGCGAGAACAAGGCACGAGCCTTGTTTAAGGCACTCGCAACGGTCAAGCAACAGTAACGAGCGATAAGTTTTTTAGTCAACGACCTGCTCGACCTGCTTTAATTTTAGCTCTGACTTTGCGCCAGAGATTTGCGCCAGAGATTTGCTCTAGAGATTTGCTCTAGAGATTTGATTTAGATAGATACCCGATCACCCATTTTGGGTCGCTATCGCTGGGAAAGACTGGATAATGTACAGCCTTTATCTCGGCGTTTTTGATTATCATGGTGAATCGTTTTAGTAGCAACATGTCGGCTGCGACGAAGGTTGGCAATTTCAGGGCTTTGGTCAGCTTCATTTCTTTGTCGCTCAGAATGGGAAAGGGCATCTTTACCCTATCGACCATTTCTTTTTGCTCGTCGGTTGCCTGCATGCTGAGCCCGAAGACTTGCGCACCGAGCTGCTGTAGCTCTTTGTAGTGGTCTCTGTATGAGTAGTTTTGCGGAGTGCAACCTCGCGCGCCGGGTATTTGGTCCCAACCTTCTGGCATCACCTCGTCTGGCTTTGAGGTTTTGGGGTAGCAATATATCACGACCTTCCCCTTTAGTCCTGCGAGCTCGACCTCGAGGCCATCCGTCGATGGCAAGCAGATAGCGGGCAACCGCTGCCCAGGCAGATGGGATGTCGCCCCATCGTCTATGGGCTTCGGCAGGTTATCTGGCAGTTTATCGAACCCGACCATTTTTCAGAACCCCCTATCACTCTAGAGGTTGGTTTAGAGTCTATCTTTAGGTTTCTAGAGCTTTAGAGCTTTAAACCTTATAGACAGCTATAAGACTATCGTTTAGAGAACTGGAACGAGCGTCTTGCCTTGGGTTTTCCGTATTTTTTACGCTCGACTATCCGCGCGTCTCTTGTTAGGAATCCTGCGTTTTTCAACGCTGGACGGAACTGCGGGTCGAAGTTGCATAGCGCGCGCGAGATACCGTGCTTCAACGCACCCGCTTGTCCCGACAAACCGCCTCCTTTTGCCGTACACATGACATCGAACGAGTTTTCGCATTTAGCGACCTCGAAGGGTTGCCTTACGATCATGCATAAGACATCACGAGCAAAGTATTTTTCTGGCACTCTGCCATTGACGAGGAACTTGCCTTGTCCGCGTTTTACCCAGACCCGCACGATCGAGTTCTTGCGCTTGCCGGTTGCGTAGGCTCGTCCTAGGGCATCTTGTTTAACGACATAGGTAATAGGCGCGTGTTCAACGGAGGCACTGTGGGTGGCGGTAGCAGGCTTGGCGGCTTGAGCTTGAGCATTATCTTGGGCTTTAGCAGTTGTTGCCCTGTCGTTTGTCGCTTCGGCACTCGTTTCAGATACGGCTACCCCCGCCTCTCCTGCAGCTACCTCTCCTGCAGCCCCCTCTCCTGCAATTGCTTGTTCTACCTCACCGCTACTGCTAGATACATCCGCGCCCTTGTCTTGCAGTTTAGCGAGAGCCGCTACCATTTCTGCTGTTGGCTTTTCTTCCCCAGCATCCTTGGACGCGGTTGTCCCTGCGACTTCGGCTTCGATTTCGGCTTCGGTTTCGGCTTCGGTTTCTTTGTCTTTACTAGTCATCTTTTCGAATTTTTCGGGTTTTCTGCAGCGAAATCTACCACTTGAGGTTTTTGCGCTAGATGCTGGTGCTCGCTGTCTGAATAGAGTCGCAGTTTTTTGAGTTGCTCCCTCCCCAAGACCCCTCTTGGCAACATTCCTTTGACGGCTTTGCTGAGAACTTCGCACGAGCGATTTTGCTCGAACATAGTTTTTGCGCTACGCGACTTGATTCCGCCTGGGTAGCCGGTATGCCAGTAGTAGTTTTTGTCTTGGCGTTTATTTCCGGTAAAATGCAGTCGGTCGGTATTTACGACGATGACATGCTCTCCGCTATCTTTGTATGGCAGGAAGGCGGGGTTTCCTTTTCCGCGCAAGCGTCTGGCTATTTCGCTAGCGAGTCTCCCGACCACGAGGTTTTCTGCGTTGAACAGCACCCAGCGTGGATCGGGTTTGGGCGCTTTGGGTTTTGCGTTGCTTTCTTTTACGCTATCTGCTTTTGCTCCACTTTCTTTCGCACCCTTTTTTGCTCCACCTTCTTTCGCCCCTGCTTTTACGCCTTTAGTATTAGCGTTTTTGCGAGCGAGCTTGCCATCTGTGCGAGCTTTACTTCGCACTTCGTTCTTTTGATTTTCGTCCATAGGCTAATGGAGTAATGCTGTTCTGCATTATTGTCAAGCATCCTTTTCCAGCGTTTTTCACGAGCTTATTGCTGTTGCTTATTTTAGCTCAGAGCGGGCGGCGAGTATTCTTTGCCCACGCGTTGCTTTTGCTTTTCGGAGAATTCTTTCAAGAATTTCTGCACTTTTTTGCGAGCTTTGATTCGCGCCTCGGCGGGCATCTTTTTAGATAGGATTCGCAATCCTCTTCGCGCCTGCGAGTTATTTTGCACGGACGCGAGGAAGAACCAAAAGTAGGCTTTTTCGTCGGCGCGCTCGACATCTAGTCCTTGCGCGTAGGTAGCGCCTAGGTTATATTGCGCGCGCGCGAGTCCCGCTTGTGCGGCTTGCTGGTACCAGTATAGAGCTTGCGGCACTTGAGGAGCTTGCACTCCGAGTCCTTTTTCGAGCATAGTTGCGAGCGCGAACTGCGCTTCCATCACGCCTTGCCTTGCGGACTTTTCGAACCACATCAATGCTATTTCTTGGTCTTTCGGCGTTGTCGCGGACTTGAATGTATACCAGCCCAAGTTGTATTGAGCTTCTGGCTCGCCGCGCTCTGCACGAATTTTCCAATCGCGCAAGAGGGTTGAGAGGCTTTCGTCCTGCGGAGTTATACTAATGCAAGCAGCGAGCATCAGTGGCGATAAGATGGCTACCAACCGAGCTATACGAGGCATACTAGGCATACTAGGCATCTGGGCAACGGAGATAAGAGAGCAAAAACACGCCACACCTACAGAATAAAAAGACAATTAGAATGTTTGCCCATAAAATATCTACTAGCATATTTGAAGCGTAGCATAAAAAACTTATTTTCTTTTATTCGAGCTGATCGATTGCATGGAAGAATGAGCCGCATACATTTCCCACTCGCAAACCGCTAGTTCCTTGGGCAACCCCGCTAGCGTCTGTGATATCGAACAACCACCGAGGACGATTAAGGTCTCCAACCTTCTCGCCCTTACGATCACCTCTATCGCCATGGTAACCACCTGGGTAACCGCCAGAGTAACCGTCAGGGTAATCGTCTGAATAGCCTTCCTGCTTGATTTCTGCTGTATGAAATATGTGCCCGCGCAGTCGATTACAACCAAAGATCTGACTGCTTGATTCTGCGCTAGCGTATAATAGACGAGGTCGCCGCCTCTGCAACTCTTGCCTTAACCCTTGCCTTAACCCTTGCCTTAACTCTTGCCTTAACCCTTGCCTTAACCCTTGCCTTAACCCTTGCCTTTTATAGCTCACCTTCAGGGGTAGCAGCCCAGCCATCTTATGTACCCTTCCTTCGGCGTCTTCGATAGAATCGCCGAGGCATATATATCCTCCGCACTCTGCGTATATGGGTATGCGCGCGGCAGCCGTGCGCAATCCGTCGAGGAACTTTGTCTTGCTGGCGAGCTCTTCTGCGTCTAGCTCTGGATATCCTCCTGGCAGATAGACCCACTCTGCATTTGCGGGCGGGGGCTCGTTTGCGAGTGGCGAGAAGAAGGTTATCTCGACTCCCGACTTACGCCACAACTCTGCCTGCCCGTGATAGAAGAAGCGAAAGGCTCTGTCTTGCGCGACCGCGATGCGTTGAGCGGGCGGGGTGAGCCCGCCTCGACTCTCGGAAACAGAACTTGTAGCGACAGTACGATTAGCCGAGCTACTAGAGGCATTAGCGGCAAACCGCAGCCCTTCTCTATCCGAGACAAACCGAACCAGCTTGTCGCAATCGACATGCTTTGCGACCCAGCTGGCTGCCAGTGCAAAGGAATTTTTTAGTGCGGGTAGCTCTTCTGCCTGCACCAAGCCTAGGTGGCGCGAGGGCAAGGCGAGCGCGGGGTCGTACGGCAGGCATCCAAGCAACGGCACATCTGGCAGAGCCTCGTGTAGCGCGCTTTCTATGAGAGCTTGGTGTCGAGGGCTGGCTACATGGTTTATCAGCAAGGCGCAATTAGGCAAGCTGTGTTTGGGCTTATAGACTTGGGGAAAGTCTTGAGAAAAATTTGACGAGTTGTCTGCTAATACACGCCCGCTTGCAAATGGCGGAGGCTGTAAGAATCCCCTTGCGGTTGCGGCTACGGAGGCACCGCCGCAACCCTTAGCCGATAGTAGCAATAGGATAGGCAAGCTTGGAGAGAACAGGTTAGCGAAATCGTAGGCTGAGCCGGTATTGTGTCCGTCTGCTGCGCCGTCGAACATCCCCATCGCGCTTTCGATGAGTAACATTTCTGCGCCTTGTTCTACTGGCATCCGCAATAGTGCCGTTAGCGTCGATCTACGCATCGCCCAGGGGTCGAGGTTTAGGCAAGGTTTTCCACTCGCGCTTGTAAGGAATTGCGTATCGATATAGTCTGGACCGAGTTTAGCCGCGCTGACTTTTTTTCCGCTAGCGCGCAGATGGGCTAATAGCGCGCTACTTACGAGTGTTTTACCGGCGGCGGAGCTAGTAGCGGCGAGCACGAAGGCTGGAATATTCAACCTCAACGACCCAACCTCAACGACCCAACCTCAATGACTTTTGCGAGTATGAGCTTGCACTACCCAAATTTGTACTACCCAAACTTGCACTACCCAGGTTTGCACTACTCAAGTGTGCCCTGCCCGAACTTATGCTAGCCTTGCCTTCTACCTGCCTCACACTCATACCTCGTGGCTAAGATTGGATGCTAATACTTGATGCTAAAACTTGGAGCTGGATACCATAAGAGACCCAGCCCAGCAGACCCAGCCTAGCATCCCGCGCGCCGCGCGCTATCACTCCGCGCACCAGCACTCCGCGCACCAGCACCCCGCGCACCAGCACCCTATGTCGCCTTATGTATTTTACCGCCACTTGTGGCTTTGCTTGCGCCGGTTAGCAGCGGATAGGCGGTTGGCTTACCCTTCAGCCTTCTGATTGCTAGGTATGCGAAGGCTTGCGCTTCTAGAGCGTCTCCGTCAAAGCCGAGCTCGTCGACAGTCTGCAAACGAAAGGACATCCCTTCTTGCGGGGTTTTGCGCAAGATTTTAGTTAATTCCTCGACGATAGCGAGATTTTTCCGTCCGCCGCCGCACAGCAACCATAAACCTGCGGGTTTAGGGAAGAACCTACTAGCTGTTAGTATTGTTTGCGCACAAAAGACAGTCAGGGTTTTTGCGCCATCTTCGAGCGACAGCCCGTCGAGCAATTTTATAGAGAATTGCTTTCTATCGAGCGACTTTGGCGGACTTGAGGCGAAGAAAGGGTCTTGCATTAGCATTTCGACGATTTCTGGATGGCATTTTCCTTTTCGGGCGAACGCACCATCCTTATCGAACGCTAGTCCCTCACCCGCACCACCCATTGCACCGCCTATTGCACCCATTGCACGAGCGCCCCTACTATAAGTTGCGACCCAGTCGTCGAGCAAGGCATTACCTGGTCCGCTATCGAACGCGAGCATGCTTGCTTCGAGCGCGTTGTCGGCAGCGTCTATCCAGGTAACATTCGCGATTCCGCCGATGTTTAAGAACACGATAGGCACTAGGTCGAGCGCGGGCTCTGAGGCGCGTAGATAGCGCGCTATTGCGAGGTGGTATAGAGGAGCGAGCGGCGCACCCTGCCCGCCAGACTCTATATCGCAGCTACGAAAGTCGTCTACGACTGTTATGCCGGTTTTTTTGGCTAGCTCCGCGCCGTTTCCTATTTGCAGGCTCGCGCCTATTTTTGGGTTGTGGTATATCGTATGCCCGTGGAATGCCAGAGCGTCTATAGCCTCTGCGGAGGCTCCGCGCTCAGCTTCGAGCAACATCGAGACGGCTTTTTCGGCGTATCGATTAAGTTGCGCTTCGACTGGCGCGATCAAAGCTTGAGCCATAGTCTGCACATTAGTCTGCACATTAGTCTGCAACGCGCCCTCGCCTAACGCGCATAGCTCTTCGAGTTTTTTAGCGAAATCTGCCTTATAAGGCAGGGTTATAGCTGCCTTGCAGCTTATATTCTCCTCGCCGTCGCTATGTATGAGTGCTGCGTCCATACCATCGCGCGAGGTACCAGACATCAGACCAATTACGCGGATTTCATCGTTACTTTCGCAACGAGAGTCTCTGGCTATAGCTAGCCGCTGCGTTGATTTTTTTCTATCGCCCAAATTTCCACTACGAGCTTCGACTAATGTTTATGGATAGGGTTATGGATAGGGTTATGCTAATAGTTATTGTTGTCTATTCGAGAGCTTTAGCGAACTCTGGCAATGCGACGAACAAGTCTTCGACCAATCGATAGTCTGCGATACGGAAGATAGGCGCGTCTGGGTCTTTGTTTATGGCTACGATAATTTTAGAATCTTTCATGCCTGCGAGATGCTGTATTGCGCCGGAGATACCAACAGCGATGTATAGCTCAGGTGCTACTATTTTTCCGGTCTGCCCTACTTGATAGTCGTTAGTAACGTAGCCTGCGTCTACGGCTGCTCTGGATGCGCCTACGGCGGCTTTTAGTTTATCAGCGATTTTTTCGATCATTTGGAAGTTTTCACTCGCCTGCATGCCTCTGCCGCCGGATATCACAATTTGCGCCGAGGTGAGTTCTGGTCTTTCGGACGAGCTCAGTTTTTCTTCGATGAACTCTGCGAGACTATGCTCTGCGTCCTCTACGATTTTGATCTCTTCGATGACGGCTGGCTGGTCTTGCTCTTCGATGGGCTCGAACGCTGTTGTCCTTACGGTCAGCGGAATGATGCTATCACTACTCTCGATAGTCGCGATAGCATTGCCGGCATAGATAGGACGGCGGAATCGATTTTCCGCTAGCACCTCGATGATGTCCGATACTTGCTGCTTGTCGATTAGTGCTGCTAGCCTTGGCATTAGGTTTTTGCCATAGCCGGTTGCTGCTACTACGATATATTTAAAATTTTGCGCGATGGGTACGAGTGTTGCGGCGAGAGCTTCTGCATCTTCGTGCAAGAATCGTTGATCTTTTATGATCAGCAATTTTTTCACTCCCTTTAGGCTTGCGAGTTTTTCTGCTATTTTTTGCGCCTGCTCATCTGCGGCGGCGATAACGGCGGTTATATCGCCCTTGAGCAAACTTGCAGCGCGCAGTGCGCTTTGGCTTGCCCGAGCGAGCGTCTCGCCATCGTGTTCGGCAATCAGGAGGACTGACATATTTATATTTCCCTATTATTTGCCTATGAGAGCTTTAGATAATTTTTTCTTTATTTTTCAGCAAGTTAACGAGCTGAGTTGCGCTTTCGACCTCGATTCCCGTTTCGCGTTTAGGGGGCTCGACGACCGAGAGTATTTTCAGCCTCTCGACGACCTCGACTCCCAAACTCTGAGGCTGGATTACTGTGATAGGTATTTTCCGAGCCTTCATTATGTTCGGTAGGCTAGCGTATCGAGGTTCGTTCAGGCGTAGGTCGACGGTTATGACGGCTGGCAAGTGCATTTCTCGTATCTGCAAACCTCCGTCGATCTCTCTTGTCGCCCGAGCGACCTTTCCCTGCACTTCCAACTTAGAGACGAAAGTAGCCTGCCCCCAGCCCAAGAGAGCAGCGAGCATCTGTCCGGTCTGGTTGTTATCGCTATCGATGGCTTGCTTTCCCATCAAGCAAAGCCCTGCTTGTTCTTTTTGAGCTAACGCCTTGAGCAATTTTGCGATGACGAGGGGTTCGGTTTGATTAGGCGCGTCGATCCGCATAGCCTTATCTGCGCCAACGGCGAGGGCTGTACGCAAGACTTCTTCGGCGCGCTGTTCTCCTATCGTTGCGACGATGACCTCATCGCACTGTCCCTGCTCTCGCAAGCGTATTGCCTGCTCGAGCGCGATTTCGCAAAAGGGATTAATGGACATTTTGACATTGTCTGTAACGACACCGCTATTGTCGGGTTTGACCCGAGCTGTCACATAAGCATCGAGAACTCTTTTGATTGGTACCAGAACTTTCATTGGTAGACTTTCTTCGTTATGGTGCTACAAACGACGGCTTGGGCTGGCGCAAGTATAAAAAGCAGTCGGTAAAACTTTTCTTAAGGAAGCCATTTAAGCAAGTTATGTCAAGCCTCAAGGCACAGATTAGGCAAGCGAGAGCTTTTTTAATTCCATTATTCTGGCTTAGTCGGTATGCCAAAAGCCCTAAGTATATTTGCGCCAAGGCTTTGCGTTCGAACGGCTTTTCGCCCAACCATTCGAACATCCTTTCTGCTATCCAAGTATGGTCTTGTTGCAGGTTGGCTAATGTTACCGAGCGAGGCAAGCCGAGCAGTTTTGGCAACCGAGACGAAGGACGCGCTTGACTAATTGGATCTGGCAACCCTTTTCGGCGTTGCAAGGCGCAGAATCGTGCCATCAAGTTATTTGCCTTCAAGGCAGCTCTATTTTGTCTAAACATACTACCTTGGTTCACATGATAGCAGTAGAGTTTTTCTCTAATGTTTGCGATTCTTGCGACTTCGTGCATTCTTAGGGCGAAATCGCGGTCTTCGGCTCCGTTTTTAAAGTATCCTCGAAATCCTCCTACTTGCAGAGCCAATTCCCGTCGGAACATAGCAGAACCTACACAAACTACGACTCGAGCGGTTTTGTAAAGCATTTTTCCTGCGAGGCGTTTAGCTTTGGGATGGGCAGATTTTTGATTACTTCTTTCTCGCCATTTTTGTTAGTTGCAAACCTATAATAACTGCATCCGAGCATTCCAACATCGTCATTCGCCTGCAAATATTGGTACTGTAGTTGCAAACGTTGGGCTAGAGAAATATCATCGATATCCATGCAGGCTACGAGTGGCGCGCGCGCCTCTTCGAGTCCCCTATTCCTTGCGAGAGCTAAACCTGTGTTTTTGTCCAAGAATATAGGTCGAATGCGTGCATCTTTTTTAGCGTAGCTACGCAGCATTTGCGGTGACTTGTCTTTCGAGCCATCCTCGACGATGATCAACTCAAAGTCGCTGAGTGTTTGTTTTAGTATAGATTCGACTGCTTCGGCAAAATACCTTGCTCCGTTATAGACGGGCAAGACGACCGAAACTTTAGGTATATTGCTTCTAGTTTTATTAATTTTCAGCTTCTTTGCGAGATTCGTTATTATTTTTCTACGAGTCTTCAGGCGCGCAGTTTTTCGTTTTGCGGGTCGTATGGACTTTCAGCGATGACTTTTGCGGGTATTTTTTCGTTCAAGATTAGCACTTCGAGCTCTGTTCCGACATCCGTGTATTTTGTTTCTATGTATCCCAGCCCTAGGCTTTTCCCGATACGATGCCCGAATCCCCCGGAGGTCAGGCGTCCGACCATGTGTCCCCCTTTGAGATGTACTGGCTCGTTTCCGAAAGCGTCTGCGTCTTGCGCCATTATTTCGATTGTAGCGAACAAGACATCGCAACCGTCTTGCTGCTGCTGCAAGACTTTTTCGGAGCCCAAGTAATGCACATTGTCTTTTGTTTTTACGAACCTATCGAGCCCTGCCTGTATAGGCGAGTAGTCCGAGGTCAGCTCTTGCCCCCACATCCGATACGACTTTTCGATTCGCATAGAGTCCATGGCACGCATTCCGACCATAGCCAAGGAGTGCTTTTCACCTGCTTTAGCGATTGCGTCGAACAAGGCGTTTTGTGTTTCAATGGGATGGTGTAGCTCCCATCCGAGCTCTCCTACGAAGTTGACTCGCAACGCTAGGATATTTTTCTGATCGGCGATAGTTATGTTCTGCGCGCTGAGCCAAGGGAAGGCTTCGTTTGAGAGGTCAGCGTCAGTTAGTTCAGCGAGCAACTCCCGCGCTTTTGGTCCACAAATAACGAAGGTGCCTCGGCTCGTCGTATTATTTTCGAGCTTCAAGGAGTCGTCTGGCGGCAGACATTTATTTAACAAATCGTAATCGAATCGTTCTGCGGACCCTGAGCTAACGATATAGAAATGTTGTTGTCCGATTCGGGTTACGGTGAACTCGCTTCGCACACCACCCGATGAATATAGGTTGTGCCCTAGCTGTATTCGCCCATCTTTTTGGGGTACATTATTTGCGATCATAGTTCTAAACCACAGACCAGCCCCCTGTCCTTTGAGGTCGAACTTGCTGAAACCGGTTAGATCGATCAAGCCTACGGAGTCTCTTGTCGCACGGCATTCGGCACCGACATGCTCGAACCAGTTCGACCTCCTGAAGCTGTAGAGGTCTTTTCTCTCGACATTTTTTGGAGCGAACCAATTAGGTCTCTCCCACCCGTATCGCTGCCCCCACACCGCGCCTCTCTGGTCGAGTTTATCGTGGCAAGGACTTTTTTTCTTATTTCGAGCGGCGGGTCTTTCTTCCATCGGATAGTGTATTACGTACACATGCTCGTATGCTTCGACATTCTTTTTAGCGGCGTATTCTTTGTCGGCGTATTTCCCGAATCGTCTTGGGTCGAAAGGCAGAGTATCGACGCTTGCTTCGTCGTGTAGTATAATTTCTGCGAGCACTTTCCCAGCCCCACCGGCTGCGGTTATCCCAAAGCTAAAGCCTTCGGCGAAGTAGAAGTTCCGCATATTCCAAGCTCTACCGAGGAAGGGATTTCCGTCTGGGGTATAGGATATAGGTCCGTTGACGACATCCTTGATTCCGGCGTTTGCGAAGGATGGCACTCTGTTGATGGCAGCCTCGATATGCGGAGCGAGCCGATCGATATCCCCTGGCAGCAGTTCGCGTCCGAAGTTATCTGGCACGCCGTCTGCGAAGCATAGTTTTGCGCCATTTTCGTATGGCCCAAGGATGTATCCTTGCCGTTCTTCGCGCAAGTAGTATGAGGTATCTGGCTCTCGCAAGACTGCCATTTCTGGCAATCCTTTTTGTTTTCTCTCGATGAGTTCTGGCACATCGTCTGTGACGATGTACTGATGTTCGACGGGTATTACTGGAATATCCAATCCGACCATAGCAGCGGTTTGCCGAGCATAGTTTCCGCTAGCGGAGATGACTATTTCAGCGGTAATATCGCCTTTTGTTGTTTTCACGAGCCACTCGCCATTGACTTTTTTTTCGATTGCTTTGACTTCGGTCTGCAATTCGATATTGGCGCCCCGCATCCGAGCGCCTTTAGCAAGAGCCATCGTCAAATCTGCGGGCGCGACATGCCCATCTTCTGGATGGAATAGAGCGCCGAGCAAGCCCTCGACATTGCATAGCGGCCACATTTCTTTAATTTCCTCGTTAGTGACCATTCGGAATGGCACCCCGATGGTATTGGCTGTTCCGCAATAGTTATAGTATTCGTCGAGTCGCTCTTTGTTGCAAGCGAGCCTGAGGTTTCCGGTTTGATGGAAACTTACGGCTTGTCCAGTTTCTTCCTCTAATGTTTTGTATAGGTCTACGGAGTATTTATGCAACTGGCCGGCGCTGTAAGACATATTGAACAAGGGTAGCAACCCTGCGGCATGCCAAGTTGAGCCTGCGGTTAGTTCTGTTCGCTCTAGCAACAAGACATCTTTTTCGCCAAATTTTGTCAGATGGTATGCGATGGAACAACCTACGACTCCCCCGCCTACGATGACGATGCGCGCGTGTGTTTTCATATATATCTCCGTGCTATTTCCTAAGTATTGAGCTTAAGTATTGAGCCTGCCTCTGTTCTATAGGCTAGCATGCTATACAACGGCAAGCATGCTTTTCTTTTATTAGGCTTATTTTCCTATAGTATCTCCATTTTGGGGTCTGGGCATCCGATAGCTCTGTGCGCAGCCGCGAGGGTGTTCCACAGTAGCATTGCTATGGTCATAGGTCCGACCCCGCCTGGCACTGGAGTTATTGCGGCGGCGCGCGTTTGAGCTTTTTCGAACTCGACATCTCCGAGCAAGGCTCCATCTTCGGAGCGATTTATACCGACATCTATCACGGTCGCGCCTTTTTTAACCCATTCCCCTTGTATGAATTTTGGGCGTCCTACGGCAGCTACGAGCACATCTGCAGCTTGGCATAGCTCTGGCAGATTTCGAGTTTTCGAATGAGCGATAGTAACTGTTGCATTTTCGCCTAGCAGCAGAGCTGCCATGGGCTTGCCGACGATATTGGAACGCCCGACGATGACGGCGTTTTTTCCTTGCAAGCTATCTCCTATGTTGTTGAGCTGGCATCGTATGAGATGCAGGCATCCGAGTGGTGTGCATGGCACGAATCCGCCTTTGATCCCGCAACTAAGCTTTCCGCTGTTTTCTGTATGGAATCCGTCGACATCCTTATGCGGAGCGATACGCTCGATTACCGTGCGCTCTTCGATTCCTTTTGGCAGAGGCATCTGTACGAGTATTCCGTGAATTTTTGGATTTTCGTTGAACTCGTCTATTTGCGCGAGGAGTTCCTCTTGGCTTATGTCTTCTTTTCGCACGACGAGACTATGGAAGCCAGCTTGTTGCGCGCGTTTTTCTTTTGCGCGCACATATACTTTGCTAGCTGGATTGTCGCCGACGATGCAAACGGCGAGCCCTGGCTGTATATCATTTTTTTCGCGAAGGCTTTGCGCCTGCTCGCCGATGCTTTCTACGAGACGCGCTGCTATAGACTTGCCGTCGATAATTTCAGCATTAGAATTCTCTTTTGCAGGATTTTCTGTCGCAGAGTTTTCGGTTGTCATTATGCTTCCATCCTTGTTCGTTGATTGCTAGTAGATTCTACTCTTTTCTTTATGTAGTTTTAGTATTGGTTTGACAAGAGGAGAAAGGCAAAATAGCCTAACCTTTATCGTTGTGTATGCAGATAGAGCGGATAGATAGACAGAGAGTATGTTGAATATCTCTATGGTGTGTGGTAATGGATAGATGTTTGATTTTTTCTAAGGAGTATCGAGATTTTGTTTAAGAGCCAAGTTTTTTTATTTTCTGTTGCGACCTGCCTTTTTTTCGTTAGCGGTTGTGCTATCGACGATAGCGCACCTAGGGAGGAGAGGAACGCTCTGACGCACGGCAATGTTCAGCTACACCTGAAGGTAGGACGAACCACTCAGACGGAGGTTATAGAGGTTTTTGGCGGTCCAGACATAGCGACCATCGATGGCAAGGGTCTTGAGGTTTGGACTTATCGGCGCACGGCGTCTGTTTCGCGCTCTGTAGATAGCGGCGGCGGATTTTTCCTGCTACTTGGCGGTTATAGTCGTAGCAAATCTTCTTCGGAGAGGACGGACAGACGAATGACTCTCATCATAAAGTTCGATGGCAATAAGATCGTACGAGACTTCAAGAGCAGGACGAGTAGTTTTTAACAAACCATGCCCAAAGCTACCACGATTGCCTTGCGGATTTGTTTTTTCTTCCGCTCGACTTTATTTTCTGCTTTATTTTTAGCTTTATCGGTCAGCGGTTGCGAGTTTTTCGATAGCTTGGGACAGCCCCCGCTCAACGAGGCGCAGATTGAGGAGATACAATCTTTCGAGCTAGAGGCTCCGCTAGCGAAGGTACAAAGAGCCTCTATTTTAGTTCTGCAGGGTTTAGGCTATAGGATAGAAGAACAAGATAAGGCGACTGGCTTCATCGAGGCGAGGGGACTAGTCCGTCAACGGCGGGCTGCGGACGAATGCTCTTATGTTTGGGACGAGTACAAGCAAGAGAATGTGCAACGGTGTCGCGATGGCGAGCGTTATAGCGTCCATCGCCGCCTCACGCTTGCGTTCGAGCAGATTGGCGACTACACGCACCTGCGCCTTATCATAGTCATAGTAGATAGCAAGAACGGAGACCGTATTTTGAAGAACAACGAGGCGCACCAGAGTATCTTTTCTCGCATCGAAGAACGTTTATTTTTACGCGAATCGCTCAACCCTGCTTGAGCTCTGAACCACTGCTTTTTTCGGCTATTAACTATTGGCTATTGGCTATTGATCATTGACCACTAGCTACTAGCCACTAGTTACTAACTTAGCGGTTGCCACTATTATTGCAGCTCTTTTATTGCAGCTCTTTTTTTGTTTCTTTCTTTAATTTTTGCGCCCTTTCTTCGACCAAAGTAACGATATGCTCGACGAGGTCGTTGCCCGAGAAACGATGGTCTCCCCTTCCGTCGACATATATTTGATGGGTCCCGCGCCCTCCGCCGGCGACCCCGACATCGCTAGAGCGCGCCTCGCCGGGTCCGTTGACGACACATCCGATGATGGATACGGTGATCGGCTCGCGTATATGCTCTAGACGCTCTTCGACTTTCTGCACGACTTTTATTACATCGAACTGCTGCCTTGCGCAAGAGGGGCAAGCGATTATATTGACCCCACGCGAGCGTATTTTCAGGGCTTGCAGTATTGCGAAGGCGACCCGCACCTCTTCGATGGGGTCGGCGGATAGTGATACCCGCAAGGTATCTCCGATGCCCTCCAGTAGCAGCACCCCGAGCCCGACTGCCGACTTGACGCCACCGGCTAGCAACCCGCCGGCTTCTGTTATACCGAGGTGTAGAGGATGGTCGCATTCCTGTGCGAGCAAGCGATATGATGCGATTGCTAGACGTACATCGGATGCTTTCACGCTAATTTTAAAGTTTGTAAAATCGCAATCTTCGAGCAATCTACTTTGTGCGAGCGCGCTCTCCAGCATCGCCTGCGGACAAGGCTCTCTATATTTTTCGAGCAACTCGCGCTCCAAAGAGCCAGCATTGACGCCTATTCTTATGGAGCAACCATAGTCTTTTGCAGCCTTTACGACCTCCTGTACCCTTTCTTTTGAGCCGATATTGCCTGGATTTATGCGCAGGCAAGCAGCCCCGGCAGCGGCGGCTTCGAGAGCTCTTTTATAGTGGAAGTGAATATCGGCGACGATGGGGACATTGACGCTACGCACGATTTTAGCGAGTGCTGCTGTTGCCTGCTCGTTAGGGCAAGAGACGCGCACGATATCCGCCCCGGCATCCTCGAGTTGCTTTATCTGCTGTATGCAAGCCTCACTCTGCTCAGTTATGGTATTAGTCATCGACTGCACGGAAATATCTGCAGTGCCTCCGACTGCAACCGAGCCTACGAACACTTGCCTAGATACCCGTCGCTCTATTTTCAGAGCCTGATGGGCTGCCAAGCTGGTCAGCTCATCACGAGCGAGCTCTTTGCTTTCTGCTCTAGTCACTGCCCGTCCGATTTACGCTTTTCATTAGAGTTCAACTACCCGTTTATCTCGCCGTTTATCTCGCCGTTTATTTCGCCGTTTATTTCGCAGCCTTCTGCTTTTCGAGTGCCTCTTTAGCCCGATGTTCGCGCAACAGTTCTATTTCGCGGACAACTGGTAGCCTCTCCCTCGCGAGTGCCCCGCCCTCCCGTATAGAAGTTTTGTTGCGCAGATGTACTGGCTCTAGGGACATGAAACCGGACGGATTTTGTATTCGGAACGGCTTGACCCCCACGCCGTGCACCTCGAATCGCAGGGCATTAAGATTTCCGCTTTTTAGGATTACGCCTAGCTGCACTGGCACTCGATAGCGGTCTCCGGTCTTCAGGTTTCCGACGAACAAGAGTTCTGCATCTTGCACCACCCCTGGCTCGCTTTCGGTTGCAAAGACGGCGATCCAGCATTTTTCTTGAGCTTCTAGAATAACCCTGGTTGGTCCCAAAGCGCCGTATAATTTAGGTTCGTATGGTGCCTCGGCCACCTCTTCTTCCAACGTTTCGCCATCTAGTAGCTCGTCCTCTGTCTCGTCTAGAGTGGCTACGAGTTCAGCTTTGCTCTGGCTTTCTTCTCCCTCGCCTAGCAAGTCTGTAAAGATTACGCCGCCCAAATACAATAGCACTGCCGCGATTGTTCCGCCGATGACAAATATCGGACTAAATACCGTCTCGCGCAGGGCTTGTCTTTCGGTTTCTGCGTTGATGGCGAGTTTTTTCGGTAATCCGTCTTTTCCATTAAAATAGGAATGAGGCAACAGCAAAGCTGGCTTACCTAGCGTTTCTAGATTATTTGTTGCGAGCTGCCTTTTTTGTGCCAATGTCCCTACCTCTGCGTAGGTAGCTTCTACGGAGGGCTTGCTACCACCGCCAGCTAGGTTACCAGCTGGGTTCTCCCCTAAGTCACCACCTAAGTTCCCACCCAAATTCCCCCCTAAGTTACCCTCTGGATTGCCAGTAGGCGCTGAGCTAGCGTGGCGCGAGGCTTGCTGTTTATTTACGGAAAGAGCGAACACATCGAGCAACCCCTTCTCCTGCAGAGCCTTACGAGCCAGACTAGCAAAATCATCGCCGTCCAAGCCGAGAGCATTTGCGTAGCTTTTAGCGAAGGATATGTAGAAGACGGCGCCTGGCAAATTTTCTGGCTGTCCATTTTCAATTGATAACAAGTAGTTATGCCTTACCTTTAACCTTTCTGCATAATCTTGCAATGATTGTTTATTCGCCTCGCGTTGCTTCTGCAATCGCGAGCCTAAGGCTTGTAGCTTTTCCATTTTTTCTTCTTTTTTTTCTTTACTGCTCATGAGGACTTCTTTTCTTCTGTGCTGTTGTCTGTGCTGTTGTCTGTTTTGGGTAGATCGAATACTGCGTGCAGGCTTCTGAGCGCGAGCTCTAGGTAGTCGGCGGCGATGAGGACGCTAATTTTTATCTCTGAAGTAGCGATGATTTGTATGTTGATTCCCTTTTCGGCGAGGATGCGGAACATGCGAGCAGCGACCCCTGCGTATGAGTTCATTCCTGCGCCGATTAGAGAAAGTTTTATGACTTTATCGTCGCTACGGAGCTCTTGGAATGCTGCTTTTTCTTTTATTTCCTCTATTGCGGAGCAGGCTCTTTTGAGGTCATTTTTCTCGACTGTGAAAGCGATATGAGCTTTCTCCTCGTCTTGAGTAGTGCCTTGAACGATCATATCGACGGAGATATTTTTTTCAGCGAGATGTTCGAAGATTTTAGCAGCGACCCCCGGTCTGTTATCCAAGCCGAGTAGTGCTATTTTAGCGTCTCTATCGGAGTATGTTAGTGCTGTTACGGGCTTTTGTTCCACGGATTGCTTTCCATTTTCGACTTTGGTTCCTTTTTTCCCCGAGAAGGTTGATCTAATATGCAGAGGTATTTTGTACTTCATAGCTGCGGCAGCGGCGCGAGTTTCGAGTATTTTCGCACCGAGCGAAGCCATTTCGAGCATTTCCTCGTAGTTTATTTTATCTATTTTCTGTGCATTTGTCACGATTCGTGGGTCTGTGGTGAAGACTCCCTCGACGTCGGTAAAGATTTCGCATAGTTGCGCCTTGATGCTAGCTGCTATCAGTACGGCTGAGGTATCGGAGCCTCCTCTACCGAGAGTAGCCACTCGATCGCCGGCGGCCATCAAGCCTTGGAATCCGGCGCATACTGCAATTTCTCGATTTTGCAATGTGTTTACTAGCTGCAGATTATTGATTCTCCGCACTTGCGCCCGCCCGTGTTTGCCGAAGGTTTCGACTGGGATCTGCCATCCTAGGAAGGACCTTGCGTTGAGTCCTAGGTTTTGCAGGCATAGAGCCATCAAGGCTGCGGATTCCTGCTCTCCGGTTGCCAATAGCGAATCGCACTCTGCGCTATCTTCTGTGTTAGTTTTGTTGGCTTCTTTAGCGAGGTTTAGCAACTGATCGGTTTTATCGCCCATTGCGGATACGACGACCAGCACTTGGTCGCCTTCGTGCCATCGTTGAGCGACGATCTGGGCTGCGCGTCTTATATGCGCGAGGTCTTTGAGCGAGCTACCGCCGAATTTTTGCACGACACGAGACATTTCAGCAAGCCCCAAGCATTTTCCTAGCATCTTCCTGCTTATAGCAATTGGTGTTAGTATCGTTCAAGTTTTTGCGGAGGGCTGTTTTTTGCGAGCTGTTTGCTTGCTCCCCCACGGCTCCCCCCGCTCCTCTGCTTGCTCCCCCGCGGCTCCCCTTTTGCCTCCCGTAGAAACAACCTTAAAAAACGACCTCAAGAACAGCCCATAGGCTTATACTAGAGCGAATACTAGCCTATCCGCGTAGTGCGCTAAAGGAAAAAATATATAGCATGCAAGACGACCCTGTCCTCAGTAGCTCCAAGAAGAACGCCATGCAGAATGCCAAGAAGAATGCCATGAAAAGCACAAAGAGCGACGATTCTGTTGCTTCTTGTTTTGATAGGCTTTCGCATAGCTGGTGGGATAGGCGTGGTGCTTTTTCGATGCTACACAAGCTACAGCCTGCGCGTATGCGCTACCTTCGCCAAGCCTTATCTGCTCACTTTGCGAGTTCTGCGGATAGCTCAGCGGATGTTGCTGGTGGTAGCACTAGCGCCTCTGGCTTTAGCACCCCTGTGCCGAGACTTCGAGTTCTCGATATAGGCTGTGGCGGCGGCTTGTTGAGCGAGTCGCTAGCGCGCCTTGGCTTTGAGGTTGTCGGCATAGATAAGAGCCTGCCGAGCATCGAGGTTGCACGAGCGCACGCGCGCGAGTATATGCCAGAGCATGCGGGGGCAGCCAGCGGGCAAGGTGCTGAGCGAGCGAGCCCGTTGCCTATTTCGTACCATCACGCTGATCTTAGCGACTTTGCCAAGAACGAGCCCTCGCGGCGGCGCTTTGACCTTATTTGCGCGATGGAGATAATCGAGCATACGCAAGACCCGCAAGAGTTTCTCGACCTAGCCTCACAGCTTTTGCGCCCGAATGGTCTTTTTTTAGTCTCGACACTAAACCGCACATTCGAATCTTGGCTTAAGGGCATAATCGTAGCGGAGCATCTTTTAGGCTTACTGCCGCGCTCTACGCACGATTGGCAACGTTTTATCACGCCGCTTGAACTAGAGTCTTTAGCGACTGGTTCTGGCTTACGAGTTATAGATTTTTGCGGAATGCGTTATCGCCCATTGCGAGACGACTTTGTTTTAGACCCTAGCTCGCTCTCGTTCAACTACATCGCCAGCGCGAGCAAAGATGTCTAGAGCGCGCGCGAGCGCGAATAGCGATTCCTTGCGGGTGACGATTGATAGGAACGAGCCTCTTTTGCAATTCTCCCAAGCTATCGAGGGTTCGAAGTTTCTGACGCTAGATACGGAGTTCCAACGCGATAGACACTATTACCCGCAATGGAGTCTTCTTCAGCTAGGTGCCCTAGACTCTAGTGGCTCTGTGCGCGTCTGCCTAGTTGACGCTATGTCGGAGCAAACGGATTGGTCTCTAGTCAAACGAGTTATTTACGATGAGCGGCGCACTAAGGTTTTGCACGCTGGCAAGCAAGATTTAGAGATTCTGCTGCGTTTTTTCACGAACCTTCCACGCCCTCTTTTCGACAGCCAGATAGCCGCCTCGCTGCTAGGGCTAGGAGCGCAATGCGGCTACGAGCGTTTAGTTCGCCGTTACCTCAACATAGACATCGACAAGGCTTCGCAATATACGAACTGGCAAACCCGCCCGCTTTCAACCGAGCAGTTATGCTACGCGCTAGGCGATGTTTTTTACCTGACACAGATATACCCTATTTTGCTACGAGAGTTAGAGGAACTAGGTCGCAAGGATTGGCTAGACGACTTACAGAAACACTTGCTAGACAGCGGCTACTATATCAACGCTGGCAACGATGGCTGGCTGCGTCAAACATCGAAGTTGCGTGATGGCAAAAGCATAGCTGCGTTTCGCAGATTGTGGCAATGGCGCGAGCAGCTAGCGCAGAGGCGCGACAAACCGCGTCAGTGGATTTGTCCGGACGTTGGCTTGCTTGAGCTATCGCGCCTACGCCCGAGCAAGCGCGAGCATCTTGCGACAAAACTACGCACTCGCGGAGCTTGGCTACACGATGCGACGATAGTCGAGGGTATTTTAGAGCAGCTACGGCTGAGCAAACTGGACAAGCCAGAGCTGTTGCCGAGAGAAGCTACGATTAGCTCTAACGCGCTTAGCTCTAAAGATAGGGTTTTGGTAGCCTTGCTTAAGGTTGTGCAAAGGTTTTGCGCGGACGAAAGTCTGGTCGCCGCCGAGCTGCTTGCGAACGCGCAGGAGCTCAGCGAGCTGGCGCGCGAGCGTGGCAAGTGCGATAGCTCGGTGCTAGAGGGCTGGCGTTTCGAGATTTTCGGCAAGCATGCTCTAGCGTTTTTGGAGGGACAGCTCCACTTAGCCGTCTCTCCAGAGGGACAGCTAGAGCTTAAGGCAAACGATTGCTGTGAGCGCAAGGAGCAAAATAAGGTATAGCCAAAGTATAACTAAAATAGAGATAACCAAAGGCAGTAAGTTAGAGCAATAAGTTTAAGCGATTCGATCAGTTTGCGAGCGAACGCATCCCCTTAGCACCGAACAAGGCACCGCAATGCGCGGACTGGCTAGCCTTTTCGTCGATGATAAAACCGTGCTTGTGGTAGAAGTTTTGCGCTTGCTCGTTGAAATCGACTACGGTCAGCACGGTGTCTCTTTTTTCATCTAGGAAGTCTCTGATTTTTTCCATCAGCATATTACCGATTCCACGGCGTTGGTATAGCGGATCGATATATAGCATGGTTAGGCAGTTATCCTTTCTTTCGGCGCTAGCGAAACCGACCATTTTTTTATACCCTTTGAGTAAATGAGCCTCTGCAACCCAAAATCCAATAGCGGCATAGCCAGCTGATGCTAGCTCTGGCTGCTCTGCGCATGCTTGCGCTACGAGCAACATTTCTCGGTATTCTTCGATGCTCTCTTTGTCTGTGAATCTGTAGCATTCGAGTATTTTTTCTTTTGTGAATCCGAGCTCTGGTCGCACGTAGCTTGCGAGCCATACTTTTTTGCGTAGTCGGCATATTGCCAATGCGTCTTTTTCTAATGCTTGTCGTATTGCTATTTTCATACGCTCTTGATTTCTGCTGACTTTCGCGCTATTGGTAATGTTCAGACTAACGTTTGCAAGGCGAGTGCCAAGATTAGCCCAACGCGCCATTCTCCGATGAGCCTTTGGCTAGTTTTAGCTATTTCATAAGGTTATATTGTTATGGGGCTGTATTGTTATGGGGTTATATTACATAGGTCTGTATAGTATGGAATCGCATAGAGGAGATTATGGAACGAAGAGCACAGAGCATTAGGCGAGCCAAGATAGCTTTAGTTGGCGGTGGTAACATAGGCGGTCTTTTAGCGCAACTGATCTGCGAGAAGAACCTCGGTGATGTTTCGATTTTCGACATCCAAGGCGGGGTTGCGCAAGGCAAGGCGCTCGACATCTCCTGCAGCGCGCCGATCGAGTCTTTCGATTCCACCTTACGAGGAGGCAGCGAGGAGGCACTTTTGGCGAACGCGGATGTGATAATTGTCACGGCTGGCTTACCGCGCAAACCGGGCATGAGCCGCGATGATCTAGTCGAGAGTAACGCCAAGATTGTAAGCTCGATAGCCAAGCATATAGCCTCGCAAGCGGCGGATGCTTTTGTTATATGTATCACGAACCCTCTGGACGTTATGGTCGGTCACCTACAGCGCGAGGCGGGTCTTGATCCGCATAAGGTAGTTGGGATGGCTGGAGTTCTTGATTCTGCGCGCTTTCGGCGCTTTCTTGCGGACGAGTTAGGTGTATCGACTCAAGATGTTTCCGCCTTTGTTTTAGGCGGACACGGAGATTCGATGGTACCGCTAGCACGCTATTCGAGCGTTGGCGGCATCCCGTTGCCTGAGATAGTTAGTATGGGTTGGATAAGCCAAGGTCGCATCGATGAGATAGTCGCGCGCACGCGTGCGGGTGGCGCGGAGGTTGTCGAGCTTATGGGCACTTCTGCCTATTTTGCGCCGGCGGCGGCGGCGATTTCGATGGCGCAGTCGTACCTCAAGGATCAGAAACGGATACTGCCTTGCGCTGCCTATTGCGAGGGTCAGTACGGGGTAGCTGGTCTTTATGTAGGCGTTCCGGCTTTGATCGGGGCTAACGGGGTCGAGAAGATCGTTGAGATTAGCTTGGACGAGGAGGAAAAGTCTCTTTTTGGCAAATCGGTCGAGGCGGTGAAAACCCTAAACAGCGTCCTTGACAAACTTAGGGCTGCCAAGAAGATTTAGCCAACGAGGCTTTCAAGAAACGAAGTTTAGTCAAGAGATTGTTGTAGATAGACGATTATGAACATTCACGAATACCAGGCTAAGGCTTTGTTGCGCGATGCGGGTCTGCCGGTTCTGAGGGGCGATGCGGCATTTTCGGTTGAGCAGGCTGTTGCGGCGTGGGACAAGTTTCAGGTGCCTTTAGTTGCGGTGAAGGCGCAGATACACGCGGGCGGGCGCGGTGCGGGACACTTTGAGGGCGCGGGGGGCGATGAGGCTGGCAAACAAACTGACAAACAAACTGACAAACAAACTGGCAAACAAACTGGCAAGGGCGGCGGCGTCAGGCTTTGTCGCACTAGGGACGAGGTGCAGGCGAATAGCGAGAGCATGCTCGGTCGCGTCCTAGTAACAAAACAAACTGGCAAGAGCGGACGGCGCGTAGGCAGGCTTTATATCGAGGAAGGCGGTGCTATCGAACGCGAGCTATACTTGTCGTTACTCGTTGACCGCCAGAGTGCGGCGGTTGTTGTGATAGCCTCTGCGAGCGGCGGCATAGATATTGAGGATGTAGCGAAGAAAACGCCAAACTTGATACATCGCACCAAGATAGGCATCGATGGTTATAGCTCCTACCATGGTCGCAAACTCGCTTTTGCGCTGGGCTTATCTGGCGAGAGCGTTAAGCATTTCTCGAAGCTATTGCAAAAGCTCAGCGAGCTTTTCCGCGAGCTTGACGCCTCGTTGCTAGAGATAAATCCACTAGTCTTACAACCCGATGGCAAGCTGCTGGTGATGGACGCGAAGATGACCTTTGACGACAACGCCTTGTTCCGCCAGCCGGCTATCGAATCCCTGCGCGATGTTGAGGAGGAAGAGCCGTCCGAGCGCGAGGCTAACGAGGTTGGCTTGAGCTACATCAAATTAGATGGCACTATCGCTTGTATGGTAAATGGCGCGGGACTAGCGATGGCGACGATGGACATCGTTCAGAATTTCGGGGGCAGCCCTGCGAACTTTTTGGATGTTGGGGGTGGAGCGGATAAGGATCGCGTCGAGACTGCGTTCCGCATCATACTTCGCGATAAGGCTGTGGAGGCTATTTTAGTCAACATTTTTGGCGGCATCATGCGCTGCGACATCATAGCGGAGGGCATCGTTGCGGCTGCGAGCAAGCTAGGTCTTTCTGTGCCTCTGGTTGTGCGCCTGCAGGGCACGAACTTTGAGCGTGGCAAGGAGATTCTAGCCTCTTCCTCGCTCAACATCATAGCTGCGGAGACGCTGGCGGACGCGGCGGAGAAAGCGGTTGCCGCCGCCCAAGGCACAAATAAGAGCAGCTAGAGGATATATTTATGTCTGTATTGGTCAACCGAGACACGAAGGTAATTTGCCAAGGCTTCACTGGTGCGCAAGGTAGCTTCCATTCGCAGCAAGCCATAGAGTATGGCACGCGAATGGTAGGCGGCGTTACCCCTGGCAAGGGTGGGCAAAAGCATTTAGGTCTGCCGGTCTTCGATACTGTGGCGCAGGCGAGAGACGAGACTGGTGCTAATGCGAGCGTTATTTTTGTTCCCCCGCCGTTTGCGGCGGACGCGATACTAGAGGCAGCCGATGCCCTGATTCCTCTTATCATCTGCATCACGGAGGGCATCCCGGTTCTTGATATGATGCGAGTTAAGGTTGCGCTTTCGTGCAACGATGCTGTTCGTTTGGTGGGACCGAACTGCCCTGGTGTCATTACGCCCGATGAGTGCAAGATAGGCATCATGCCTGGACATATTCACAAACGAGGAGTTATCGGCATTGTTTCGCGCTCTGGCACGCTGACCTACGAGGCGGTCGATCAAACCAGCAAGGTTGGACTGGGACAATCGAGTTGCATCGGCATCGGCGGCGACCCTCTGAACGGCACGAACTTCATCGACTGCTTGGAGTTATTTTTAGCGGACGATGAAACGCAAGGAATAGTTATGATAGGCGAGATAGGCGGTAGCGCGGAGGAGGAAGCCTGCCAGTACCTACGCGAGCGGAATAACCAGTCTGGCAAACCGATAGTTGGCTTCATCGCGGGGGCAGCAGCACCTGAGGGCAAGAGGATGGGGCATGCTGGTGCCATCGTTTCTGGCGGCACGGGTGGTGCTGATGCGAAAATAGCAGCGATGCGCGAGGCGGGTATCCTTGCTCTTGACAACCCTGCGCTTATAGGCGAGACTATGAAAGATTTGCTATACACGAGGTAGAGAACCCAACCTATCACAGAGCATGCCTCGACCATTTAATAGAACAGAACCCAACTAGGAGATTGCGCTATGTCTATAATTGAAGAACCCAAACGAGCTACACGAGCAGGTGGCACCCTACGAGATAAAAAAGCTGGTAGCGACTTGCGGAGGGCTACGACTTTATCGGAGCTTTACGCGGATGGAGTAGCCGATGGCGACTATAAACTTTTTGGTCGAGTTGCCGATAGTAACCGCCGTGGCTTTTTACGCGGAGCGGGACTAGGAGCTATGACCGCCCTAATAGGCGCCAACATCCCCTATCACCGCTTTATGCCCTCTGGTCTAATTCCGGTTGCGCTAGCGGAAACTATGAGCCTACCTGGTAAGGATGGCTTGACTGTGCTAAACGACCGCCCTATCAACGCGGAGACTCCAGTCCACCTACTCGATGATGATATAACCCCTAACGAGCGTCACTTTGTCCGCAACAACGGCATTCCGCCGGTTGATGTCAAGGCTTCGACTTGGAGCTTGAAAATAGACGGATTAGTAGACAACCCTATGGATTTGTCGATCGAGGATCTTAAGGACAAGTTCAAGGTCTACACGAAGGCTTTGCTTATCGAATGCGGAGGCAATGGTCGTGCATTTTTCGACCCACCTGCTAAGGGCAACCAATGGACTTACGGAGCTGTCGCCTGCTCGGAATGGACTGGCGTTCGGCTGAAGGATGTTCTAAGGGCTGCGAAGGTACAATCTGGCGCGGTTTATACGGCGCACTACGGAGCGGATAGTCACCTATCTGGCAAAGAGGGCAAATTGTCGCTTTCGCGCGGTGTCCCTATCAGCAAGGCGATGGACGATAGCATCCTTATCGCGTTCGCTCAGAACGGCTCTGCGATATCGCCTCTCAATGGCGCTCCTTTACGCTTAGTAGTACCGGGCTGGCCTGGCTCCTGCTCGCAAAAGTGGTTGAGGCGCATTCAGATTCGCGATCAAGTCCACGATGGACCGAAGATGACTGGCAAAGCCTACCGCGTGCCGACCTACCCTGTTGAGTCTGGCGAGAAGGTTGCGACGAAGGACTTTGGAATAATCGAGCGCATGCCGGTTAAATCTTTGATAACCAACCCCCGCTCTGGCGCGAAGGTTGGCGAGAGCGTCGAGGTTCGCGGTCATGCTTGGTCTGGCGACCGCAAGGTTAAGGCTGTGCATATCTCGAAGGA
>JABABG010000017.1 GCA_014238315.1 Alphaproteobacteria bacterium
CCATCATTCCGCCCATCATTCCGCCCATCATTCCCGAACGCAAGACGAAAATGACGATGATCACGAGGACTAGCGCGATCCAAATCCAAGGTTTTTTAAGAAAATCCATCATAGTTAACACTCCATACAGTTAGAAACTCTGTTTACTGGATAATAGTAGAGTGTTTTTGTTAAAAAATCAACATTAATGCTCGGTAATGCTGATACGCTTTAGTATGAAGAATCGCCTTTGCTATCCTTATCTTTGTGGCTATGCTTTTCGTTGCCCTCCAAGGCTGGCGAGAACACGCAGATAGCTCGCAGGTTGCTATAAGCCTCGACTCTGTGCCGCTCGTGCTTATCTAGGGCGTAGAGCAAGCCTGGCGCGATAGCGTATTTTTCTCCGGTTTCTTCGTTTGTGAGCAACCCTTCTCCCTCCAAGATATAGCAAGCCTCGAGGTGGTTTCGATATTGCAGGACTATGTTGACACCTTTCTCTATCAATGTATCGGTTAGGGTGAATCCCATTGCGTCTTTTTTCAGCAAGAACCGTCGACTGCGCCCGTGTCCCCAGGCGACATCGCGCGCGCTACCGACTATCTTTTGCAGAGTTGAGACGATCATACCCAAACCTATAACGCCAACCTATAACAATAGCGCTATTGTTAGCGCGCGCCCGGGAAGATTCGAACTCCCGACCTTTTGATTCGTAGTCAAACACTCTATCCAGCTGAGCTACGGGCGCGTATTGCCATTTTCCTGTGCATTTTTTGCTATCATTGCCAAGCACTCGCATGTTGGCATAGAGATTAGAATAACGCAAGAATCGGATATGGCTATTTAGTATACGGCTATAATTAATGCATGACTATATTGATACATGAGTTGGAATAAAACTTTGAAGAATAAATCTGTAACCCCCGCTCTACGCGAGGGTTCTGGCAAGAAGTTGCGCACGGGCTTTTCGACTGGAGCCTGCGCGAGTGCAGCGAGCAAGGCTGCCATGCTCGGCTTTTTGCGCGGCGAGTTTCCTCGCACAGTAGAGATAACCCTACCGCGCGGCGATAGACCTGAGTTCACGATCGAGCGCGCAGGCTTTTTGCGCTCGCGCCCAAACGTTTTAGGGCTGGATTTACATCGAGGCTGCTACGCGGTCGTGCGCAAGGATGCGGGCGACGACCCGGATGTGACGCATAGAGCGTTGATTCTGGTCGCGCTCGAACCACAAGAGAATGAGCAAGAAGATGGGCACACGAGGGAAGAACCAACGGTGAACCCCCTCCCCCTCCCCCCAGAGCTACTATTTCGCGCTGGCAGAGGCGTAGGAGTGGTCACCCTAGCTGGCTTGCCGCTAGCGGTAGGAGAGCCGGCTATTAACCCAGCACCGAGGCGTATGATACTGGCAAACTTGCAGGAGGCAATTGACGAACATAGGCACGAGCGCGCTGCAACCCCTCACCCAGCTGGTATGAACATCCATAAGTTCCGAGTAACGATTTCGGTTGCAAACGGAGTGCGCCTAGCCGAGCAGACTTGGAACGCTCGCCTAGGCATAGTCGGAGGATTGTCGATACTAGGCACGACTGGCATAGTTGTGCCTTATTCCTGTAGTGCTTGGATTCACGCGATTCAGCGCGGGGTGGATGTTGCGCGAGCCAATGGGGTTAGCGATCTCGCGGCTGCTACTGGACGCACATCGGAGCAGAGCGTTATGCGTCTATTAGGACTGCCGCAAACGGCGATAATCGACATGGGAGATTTTGCGGGCGGTATGCTGAAGTATATGCGCAAGCAACCTGCGGGGATTGGCTGCCTGACGATTGCCGGCGGCTTTGGCAAGATGGTTAAACTTGCGCAGGGCAATAGCGACTTACACTCTGGCAGGTCGAGCGTTGACTTTGCCAAACTAGCGAGTTTGGCAAAGGCTTGCGGCTGTGGGGTTGAGCTGTGCGAGGCTATCAATGGCTCTGCTTCTGCGGCAGGGGTCCTTGCTCTGCTCGCCGATAGCGGAGCAAATAGTAGAGTCTATAGTACGGGTAGTATGGATAGGGCGAGTTCTTCGCGCGATACCTTTTTGCAAAGCCTAGCGATAGCTGCAAGGGAGGAGGCATTACGGCTATTGCAACCGAGCCGTTTTTCGATCGGCATAGTTATCGTAGACCGTGCGGGCGAGCTGCTGGTGCATTTGCCAGCTCGCTAGTCGAGCGGCAATCTAGGCTAGTGGCTTTGAGAAAAGCCTTGCTTGTAGAATCGCGCAAACGGATGAGGTGGGATTCGAACCCACGAGAGGATCGCTCCTCTGCCGGTTTTCAAGACCGGTGCTTTCGACCACTCAGCCACCCATCCTTTATTCTGCTTTGATGCTAATAGTAGATAAAGCCCTGTGGCTAAACACTCTACACTTTATACCTTGTCTTTATACCCTATCTTTTCTACCCTCGCAGCTTGGATGCTCGCCTTGCTGGTCGCCCAGATGAGCACTTAGCCCGTCGCTTGATACATCGCTTAGAAGAGAGACTATGAACTCGATGTCGCAACAACCCGCGAGATGATCTGCCCAAATATCCAACACTTCTTCGATTCTTTCAGCATAATCGAACCCCCCGCGCCAGCCATCAGCCCTCCCTACTCCCTCGCCCTTGCCACCCCTCCCCGCGCTTGCATTCCCCGCGCTTGCATTCCCCGCGCTTGCCTTCCCCGCGCTTGCCTTCCCCGCGCTTGCCTTCCCCGCATTTGCTTTCCCTGCATCTACCCTCCCTGCATTTGTATAGGCTCGTCGATCTGGCGAGGAACAAGCGTATTGGTAGAAGGCTCTACGAAATTCGCCGCTCGCGAATATACCATGCAAATAGCAGCCCAAAACACAGCCGTCTGCGGAGAGAGCGCCAAAGTTAATATCCAGCTCGTCTCTGCTACTATCGCGAGCAGTCTGCGGAGATGAGCCAATGGATACCCCAAGAGGTAACCCCAGAGATAACCAAGGACGAACGGCAGCAGGTGAATGCAAAGAGCGCGCTACTCTGTTTTTGTCAATCCCTCTTTTCTCAATCCCTCTTTTCTCAAGCCCTCTTCTGTCAAGCCCCCGCCTGCCAGAAGATTTTAGTCGCGTCTCACCGTTGTGCATCTCGTAGCCGACCACCGACACTCCCGCGAGCGGTGCCACACTCGGCAGACACGCCAGTCCCTCGATGCGCGAAAGTTTTTTCCCTTGCGTTATCTCGGTGGTTAGATCGAGCAGAGCCAAGCCCGCCTTTTTCCCACGCCAGCCCTCCAAGCCCTGATCATCCTCGATGGAGAGCCCAAGCATCTGATAACCACCGCATATACCAAAGACTATTCCCCCCCTTCGCCTATGCGCCACTATATCAATATCCCAACCCTGCGCGCGCAGGAAGGCGAGGTCGGCGAGCACCGACTTAGAACCGAGCAGCAAGACGACATCGCTATCGCTAGGTATGGGACTACCTGCCTCTAGCAGACGCACTTCAAAATTCTCGTCGAGCAGCAGGGGGTCAAGGTCGTCGGCGTTAGCCATATAGGGACAGCGCAGAGCGGTTACCCGACAAGGCAATTTAGGGGACGAGCTAGAGGAGGGGGTAGAGGGGGAGCTGGAGTTTGTCTTGTCGAGATTTTCTAAGCTGATATTTTGCAAACCAGAATCTTGCGAACCAGAATTTTGCAAGTCAGGGTTTTGCAAACCAGAATCTTGTAAACCAGGGTTTTGCATTTTCGCAATTTTCCCCCCTCGCCGCAAATCCAACGAATCTTCTGCTGGCAACTCGCCCAAGGGCTCGCACCAAGTAACAACGCCTGCGCTGCGCCAACCCGTGCGTTGAGCGATGACCTCGATGGCGGGCTTGAACAACGAAACCTCGCCACGAAACTTGTTGATAAGAAAACCCCGCACCAGAGCGCGCTCTTGCTGCTCTAGCAACTGATGCGTTCCGCACAGAGCAGCGATGCTGCCACCGCGCTCTATATCTGCGAGTATCAACACTGGCACCTGCTCTGCTGTGGCGAATCCCATATTTGCGATGTCGCCAGCGCGCAGATTAACCTCTGCTGGACTACCAGCGCCCTCGACGATTATCACCTCAAATTTTTGCGCCAAGCGGTGATAGCTTTCGCGAACTTTTCCGAGCAATCGAGCCCGCATGCGCGGATAATCACTAGCGCGCACGGAGCCTACAGCACACCCCTGCACTATCAGCTGCGAGCTACCATCGTTTTGCGGCTTGAGCAAAACCGGGTTCATATCGCTAGAAGTCTCGCAAGCGCAAGCCAGACACTGCAGAGCCTGCGCGCGCGCTATCTCTCCACCATCGAGAGCCACTGCTGCATTATTCGCCATATTTTGTGGCTTGAAGGGTGCTACCCGCAAGCCCCGCCGATGGAGCAACCTTGCCAATCCTGCTACGAACAGCGACTTACCGGCGTTAGAACCGGTCGCTTGTATCATCAGGCTTTTAGCCTTACGAGTTTTTTGTCGGGCTAGCACCTATCTAGAATTCGATTCCACTCTGAGCGCGAATACCAGAGCGGAAGGGATGCTTGACCTCCTGCATCTCGGTTGTCAAATCCGAGGCATCGATCAGCTCTTGTCGAGCGTTGCGACCGGTAATAACTATATGCATCATCTCTGGCTTTTTTTTCAGTGCTGCCAACACTTGCTCTACTTGCAGATAGTTATAGCGCAAGGCGATGTTCAACTCGTCGAGCAACAAAAGCTCGCACGCGCCAGTCTCTATTATCTGTTCGGCTTTTTGCCAGGCTTTGAGCACGGCGGCGATGTCTTGCTGCTTGTCCTGCGTCTCCCAGGTAAAGCCTTCGCCTAGTGCGTAGAATTTGCACTGCTCGCCAAAACGTTCGAGGGCGATTTTCTCGCCGGTATCCCACTTACCCTTGATGAACTGCAGGACGATGACGCGCACCCCGCGCCCGAGCGCACGCAACACGAGCCCCATAGCAGCGGTAGTCTTCCCCTTGCCTTTGCCAGTATGGACGATGACGAGCCCTTTTTCTCTAGTCTTTTCGGCGAGGACTTTATCCTTGACCGCTTTGCGTTTCGCCATCTTTTCACGATAGCTTGCAGCCTCGTCTGCCTTTTCTGAGTTCGCCATCTATCCTACCCTCCTACTAGGACCAGCCCCTGATAGAATTTTCACGAGGCACTTGCGCGCGCCTCTGCCAACTGCTTTCTGTATAGCGCGGCGAAGTCTACGGGCTGGACGACTAGTGGCGGGAAGCCGCTACTTTGCGTCAACTCCGATAGTATATTTCGAGCGTATGGGAAGAGTAGCCTTGGCACTTCGATCAGTAGTAAAGCCTGTAGCAAACTTTCTTCTGGCACTGGCTCTTGTACGGCGACCAAACCTGCGTATACTATTTCGATGAGAAAGCAGGCTTGCTCGCCGCGCGTCATTGCGACCTTTAGGATAAGTGTTACCTCGTGGCGTTCTGGCGCGAGCTTGTCCGCCTTGACCCTAATGTCTAGAGAGAACTGCGGCACCTGCCCCTGTTGAGGCGTGAATATCTGCGGAGCGTTAGGCGACTCGAAGGACAAATCTTTGAGGTATTGCGCGAGCACCTGCATGCGCGAGAACAAGGCTTCGTCACCACCCGCCTGCTTCGGCTGTAGCCCGTGCTGTTGCGCGTCTTTGCCGTTCGCGGAGTTCGAGCTAAGCGTCAAGGCTGGCTTTGCTTTATCACCAGCCTTGCTCACCTTAGCACCGCCAGCCTCGCTCTTGCTCTTGCTAGCAGCTTTGCTGGTCGCTTTAGTTTTATTTTTTTTCGTATCTGCCATTACGCCACTATAGGCTGTTGGTTGTAAATAATAAAGAGTCGATGTGGGGTACGGGATAATCTGCGGATAATCTACGGGATAGTCTACAGGGCGGGATAGGGGATAGACTATAGGTTAGCTAGTAGTCTAGTCCATGCAACCCCAAAAACAATCCTTTAGAGTAATCTTTTAGAGTAGTCTTTTAGAGTAGTTTCCTGGAGTAATTTTTAGGAGTAATTTTTAGGAGTAATTTTTAGAATAGATTGTCTAGTATAATTTTTGCGTGGAAAACTAGCACCTTTCTCCCCCCACGCGCTTGCGTAGAGCTGTGAGAATGTTTAGACATTAGGCTCTATGCTTTATGTAATATCTTTTAGATAGTACTTAAGCCTATCCTTTGTAGTATGATCGATGCTGTTAGGTTGAAGAAGAGGAGCCAGTTATTATGAAGATTGCGATCGAACGCACTAGTTTAGTACGCGCTCTCTCGCGAGTGCGTAACGCGGTAGAGACTCGCACGACGATGCCAGTTCTCTCGCATGTCTATATGGAAACTGCAGGAGATAAGCTAACGCTTACTGGCACCGACATCGACCTTTGGATCGACGAGGAGTGCGAGGGCATGGAGGGTAAGATAGAAAAAGAGGGTACTGCTATCGTCAAGGCGCAGAAACTTTTTGACATAGCGCGCGCCATGCCAGAGGACTCGGAGATTTCGCTAGAGTTGAAGGACGACCAGCTTGTGATGCAAGCGAGACGAGCGCGTTTTTTACTGAGCTCTATGAGCAAGGAAGCCTTTCCGAAACGCGAGAAGTTGCGCAAGTTGCAAGACTTCCGCATTGCAGCGAAGAGTTTAGAGAAGATGCTGGCGCGCACGATTTTTGCTACCTCGGACGACGAATCGCGTTACTACTTGAACGGCGTCTACCTGCACTCGCACGAGAAGGAGGGCGGCGGCAAGGTTTTCCGCGCGGTTTCTACCGATGGTCACCGCTTGGCGCGCATAGAACAAGAGGTCGAAGGCACGGACAACCTACCTGGTGTTATCTTACCGCGCAAGGCGGCGCAAGAGTTGCGCAAGTTGCTCGAAGAATCGGAGAGCGAGGTTACCGTCACCCTATACCAGCAGGAAGAAGAGGAGAGCGACAGCAACCTAGACAATACTCGCGCGACGGTTATGGAGTTCATGTTCGACAACACTCGCATCACCTCACGTCTGATCGATGGCAGCTTCCCAGACTACGAACGCGTCATCCCGAAGGAGACCAACAAGTCGATGCTGTTTTCGAGCAAGGAGTTCTCCGATCATGTCGCCGCGGTCCACCTCATGACTAGCGAGACCACGCACGGGGTTAAGTTTAATTTGGAACGCAACTCTCTGCATATCAGCGCCCAGCATGGCACCGATGGCGAGGGCAACTACCCGCTAGAGGTCGAGTACGATGGCGAGGGTTTAGAGGTCGGCTATAACGCGCTCTACCTTTTGGATATGACGCGCGATGCGATAGCGAA
>JABABG010000016.1 GCA_014238315.1 Alphaproteobacteria bacterium
AGCTTCGAGCGCATACATAGGTCTAACCTAGTCGGGATGGGGGTGCTACCGTTAGAGTTTCTCGGCAAGCAGACAGCAGAATCTCTGATGATCGATGGTAGCGAGATTTTCGACCTGTTGGGGCTAGAGCAGTTGCAGCCTCGCGGTGAAATAGAGTGCGTAATTAAACGCGGGGAAAGCGTGGAGACTATACCTTTGCGCGTGAGAATCGATACGCTCGACGAAATGGACTACTATAGAAACGGTGGCATCCTGCACTATGTTTTGCGCGAGCTACTAAATGGCGAGACGCAACTAGAGGCTGCTTAGTTATAACCTCCAGTTAGCCTGGACTCTAGTTAGCGTGGACTCTGGTTAGCATAGCCTCCAGCGTGCGCTTGCCTAAAGTTTCCTTTCAAGATTATCGAATTTTTAAAAAGAAATCCCCGCGCCTTTGGGAGGGAGAGATAGGCGCGAGGACTTCGTTTTTGTCTTCTAGCGAAGTTAATCCTTTGAAGACGAGGTTAGTTTTGCGCTAACTTCGCTCGCTGTCCAATCACAAGCTCGTGATACACCATCAACTATTTTTGAACGATATTGCTCGTTCTGCTGCTAATTTTAAAGCGAAGCTATCCGTTGTAATCGTTCTGGCTTGCGAAGCGTCCACAATTGATTTAGCAGGTTAGCTAATGTCTGGCTAATATAAGATACCTTCAGTAGGGCGCGTCTATCTTGCCACCCTGCACATAGACGCTCTTTATCTGCGAATAAGCCTCGATAGTCTCAAGGCTATTCTCTCGACCGATGCCAGAGTTTTTATAGCCACCAAAAGGAACCCCCGCGGCGGTCGAATTGTAGGAATTAATCCAACAAGAACCAGCCTTAAACCGCGCCGCAATGCGGTAAGCTCGTTCAATATCCCTTGAAAAAACACCCGCGCTCAAGCCAAAGACGCTAGCGTTTGCTCGCGCAACTGCATCCTCTTCATCGCGAAAAGATAGTAGGCATAATACTGGACCGAATATCTCCTCGCGCGCTATCGTCATGTTGTCTTCTACTCGCTCGAAGATGGCTGGCTCGATAAAAAACCCGCCCGTAAAATCTCTGCCATTGCTACTGGGCACAACAGGCTTATCGCCGCCACATAGTAGCTTCGCCCCCTCTTTTTTGCCGAGCGCGATGTAGTCCAAGACGCGACTTCGTTGTTCCTCGCTAATCAGAGGACCCATCATCGTGCTTTCATCCAGAGGGTCGCCAATGCGAATGTCGGAGGTGCGCTTGCGCAAAAGAGCGAGAAAATCTTCCCTGATCTCCTCGCAGACAAAAACACGGGTCGCGTTAGAGCATACTTGTCCGCTAGAATAAAAGTTCGCCAGCAACGCGCCCGACACCGCCTCTTGCAAATCCGCGTCCTTGCAAATAATTAATGGTGATTTTCCGCCGAGCTCTAAAGTTACTTTCTTCAAACTCGCGCCAGCGCGAGCTGCCACCAGACGACCCGTTTCTACCGAGCCAGTTAGCGAAACCTTGGCGATGCGCGAATCTTTTATCAGTGCATCCCCTACCTCACCAGCTCCCTGCACAACTTGCAACAAACCGCAAGGCAATCCCGCCTCGCTCAGAATCTCTGCAAGCGCAAGTGCCGAGAGAGGTGTGAGCTCAGAAGGTTTGAAAATAATCGAGTTGCCAAGTGCCAAAGCAGGCGCAATCTTCCAAGCTCCAGTTTGGATAGGATAGTTCCAAGCACCCAAGCCAAGACAAACCCCTAGCGGCTCGCGTAATGTATAGGCAAAACTATCGCCAGCTAGAGGAATATGCCTTCCCTCAAAACTATTCGCGCAAGCCAAAGCACCGAAATACTCGAAACAATCGGCAGCTGTCGTGGCGTCGGCGACCAAAGTTTCTTGTAAGGGTTTGCCCGTGTCCATAGTTTCCAGAATCGAGAGCTCTCTGTTGCGC
>JABABG010000078.1 GCA_014238315.1 Alphaproteobacteria bacterium
GGCTATGAGATATTCTTTCTCTCTTTGACCTGCTATATCCTGCAGCCTCTCGATTTCTGTTGAGCTATCTTCTAGCATAGCTAATCTTTCTTGCATTGTTATTGTGAGTTTGGGCAATTCATCGCAGTTTACTCTGTGTTTTCGAGCGACGGCTCTGATATTGAACAACCGCTCTTCTATTTTTTGCAATTGTCCAGCCTCTCCTTTAGTTTTGCTTGCGACCTCTCGCAACTGCGCGCGCGCTTCACGCACTTCGCTGAGTGCGCTCTCCAGGCTACTTACGATGGGCGTCAGACTTTCGCTTGCGAGCGAGGAGCGTTTAGCTAGTTGAGTTATGGCATTTTCCAGTAGGTTTTCAGCTCCGATATTTGCGCTACTGTTCGAGTTTTGCTCTTGGTCTAAGTTGCTAGTGTCGATTGCGTTTATGGCGTTATGTATTGCCTGCTGTAGCTGTTCTGCGTTAGTTAGCAAGGCTCGTTCTGCATCGAGCTTTGTCTCTTCACCTTCCAGTGGTTCCAGAGCCTCCAGCTCTGCGCTGGCGTGTTTAGTAAAGTCTGCGTCTTGCGCGGCGATTTCTGCTTGTTTTTGAGCTAGCTGTAGCTGTTCTTTCGCCTCGCGTTGTTTTTGCCATAGGTTTTCTACTTGCACGCTTTGCTCGTTGAGTTTTGCGAAGCTATCGAAGAGTTGTCGATGCGTTTCGCTATTCATGAGTTTGCTTTGTTCGAACTGCCCCTGTATATCGACTATTTGTTGTCCTAGTTGTTTTAGGAATCCGACGGTAACGGGAGTATCTTGTACGAATGCTTTACTATGCGTGTCTCTGTTCAGCATCCTTCGGATTTGCAGGTCTTCGTTTATATCCAGCTCTATTCCGTGTGCGTCGAGTAGCTGTCTGAGCGAATGTTTTTCTGACAATCGTATCGAGAGTCCGACCGATGCTTTTTGGCAGTCTTTTCGTATGAGCGCGCTATCGGACCTTGCGCCTAGTGCTAGGGCGAGCGAGTCGAGCAGCATAGATTTTCCTGCACCGGTTTCCCCCGATAGAACGGTCAGCCCGCTATCGAACGCTAGGTCTAGCTGTTCGATGAGCACGATATTTCGGATGGTGAGTCCGACGATCATATTTTATTATTTATGTTTTGCTGTTTATGATTTTTCACTGTGTTTGTTTTGGCGGCAGAGCTGCGGGGGATGGAGCATTTGTGGGATTCCTTGTGATGATTTTTATTCTTTCTGGCGTTGAGGATTTCTCTACTCTTTTATTTGCTTTTTGCGTCCAGACATCATTGGGATAGTTTACGGCTAGGAAGTCTTGCCATATTATAGCTTCTTCGACCATCCCTAGGGATAGAGATGCTTCGACCAACCGATATAGTACTTCTGCGGTATATAACGTATTTGGGTATTCTTCGAGTATTTTTATTAGCAGGTCAGCAGCGGCGAGTGGTTTTCTATGCTTGAGGTAGAATCTAGCGTTCTGCATATCGTGGGCTACCAGCTGTGTTGCGACTAGGTTCAGTTTAGATTTTGCGTCATTTGCGTATGGCGAGCGAGGGAATTTTGTCTGCAGGGCTTCGAATGCGCTCCTTGCTTGTTTCATGTCTTCTTGCGTTCGTTCTACATGCTGTAAGTTTTGGAAGTAGATGAGTCCTTTCAGGTATAGGGCGTATGCGAGCGATGGTGATGCGGGGTATGCGAGTATGAACGACTCTGCTTCGACTAGGGCTTCGACTTTTTTATTTCGTTTATAGTATGCGTATGCGAGTAGCAGCTGTGCCCTAGGGGCGAGCGATGAGTATGGATGGTCGTGCGCTATCACGGCGAGCGACCTTGCGGCTTTTTTATAGTTTTTGCGTCTTAGATTTTCGACCCCGACCTCGAAGCTTTTAGCGAGTTGTTGTTGAGACAGACGAGTTATAGATTCTTTTTCGTTATTTTTGGCGCACGCGGACATTGCGAGAACAGCTACGCAGGCTAGCGCGAGCAGAGTTTTAGGTATTATTTTTGTGTGACGATTACTCATTGCGACTGCCTAGCTATGACGAACGGCGTGATAAACGGCGGAGGGATTTTCGAGGAATTTTCAAGGTATTTTTTATGACGAGCAATACTAGGTGCTATCTTTGCATTAGGCTTTGTTTTAGCGAATTTTGTTCAGTTGCGCAAGCTGGCGATAGAGGGGGCTGAAATCTGTGGATAACCCCGCCCGCACGAGTGCATTAGCGCGCGCTTTGTGCGACTGTTAGACTTATCGGCAAACAACTGCACAAATAGAAGGACGCAATGACAGAAGGCAAAGGTATGGTAGCAGAAAACTTTACTCCAACAAGATGGGAGCGAGTGAAGGAGGCTTTTACAATCTGGTTTGAGAAAAAATTCACTCCACCATCAGAAGAGACTCCCTTTGTGCCAATCCCAGAGATTGAGGAATTTCGACTAAAATATTATCGGGAGTATTGTCATCTTGGAGGTGACATAGGTAGAGTTATTTCGAGTATTGATAATAATACAGAACTTAATCCTTTAGAAAAAGTGGCTAATTTTATATCTTTATTTAAGTTTGTAGTTGTTAAATAAATAACATTTGTTCAACAACTACAATATAGTACCGTACAAATCCCTAAAGATTTAGGAAACATTGAAGAATTAAAAGAAATTTTTGAACACATTGAAGAAATAATAGATTGTTTAGGAACGATTAATGATGGCGATGAGTTAATTTTTATGAAAAAATGTCCTAGTCAAAAAAAGAGTATTATTAATTTTATTTTAAATATTTTGCAGAAAAGATTGGCAATGGAAGGAATAAGACCTGGAGGAACAAGTTACTATGATATAGGTGTTGAAAAGGCTGAAGGGGCGGGCCATTTGTCATCCTTGAGAAAACACAAGGATAGATTTAGAGAAAACATAGATAATGTATTGGGAAGAATGAGCGATAAGATATATGAAAAAACTTTTAAAAGACAGACTGAGCATTTTAAGAAAGCAGAAAGCAAACACCGATGGACTGCTATACTATGCTTGTTGGTAGTTTTGTTGTCCGCATCATTAATAACAGCTTGGGCATTAAATGTTTTCTGTCAATTGTCAGTGTCAAGTTATATTAAAGATTGCGATATAAATATCTTTGATGAAAAAATTAATGGAAAATTAAATGCTTATGCTTTCGCCTACCTTATCTCTAATAAAATTATTATTACAATCACTCTATTTATCATCCTTTCCGTCTTCTTGCGCGGTTATTTTGCCAATAACCATAATAAAATTCTAAACCGCAACCGTTATAACGCACTAATGACCTACAATTACCTTAACCGCGTTACTAGAGGAAACGAAACCATTCTACAAAAAGGCACGGAGGCTATGTTCGACCAACTGCCGACTGGCTATACAAAATTACAAAGCAACAAGGGCGGCGACAATGTAAGCCTTGCCGATATTACACGCATCATTGCGCGTCTAATAAAGCGTAGCTAGGCTAGGCTAGAGCAGGGTAGGGGAGCACTCCCTTAACTCACTCTCGAACACCCGTCAGGGGAGCAGCCAACTTACCTCTTCACGCCAAGCGCCGTGCGGGTCAACTCGTTCGCCGTCTGCAGAGTCAAGGAAGCTAGATTATAGGCATTCTGCGTCTCGATCATACGCGCGAACTCGTCCGCAATATCCACCGTCGAAGCCTCTAACTGCCCAGAGCTAATGCTAGCTCGACGGCTCTCCAACAGATCATAATAACTCACATCCGCGCTATCCTCGCTAGCCCGATACCTATTTCCTTCGAGCTGTACAAAAGAGTCTGGATTGACCAAATCCGCAAGGGCAACCTGCGCTAGAGCCCTCTGCTGTCCGTTTGAGAAAACTCCCTGCACCAAACCGCGTTCGTCAATAAAGTAGTCCTCGATCAAGCCACCCGCGACTCCATTTTCTTCATAAGCCAACAGCTCGCCGCCGCCGCCATAAGACCTCGCGGTCGCGAGATTGACCTGCACATCTATCCCCCCTCCGCTGCCAGCACCTTGTAAGCGTAGCGAGAGTCCGTCTACTTCTGTAGTTCCTAAACCGGCAATTGATTGCAACTCGCCATCTCCATCAAAGCGCAAGATAGCCTCCCCCAACAGACTATTGCCACTTGAGGCTCGTAGTTGCCACGCGTTCCTTTCACCTGCAATCGGTATGTAGTCGAACCTCACCTCATTAGAGTTTATCCCTGCATCGATGAGGCTGATATTGTGCGAGAAGATTTCGGCATCCGCTTGTCCATGGTTTATAGGTAGGACCAACGACACAGAGGCGGCAGTAGAAGGTGCTCCGTCAGCCGATAGGTTATCGGATAATAGGATTCTATCCAAAGTAGCGTTGCTTTTATTGGGGAAGGCAAAGCTTTGATCGACCGACCAGCCGAGCAGATAATTTCCGAGATTGTCTCCGATAAAACTATTAGCGTCCAACGGAGCGCTTTCGTCAAAGAGCGTCTGGAAATTACCATTACGGGTATAAGTTATGTCGCCTGCATTATTCCGTAGAGAGAAGAACCCGTTTCCAGATATTGCTAGGTCTAGCTTTCTACCTGTAACGATAGGCGAGCCTTGCTGTCCGATGTTCTGTCGTAGATAGCTCTCCAAGCCGTATGTTCCCCTCTGTTTTGAGGTGGAACTCTGCGCTTCAGCCAGTAGAGGTCGAAATTGGACAACGCTAGTTTTACTGCCCGGCGTGTTCACATTAGCGATATTGTGCGAGATAGTTGCCATGGAGTCCGCCTGCGCGGCAATGGCGGTAGCTGGAACTGCAAAGATGCTTAAAACCATAAGGTTTCTCCCAATATCCAAACCCAAGAAATAGGCAAAGAGATAGGCAAAGAGATAGGCAAAGAGATAGCCCAAAGGGATAGCTCAAGAGATAGAAAACAAGCTATATAAAAACAGCAATACAAGAGCATCTATGCAAGAACGATGCCATACTTTTGTATGAAGGGTATTTGTGAGGAAGACTCGCGAGCACCTCGATGGTTTATTGACAAACCTCTATTCAGGTGCTACCTCTCAACATAGATTCAATGCTGTTGGAAGTCTCCCTATGCCTGATCAAGATTCTGTAACGAAAGTTCCTCGAGCCTTGTTACGCGAGTTTCCTAGCGGCAGTGCTCACGCGAGCTACGACCTTGTTGCCACCCGCCTTTCGCAAGATTCTTCTTCGTTTTCGCACGAGATTTTTAGAAGACCTCCGATGCAGGTCGAGCTCTACGCGCCTCCGAGCCCAGACCCGCAGCAACCGCACGAGCAAGACGAGATTTACATAATCGCGCAAGGTAGCGGCGAGTTTTTGCTAGAAGAGGAGGGAGGCGATAAGATTATTCCGGTCAAGGCTAACGACTTTATTTTTGTCCCTGCGGGAGTAGCGCATCGTTTCATCAATTTTTCCGACTTAAAGGTATGGGTGTTTTTCTACTAGCTTTTGTTTTTTTCTCTTCGTTATGTGTTGCTCCTACCTATATGCCTCTTCCTCTAGGTTCGAGGCTTTATTTATTAGCGAATAATAGTATATTTTTATAGAGCTGTGATTTTCAGTCCTTTTGCGCGTTTTTTGTTAATTTTCGCGCTCTCCTTGATTTTTCTGATGCTTTTAGGAGCAGCTACGCGCTTGACGGGTTCGGGTCTTTCGATGACGGCTTGGCATCCCTTGGGCAACCTACCTCCTTGGGATATATCTTCTTGGGAGGAGATTTTTGCGAGCTACCGTCTTTCACCAGAAGGTCGAGGTTTCAACAAGGACTTATCTCTAAGCGAATTTAAGGGTATTTTCTGGTGGGAATACGCGCACCGCATGGCTGGTCGTGCCTTTGGTATTTTTTTGCTATTGAGTCTGATTTGGCTTTTTGCGCGAGGTGTTCTCACGCGTTCCCAGGGATTTTTTTTGATTTTTCTTTTTTTTCTAGTTGTTGTGCAGGGTTTTTTGGGTTGGATTATGGTCAAGAGTGGTTTGCGTTCTATTCCCCGAGTATCTCCCTACTTACTTACTTGTCATCTTTCTCTAGCTCTTTTTTTACTTTCTCTAATTTCGCATCGCCTTTTGCGCGAGCTACCTAGTTTAGTGCAGCGATTAGCTGTGCCTATTTATCTTCGTATGAGTAGTATTTTTGTGGCATTTTTGTCTTTTGTGACTTTTATTTCTGGAGCTTTTGTAGCTGGTTTGCGAGGAGGTCGTATACATAATGATTGGCCTTTAATGTCTGGTAATTTTTTCCCTGAGGATTACCGAGTTTTAGATTCCTTTATTTTGAATGCTTTAGAGTCTCCCTCTGCTTCGCAGTTTCACCATCGTGTATTGGGTTTGGTTCTTTTTTCTGCGAGTATTTTTTTATACCTCTGTCTTCGTTGGCATAGGACTATTTATGCGGAGTTATCGTTGCATGCGGATTTAGTTATTTTGTTACCTTTTTTGCAAATTTTACTAGGCATTATGACTTTACTTTTAGAGGTTCCTACGTTTTTAGGTGTTTTGCATCAATTATGTGGTATTTTATTATTCATTTGTTTTTTTCTTCTTACTTTTCGATTATATGCTGTTCGTAGTGATTGTCCGAGTGCTGTGTGATTTTCATGATGTTTTTATTTTCGATTGTCCCCATCGTCTAGAGGCCTAGGACACCGGCTTTTCACGTCGGCAACACGGGTTCAAATCCCGTTGGGGGCATTTTTGCGCTCGTGTGATGCGCAGTTAAAATATGTGTAAGAGGGACTTAAGGATGCGAAATTGTAACACCAACTTGCGAAAAAGGACTTAACTTTGAGAAAAAGTTTTTGTAAGACCTTGAAAAGTCGTAATTCTTAAGAATTACGGCTTTTTTTATTTTGCAAAACAGGTTTTTACTTTTGCAATAATTCTTATTTCTAGCTTCCCATGAATGAGAATTAATCGAAAAAACGCTCTCGGAGGGAAAGGCTAGCAAAGACGACTGCCTCACATGAGCAGACACTAGAAGTCCATCAGGGAATTTATCGCACAACAGCAATATCCTTTGAAGAAAACCCACCGATTGAAAAACGGTTGTTTTTGTTAGGTTTCTATGATAAGCTCCGCATTATTCTTTAGTGATGAGCATCGCGGAGTGAGTCGAACGGCTGGCTCACCTTTTTGGTAAATTAAGTATTGACCTTCCGCCCGCAATCGCAAGGATTGAAGAAAGGGTTTTTTCATGTCGTCGTATTCTGATCACGCACAAGGGAGCGGAGCCTCCCCTTTATCCTCTAGCGAAGGCAAGCGCAACAAGAGAACGCGGGTGCTGAGTGCCTTGCTTTCTGCGACTGCTCTTGGATTTTTTCTGGAGGGTTGTGGAGCTGGAGGCGGAGGGGTAGGCGGCGGCTCTGCTGGTAGCTCTAGTGGCGACAACAATCTCAAGCGGATTGTAGGTGGCGATGGCGATGACAC
>JABABG010000026.1 GCA_014238315.1 Alphaproteobacteria bacterium
AGAGACTTCATCATCGAGTTCATCGCTAACATCGCTATCCTCGCGACGCACCTATCGAGGCTCGCCGAGGATATAATCCTTTGGGCTTCGACTCCTTTCGGATTCGTCAAACTGAGCGACGAAACTAGCACTGGCTCGTCTCTGATGCCGCAAAAACAAAACCCCGACGGAGCCGAGCTCGTACGCGCGAAAGCCGCGAGAATATACGGAAACCTCATTACTATACTGTGCGTTATGAAGGCTCTACCCCTCGCATACGCCAAGGACATGCAGGAGGACAAAGCCGTGATGTTCGATAGCTTCGAGCAGATAACTCTGGCTATCAAAGCCTTGGCTGCAACGGTCGAGGGACTGATGCCCGATCGAGAAAAAATGCGCGGTGCTCTAGATAATGGATTCCCAGAGGCTACGGACCTAGCCGATTGGTTCGTGCAAAAACAGCAAATGCCTTTCAGAAGCGCGCACGAGATAACTGGAAAAATCGTCAAGCGTGCAGAGGAATGCGGATGCGCAAGGCTAAAAGATATGCCGTTAGACGAGGCTAAAAAAATATCAGACCTCATAACAAGGGAGGCTCTCGATTGCTTGACGGTAGAAAAATCGCTGGAGAGGCGAAATGCTCTCGGCGCGAGCGCGCCTCAAAGGGTCGCTCAACAGATCGAAAAGATTAAAGCAAAAACCCAAGCATCGAAAAAATAGTAAAACGACACTCGATAAGAAATTGCAAACCCAAAACTATGGCGAGAATAACTATAAAATCTTTGATCTACCGCATAAGCATAGCTACATTGATGCTCTGCGTTATGCTGGGCGCGAGTGCTTGCGGGATACGAAAACCTCCGCAACCAGCGGCAGACATCGAAAGACCACAATACCCGCCTCGCTAACGCCTCGCTAAAAAGCTAAAGAGGCACGAATTGACGCAAAAGCCAACCAACGATCTGCCAGTGGGACTAACCTACCACAAGGGCAGACTGACTTTCGATGGGCAAAACTTGGCAGAGCTAGCCGAGAAATTCTCAACGCCGCTGTATGTATACTCGCAGGAAATACTGACCGACAACGCGAGAAGATGGTGCAACGCGATGCACAAAAACTTCCGCGAGAACGGCGAGGTGGCGTACGCTGTAAAGGCCAATAACCGCATTCGCATCTTGCAAACTTTGGCAAGCATAGGCGAGGAAAAAGCCGAGAAAAAAAACTTGGGAAAAAATTTCGGATGCGGAGCCGATGTCGTCTCGCGAGGCGAGCTGCTACGCGCCTTGGCTAGCGGAATCTCGCCACAGAAAATAGTCTTCTCAGGCTGCGGAAAAAGCGAGCAAGATATAGCGTGCGCGCTCGAAAACGGGGTTACCCATATAAATGTCGAATCGGAAGCAGAGCTCTTGCTCTTGAGCCAAATTGCAACGCAAAAGGGAGTCATCGCGAATGTGTCCTTACGAATAACACCAGATATCGACGCTGAAACGCACCACAAAATATCGACCGCAAGAAAAAAGGACAAGTTCGGCATCGAGCCGCAACTCGCAAGAGAGCTATACAGACGCAAAATAGACGCAATCGACTTCGACGGAATAGCGATACATATCGGCTCGCAGATAACAAAAATTAAACCATTCCAGCACAGCTTCGCTGTAATCGCAGAGTGGCTGAAGTTCTTCGAGATGCTGAAAATTAAAACTCGGCGCATCGACATCGGTGGCGGAAGTGGGATCGACGAGAATGGAAATCCTACCCCCAGCCCGGAAGAATACGCCCTCGAGGCTAAAAAATTTCTGGACACAAAAGACACGCGCATAATCGTCGAGCCAGGCAGGTCCATCGCCGCTAGCGCAGGCTTGATCATAACAAAAGTTTTAGCCGAAAAAACGGTCGATGGGAAAAAATGCCTCGTGCTAGACGTCGGCATGAATGACTTCATGCGAGTCGCCCTCTACGACGCAAGGCATAAAATAGTACCTCTCGAGGAAGCAAAAATAGAGCATAAAGAAAAAAAATTAACTTGGGCGGTCGGACCAGTTTGCGAAAGCAGCGATAACTTCGCTATGCAGCCCAACCTAGAAAAAACAAAAATCGGAGACCTCCTCGCTCTCACGACCGCTGGCGCATACGGCGCAGTGATGGCATCTAACTACTGCGCAAGAGCTATGCCCGCAGAAGTAATAATCGCAACAAGAACGAAAGGAAAATCCGTCGAAATTATTCGGTCGCGCGGAGATATTCTAAAAGAAATCGAGAGTGAAAAAAAAATCGCAGACGCATACTTGTAAATAAGCCAATATAAAATATAATGAATGCAGAACGCTCCCGTTCACAAAAATGTGATTTGACAAAAAGCCATCGCATGACTGATCATGGCATCTTCGGGGGGCTGGTGAGAGATGCGATATACTAGGCTTCGGATGCTCTAGACATAGAGGCTGTATTGAGAATCGGGGGGCAAGTTTAGGATGTAGGTAAGGGGGGAGGAAGAAGTAAGGCTAGAGAGGCGGTTTGAGGAAAGAAAATAGCAGGCTATAGATAATAGGCTATAAAAGCAGTAGACTATAGTAATCTGACGATCTGGCAAAAATACGCAAAGCACAATACAAAAAAGAGGCAAGCAAAATGTCAAAAGAGCAAATAAGCGAAAGTTTTGGTAACGAATTCGACCTAACGTTTGGTCAACAACCCCTAGATATGGGACTCGAAACAAGAGTATTAGACCCTGATAGCATATCAGCACAACTACCTCCGCTAGCCTTCGTGGCAAAAGCCGAGTACTCTCGCGATGGACAAGACCTGATCGTGAAAATCAGCGATGAGAACGGCGGGCAAAGCGTCATCATTAAAAACTACTTCGCGAGTGCCAATCCTCCAACATTGAAAACTATGGACGGAGCCGTCATCTCGCCGCAAATGGTTAACTCCTTCATGCAGAACAACGGTAGCGAGCAATATTACGCGCAGGGAATCTTAGATAAGCTACTCGCTCAAAGTGGAAAAAAGACCGTCGAAGGTACAGTCGCTATCGTCGAGAGCACCGAAGGAAACGCGCTCGTGATTCGCAACGGCAAGGCAATCACGCTAGAGCAACACGATGTGCTTATCCAAGGCGATGTAATCTCGACCGCAAAGGGAGAGAAGCTGGACATAGTCTTCGCAGATGGCACAAACTTTCAGCTAGGCGGAGAAGCCCGAATATCCATCGACGAATTCTCCTTCGACGAGGTTAGCTCAAAAGGATTGCAAGTATTGTCCATACTGTACGGTGCTTTCTCATACGCTAGTGGCTTGGTCGCTAAAGACGACCCAGCTAATGTAACTCTGCGAACGCCCATAGGCGAGATCGGAATACGCGGAACAAAAGTCGTCGGCGATATCAACGAGGAAGACGCATCGGCATCGATAACTATCTTGGAAGGACGCGTAATATACCAAAATCTACAAGGACAGCAGTTCGAGCTAGACCAAGGATTCGAGACTCTACGCATATCAAATGGTGGCGATAAGGTGCGAGAAACTACTATCTCGCCAGATCGCGCGGCAAAAGACTATGAAGTCTTCAACTCGATTGAGGAGGTCAACGATTTCTTACAGCAACCCTCGCAAAGCGGTTCAGAGGCAAGAAGCAGTGATGCTACAAGCGGAGCAGGTTCGGCAGGTTCGGCGCAAAGTATAACATACTCTGACGCAGTAGCACTGCAAGACGCTAGAGAATTTGCCGAATCGGGGTTGGATAACTTGGAACTCCTAGACGCAGCAACAGACTTACTGCTTGTGCTGAGCGAAGCTGGGGAAAGGTTGTTTGGAGACTCGGATATAGCCATAGTCAATATCGGGGGTAGCGATAATAGAAAGACAAACCCCTATGATCCTAATGTAGCTGACGAATCAAACAGCCTGTATGTGGTCGATTTAGGAAGAGAAAATGGTAAGATACAAGTCCTTTTACACGAGGATAATCTAGCATGGTTGATAGATAGTGGGGGCAGAGCTATCACCGTAACTTTCCATAAGTTCGACTTGTCGTATTCCGGCACTGGCACCCTCTTCATAACCGACGGTAATAACCAAGATTCTCAATTTCAGCCTAGTCAGATAGCCGCCTCGACGAATTTTAAAACTACAACGGGAGAAGCCGCTGGAGCTACTGGCGATGACCTTTTGATAGTGATCTCAGCAGGATCAGACACATACCACATCGCCGCAAACGATTATTTCTCTGGGGTTACCGCAGACTCAAATGATTTGAGTACTCTCTTTGGTTTCAGCATAGCTGCCGCCCGAGACTCAACTACAATTAACTTCGTGCAAGATAACTCGATTGCGGCAACATAAGCTACTAGCTACTAGATAATAAAAAACAAGGGAGTAAGGCTGAACGCCTTACTCCCTTGTTGCTTTTAAATGGTTAAAGATTTAGATGCGCAACGCAACGCAAGCAAGCCGACCTTGCAAGCCAACCTTGCAAGCCGACCTTTGTTAGTGCTCCAATATCTGACTCAAGAATAGCTTCGTGCGTTCGCTCTTGGGGTTCGTGAAGAATGTAGCGGGATCGCTACTTTCCACTATCTGCCCGGCATCCATAAATATCATGCAGTCTGCGACCTTGCGCGCAAAGCCCATCTCGTGCGTCACGCAGACCGTCGTCATGGTATCGGCGAACTCGACCATCACGTCCAAGACTTCCGAGATCATCTCTGGGTCCAACGCAGAGGTAGGCTCATCGTACAGCATGACCTTCGGCTCCATGCAGAGTGCTCTAGCTATCGCTACTCGCTGTTGCTGACCGCCAGAGAGTTGACCAGGATACTTGTGCATCTGCTCAGGGATATGAACTCGCTCCAAGTAATGCTCGGCTGTCTTCTCGGCTGCTGCTTTCGACTTCTTCGCAACCCAAATCTGTGCAAGGGTGCAATTCTCCAGTACAGTCAAGTGCGGGAAGAGGTTAAACTGCTGAAAAACCATCCCTACATTACGACGGATACCCTCGATAGCTTTAACGTCGTCCGACAGGGTAACTCCATCTACGACTATCCGCCCCTTGTCTGGAACCTCCAAGCGATTGATGCAACGGATCAAAGTAGACTTGCCAGAACCAGAAGGACCGCAAATGACTATACGCTCGCCCTTCTTTACCTCTAGAGATACATTGTTCAACGCAGTGAAACTGCCAAAGCTCTTATGCAATTGCGAAATTTCAACAACTACTTCTTTTTCTGATGTCATCCTACAGCTCCCTATTTCCTAGCTTCTATTGGTTACTAACCCCCGCATATCCCCCTACTCCCTTGTCTAAAGCTACTTTTTTTAGATAAGATATAAATCTATGAACTAACGCCGCTCGCGACCTTCGCTGAACTTGTGCTCGATGTAGCGCGCGTAAATCGACATGCTATAGCAAAAACAAAAATAGACTATCGCGGCAAAGGCATAGCCCGTAAAGGGAACATTCGGAGAACCCCAACGCGGATCGGCTATTCCTGCTTGGATCATGCCCAGAAAGTCCAGCAAACCTATGATCAAAACTAGAGTAGTATCCTTGAAGAGCCCGATGATCGTCAAAAGAATGCCGGGTATCATCAACTTTAAAGCTTGAGGGAGTATAACTCTGGTGCGGCTCTGCCAATAAGACATTCCCAACGCATCGGACGCCTCGTACTGACCGCGCTGCAAACCCTCTAGACCACCGCGCACGATCTCTGCCATATAAGCAGAAGAGAACAAAATAAAACCGACCATAGCTCGTAAGAGTTGATCGAAATTTACGGAGGCAGGCAGAAACAACGGCAGCATAAAAGCCGTTGCGAACAAAACCGTGATAACCGGAACTCCTCGCCAAAACTCTATGAAAACTACGCAGAAAGCCTTGACGAATGGCAAAGAATTCGCTCGACGACCCAAGGCGAGCAAAATACCAAGCGGAAGAGAAGAAACTATGCTAACGCTGGCTAAAACTAGGGTTAGCATGAAGCCTCCCCAACGGCCAGTCGGAACATCCGTCAGCCACAAAATACCACCGCGCAACACCAACCAAGACAGAAGCGGAAACACGCATAGCATGAAGAATACAATCTTGCCTCGATACGGAGTGCGCTCGTAGACCAAAAGACCGATGCCTGCAAAAAATATGAACAGGATTATGTTTACACGCCAACGTTCCTCAGAAGGGTAAAAGCCATAGAGGAACTGCGAAATGCGAACCTGCACGAACGGCCAGCAAGCTCCTTCTTGGTGAATGCGGCAATCTTCGATCGTGCCAACCCAAACCGCTTGCAAGAAAAACCAATTTACGAGCTGATAGGCTAACCAAAATAAAAACAAACCTGCAACTACGCTCAATATGCTGTTCTTGTAGGAGAAAAATAAATTCTCCTGTAGCCAGTAGCGCAGGTCTTTAAGCCAATTTTTCATATCCTGACAACCTCGCTAACGGTCGATAAGCCGCGTGTGGCTCTGGTAGACGTTCATCACCAAAGAAGTCAGCAGGCTCAGGCTGAGATAGACCGAGAGCGTTAAAAACATTATCTCTATCGCTCGACCCGTCTGGTTTAAAGCCGTGCCCGCAAAGACCGACACCAAATCTGGGTAGGCGATCGCGGCGGCGAGACTAGAATTCTTCGTCAGGTTCAGATATTGACTCGTCAAAGGCGGAATGATGATACGCAACGCTTGTGGGATCGTCACAAGCTTCAGCGTCTGCCCTCGCTTCAATCCCAGAGAATAGGCAGCCTCGCTTTGCCCGTAAGGAATACCCTGAATACCAGCTCGCACGATCTCCGCTATAAATGCAGCGGTGTAGATAACTAGCGCCCAAAGCAAAGCAAAAAACTCGATAACTACCGTAGTGCCCCCATCGTAGGTGAAACGCCCCATAACTGGAGACGTAAAATCTAGAGGACTGCCTAGCAGGAAAAATATCGCAAGCGGGAGACCTAAGATAAGCGAAAAACAAGGCAGACCAACCGGAAGCTGACTACCTTTGGTTTTCTGACGCCAACGCGTGTATAAAACCCAACCGATAGAGACGACAACGGCAAAAAATAAAGACCATAAAACTAATGAAAAAGAAGCCTGCGGCACCGGAGTCGCAAAAACCAATCCGCGATTGTTGAAGGAAAGCAAAAAGCTCTCGCCCTTCTTAAAAAGGTCCAGTGGCGCGGGGAGAGGCTTCAAAACCGCTACATACCAAAATAAAATTTGCAGCAAAAGAGGGATGTTACGGAAAGTCTCTATGTAGATATTAGCTAGCTTGGAGACTAGCCAATTTGGCGAAAGGCGCATTATGCCAATCATAAAACCTAAAAAAGTCGCTAAAACGATGCCGATGCTTGCAATTAAAACCGTGTTGAGCAGACCAACGACGAAAGCACGACCATAACTAGAGGTCTCATCGTAAGATATCAAAGATTGAACTATACCAAAGCCAGCACTACGATCGAGAAAGCCAAAACCAGCCTTCAAGCCTCGCTGCTCCATATTGTAAAATGCGTTAGCTACGAGAAGAAGGATGAGAAAAACAAGACCCGTAGACAGCAATACTTGGTAGATAATGCCGCGACCCTTGCTACTAGCCCATAGAGCGCGCAAAAAGCCTCTTTTCTTCGTTGCTACTGCTGATGCTGCCATTTTATTACTTAATCTAAGCTGGGGGCTAAACTGGGGCTAAAGAAAGATAGTTTAGATGTAGCGAACGGCGGATGGCGGGGCAAAAACGAACAACCAAAAAACGAACAACCATAGAGAAGCATTGCTTGCAAGGAGGAGCGTACTATGGCTCCACTCACACAAGCAATACCACCACCATATAGCAATACCGCAAAGCCAGCCCCACTATCTCTCCCCCTCGTGGTGCAAGGAGAAGACCTGGACCTGCGTTCTGCGTTAGCAGTAATCGGCTGGAGGAACCCGCCACCAACCTACGACTCCTACTATCCGAAGCCTACTATCCGAAGCCAAAGACAACCGCCACCTGGAGACTTATTCATCCCCCAAATGGCGGTGCTTTGTCTTCTATAGGTTCCAGTAGAGACCTATCTCAAAGGAGGAGCGTAGAGAATACCACCATTAGTCCACAGCGCGTTCGCACCGCGAGAAAGACCGAGTGGCGTCTTAGGACCAACAGTGCGCTCATAGATTTCACCGTAGTTGCCTACTTTCTCGACTATGTTGTAAGCCCAAGCGTTGTCGTCTAGCCCAAGTGCTGTGCCAAACTCTCCTTCCGTACCGACGAAGCGGCGAACTTTAGGATTGTCGCTATTCTTTTGCGAAGAGATGTTAGCCGAAGTCAGCCCCATTTCCTCGGCGTTGATCAGCGCATTGAGTGTCCAACGAACGACGTCTGCCCACTGCTCGTCTCCTTGACGAACGACCGGACCGAGCGGTTCTTTCGAGATAATCTCTGGCAACACCTTATGCTCACGAGGATTCGCCAGCTTCGTGCGTTGCGCGGCAAGACCAGATCGGTCGGTAGTATATACATCGCAACGTTCAGCATCGTAGGCTGCTACAACCTCGTCTGCTTTTTCGAATGCAACGATTTTATACTTGAGCTTGTTAGCACGGAAAAAGTCCGCAGCGTTGAGCTCGGTCGTGGTACCAGTGTTGGTGCAGACGCTAACGTTGTTTAGTTCAAAAGCACTATTAACGCCAAGGTTGCGGCGAACCATGAAGCCTTGACCATCGTAGTAGTTAACTCCGACGAACTCCAAGCCCAGCGCAACATCGCGGTCAAAAGTCCAAGTAGTGTTACGCGCTAGCAAGTCTACCTCGCCAGAACGAAGGCTTTCGAAGCGCACTTTCGCAGAAAGAGGCGAAAATTGAACCTTTGTCGGATCGCCGAAAACCGCAGCGGCTACCGCGTTGCAGAACTCAACATCGATGCCACTCCAGTTGCCAGCGTCATCAGGATTCGAGAAGCCCGGAAGGCCTTGACTGACTCCGCACTGGATATAGCCCTTATCCTTTACTTCTTCTAGTGTCTTGCCGTAGCCGCCGCCGCCGCCGCCGCCGCCAAAACCGCCGAGGGCGGAGGCCGGGTTGAGCGTGAATGAAAGCGTGCCAAGAGCAAAGACAATAGGTAGACTAAACGCTATTAGCCCTCTACCAATTGATTTAAAAGTCATTATTATCTCTCCTATTTAATAGTTATGGTTAATGGTAATTTAGGTTGAAATCGTAGCGAAGAACTAACCCGTGCTGGAGCGGAGTAAAACACACAGACCGGCACGATAAGTTCAACACACTGACAAGATAGGTCCTTGCAAAATCCTCAAAGGATACGAATCGCCATTCTTGAGGCATTTTAGGATAAATACCACAGCACGCAAGAAAAAAATTAATAGAAATTAATAGAAGCAGTTTCGCCAATCTAGCACAATTTCACACGCTACCTTACTATTGGTTGAAAAAGATATATCTTTTAATCTAAAAATTCTGTAAAATCGTGGCAACAGTAGAAATATAAAGGCAAGCAGGGGTGCGCAGAGATAGAGCGGGGGTAGTGCCAAAAAAAGCCAAGCAAAAAATAATAGACGAATAGCAATAGAGAGCAAGAGAACAGAGCACAATAGAACAATATAACAATAGGCTAAAAATAATGTTTCGAGACGAGGTGCGCTCGCAGGACGGGCTAACCAAAAAATGTTCGTACCAATGTTCGCACTTAAGCGTATCGTGCTTGAGCGCGCCTGTCCTTGTTCTATTACAAGCTGGGGTAAAAGCGACCAGAGTATTAGCGTCTTTTATCCTATATGCTTTAGCCTGCACCCCAGCCTGCATTTCGTCCGCGAATGCCGACGAGAGAGCAAAAGCCTCGCTATTCTTGATACAGATAAAGAACCTATCCGACTACCAAGGGGATAGCTGGACTTTCGGTGAGGGCGTGTGGGTCTTGCACGATCAAGAGCATCCACTCTTCAAGCACGGAGAGCCCCTATACCAAAACGGAATGCACACCCTGCTCAAGCACTCCAGCGGCTTGGAGATGGTGAGAAAAATGGCGATGCACCAAGGTATAGCCGCCGGAGCTGCTTTCTCCAAAAAAACAATAGAGGCGGGCGAGAAAATATCCTTTGCCATCTCTGTCAGACCTGGTCAGCGTTTTTCTTTCGTGATAAACCTGCACGAGAGTAACGACAAGTTTTTAGCTCCGAAGGGCAAGGGTATAAAATTGTTCGACTTGTTCTCGCAACCCATTGTCAGAAGGGACTTCACTGGGCATACATATATATGGGATGGCGGTAGCTCGTTAGACGAAGACCCTAAGCGCGAGAATATCGTTAAAACATCTAGCCCAGACCCAAACGATAGAGTGCGCCTAGTTCCAACCGGCAGGCAAGTAGCGGGGGACGGCTTTCGCTACCCGCCGGTCGAAGATATCTTAAAAGTTTACATAAAATCTTTGGGAGCCCGATAACGATGCTCGACTAATACTCGACCTCTGCGAAGTAAAGACCGCAAACGGGCGCGGGTGGCGGAACGAGCCTTCTTATGCGGCGCAAATTCTCTGCCGAGGTTGAGGGCGATAGAGAAAGAAACTCGTCAAAAACCTCCTCTGTTAGCCGCCCCTCACCGAGGGCGACTAGGCTCCCTACCATAAGGCGAACCTGACGATAGAGGAATCCCGAAGCGCAAAAGGTGAACCGAAGCTCGTCGTCAAAGAGCTCGATGTCGATGCTACGCATGTCTTTAACGCCAGAGGGGGATTGGCAGCCCGCGGCGCGAAAGGCAGAAAAATCGCGCGAGCCTAACATGCGCGAGGACTGCTCGCGCAAAAAATCGAGCCTCTCTATTAAGCCTCGCGCGCCGAGGCGAGCCATAGCATGGCTTGTGAGCGGACGATGCCATACGCGACCTTCACGCAAAATCGGGCGATGCGGGCTTATTACTACGCGGTAGAGGTAGCTACGGCTTTTTGCCGAAAAGCGCGCGTGAAAGTCGGGGGCGACCGCGACCACCTCCCTAACCGTAAGAAGATGACCTCGAAGGTGGGAGTTGAGCGCATCGCGTAGCAGAATCTCAGGCGAGCGTCTACCGCCCTCGTTAGCAAGGAAGCGCGAGAGGTCTAGGTCTACATGCGCGCGTTGAGCGAGCGCGTGCACGCCTCTATCCGTCCTACCCGCACCGTGCAGGGTAGTCTTTTGTCCGCAGAAGCGGAAGATAGCCTCCTCCAGCACACCCTGCACGCTAAGACCAACGTCAGCGCACTGCCGTTGCCAGCCAACGAAGGCTTTGCCATCGTATTCGAGGGTTAAAAGGTAGCGAGGCAAATACTAATATGCTTGAGCTTGTTAGAACCAGCCAATCTGGCTACTCACTAATGGCAACGACTAATGGCTAATGGCAAATGGCAATTACTAATTACTACTACGCTCTGCTCTGTTCGATTAGCTCTATCCGTTTCTTTTTTGCCAACGGCGATAGATAATCGGCAAAAGGGAGAGCAGGGCTAATCCGACCAAGGCGGTGATAACCTTTGGCGTTAGAATCGTCGAGGTCGAGAAGTCCTCACCCGCGGCAAAGATCGAACCTAGGCTCGAGCCCGTCAAGGAGTAAATGAAAGTGCCAGGGGCGACGCCGAATATGGTCGTGAGAAAAAATACTCGCAACGGTACGCGGAAGATAGCCGCGGCTATGTTGATGAGGAAAAATGGGAAGATAGGAACGAAGCGCAAGAATAGCATGTAGCTAACTACATTGTCTTGGAATCCAGCCTCTAATTTTTTAACCTTGTCGCCGGCGCGGCGAGAAAACCAGTCGCCGGCGGCACTGCGCGCGGCGAGGAAAACGAGGGTTGCCCCGATGGTCGCGGCAAAAACAACAGCCAAGCTACCCCATACAGCACCGAACAAAAATCCACCCGTCAGCGTCATCAGTAGAGCCAGAGGCAGAGAAGCGGCGGTGACTACGACATAGATGAGAAAGTAGCAAAACAAAACTAAGGCGAACTGCTGCTCGACCCAAGTATTCAGAAGCTCTCTATTTTCTCGTAGCGATTCGAGGTTGACGAAGTCCAGATGCCCGCTCGCTCGCAAGAATAAGAACGAGGCGAGCAAGGCTACTAAAATAACCATCGGTAAAAACCTCTTCCAGGCTGGACGAGGGGCGGGTGCAGAGTTATCCATAGCTTACTTATTCCCAAAAGTTATTTATTTAAAAAATAGAGTTGTATTGCAGGTAGAAGGCTGAATAGAGTTATATTTTAGTAGTGCAACATCAGCCCAAATCGCACCAAAATAGATAGCCAAAATAGATAGCTCAAAGACAAATAGCCCAAAGACAAACAGCCCAAAGACAAACAGCCCAGAGCGACCTACGATAGAATCTTAGCGGGCTCTGGTCAATTAAAATATCCGCTCCCCAAACATTTGTCGAGAACAACAAGATAGCCCCCAAACATTTATAGGCGGGCGAATAGTCGGCTAAGGCTGGGAGTTCAGCCCCGCCAGCCATTCGTCCCTAACGACCTCGCTAGCCTCGTAGCTTGAGTATTTGTCGGATAGGCATTTATCGGCACGCGCGCAGAAAGCGTCTCGCGCGGCTAAACGCCAATATGCCCAAACGGCGCTAGCCCGTACCACCTCATCGCCATCGTCGAGAGCCTCCTCGACTAGCGCGAGCAAAGTAGCATCACCGCTATTGCCAGCTGCGATCAGCAGGTTGCGACGAAGCCCAGCGAGCTTTAGCCGCTTGATCGCAGTGCCTCGGAAAAGCTGACGAAACCGATCTTCGTCCAAGCGCAACCAATCGCCTATCCGCGCCGAGCAGACCGCCTCGCGAGGCGAGAAGTGAGCGGACATCGGCACTACATCGCTATCACTCCCGTTCCCGTTCCCGCCCCCGTTCCCGTTCCCGCCCCCGTTCCCGCTATCACTCCCGCCCCCGTTACCGCCCTCGCTCTCAGGACTTGAGTCGCGAGCCTTGAGAGTAGCCTTGAGAGCAACCTTGCCCCCATCTTGCGCCATTTCTCGTGCTGTGCGAGCAAACTTGTTCCAAGGGCAGACCGTCAAGCAATCGTCGCAACCGAAGACTCTGTTGCCTATCGCCACTCGCAAAGAGCGCGGGATAACCCCGCGATGCTCTATCGTCAAGTAAGAGATACACTTGCGCGCGTCCAGCGCGTAAGGACGCGGAAATGCACCCGTCGGACAAGCATCGATGCAGCGACTGCAGCTACCGCAACTATCCGCAACCGCGAGGTTTACCGCGAACACCCTTGAGCTCAAAACCACTCCCAAGAATAGCCAGCAACCGTGGCGGCGCGAGACTAGCTGCGTGTTCTTACCCTGCCAACCAATACCAGAGTTCAAGGCGAGTGCCTTCTCGCTAAGCGCTGCGGTGTCTACAAAAACCTTCGCTTCGGTGTCGAAGCGCGTGCACAACCAGCGCGCAAAGAGCTTCAAACGCTTCTTTATAATATCGTGGTAATCGAGCCCACGCGCGTAATGCGCAACGATAACGCCAGACTTGTCGGCTAGCTCTCTCGCCATCTGCTCGCGAGGGTTGCTAGGCGGGGTATATTCGACCGCCATAACTATAGCCGTGCGCGCTGCCGACCACAGAGCTTGAGGGTCGAGGCGTTCCTCTAGCCTACGCGAGAACCAATCCATCGTGCCGTGCTGCTTCTCGGCTACGAACTCTAGCAAGCGAGCCTGCGCCCGTGCGCCTAGGCGAGCTGGTGTTATGCCGACATCTGCAAAACCCAGTTGCCGAGCGCGCGCCACAATCTCGGCATGCTCGGCATGCTCGCCCTTATCGGCTTGCTCAGCCTTGCTTGAATTCTCAACAGCGGTCATTTTTCAGCAACCTCCGCTGCAACAATCCTGCAACAATCGTTGGCGAGCAGCCACCTTAATCATATAACCCACCCTATGTAACCCATCTTGGTAACCCCTCTTGGTAACCGATTTTGGCAGAGCGACCTCGCTCAGCCGCTTTGCCGATCGTCATCGTGAGCACGCACAGCCTTAAGGAACTCGCTGTATGTTCCCGCCATTATAGCAGCGCGAGCAGAGCGCATGAAACGTTGGTAGAAAAATATATTATGCGCGCTCAGCAACATTGCTCCTAGCATCTCGCCAGACCTAAATAGATGGTGCAGGTATGCTCGCGAGAAACCACCCGCGCAACTAGGACAAGCGCAATCTTCCTCTAGCGGCTGCTTATCAAATTTGTAGCGAGCGTTGCGGATGTTGCGGGTACGGGTGGCGTTCTTGTTAGCGGAGCTAGCATAACCATAGGCACCGTAACCATAGCCGTCGGCAAAACAAAATGCCTGCCCGGTGCGACCAGAACGAGTAGGCAAGACGCAATCGAATAGGTCTATCCCGCAAGCAATAGCCTCGGCTATGTCGCGCGGCTTACCGACGCCCATCAAATAACGAGGTCTATCACGCGGCAGCAACGGGGCGAGCGCGGCGAGCAGTTCGGAGCGCAAGGACTGCTCCTCGCCTAATGCTAGCCCGCCGAAAGCGTAGCCGTCAAAGCCGATGGCGAGGGTACGCTCCAACGCCTCGCGCCGCAGGTCTAGGTCTAGCCCGCCTTGTAAAATGCCAAATAGGGCTCTACCAAACCCCGTCCCAGTCCCCGTCCCAGATTCCATACCAGCCCCCGCCCCTCCCGTCCCAGCCCCCGCTCCATCTCCAGCTCCTCCCACCCCAGAGCTAGTCCCAGAGCTAGCCCGTTTTTCGCGCCAAAAAGCACTACAACGCGAGCCCCACAAGAGCGAGCGTTCCACCGCAACTCGACAACGCGCGTGCGAAGAGCTAGACGGCACGCATTCGTCGAGCATCATGGCTATCGTCGAATCGAAGACTATCTGCGCCTCCATCGCCAACTCAGGCGTAAGGTGCAACGCGCTACCGTCGATATGCGAGCGGAACTTTATGCCACCGTCCTCAACCTTGACCAGCTCCCCCAGAGACATCGCCTGAAACCCCCCAGAGTCCGTTAGCAACGCGCCATCCCAACGCATAAAAGAGCGCACCCCCGCATAGTTGCGCAAAACCTCTAACCCAGGGCGCAGGAGCAGATGGTAGCTGTTCGCCAAAATAACGCGCGCACCACTACGCGCCGTGACACTCGGCTCGACGCCCTTGAGGCTAGCTTGCGTGCCTACTGGCATGAAGCAGGGGGTCTCGATAACCCCGTGCGCGCTGAAATAGCTACAGGCACGCGCCTCGCCGTCTCGCGCTTCTTCGGCAAGTTTAAAAACTGGTGGCTCGGCACCCGAGAAATTGCAGGACGAGAGCTTGCAGGACGAGAGTTCGGGGGACTGGTTACTGCTACTCATCTCCAGAATTTCTCCCCATAATTTCTCACAAGAGGGGGTGGCACAAGAGGGGTTCTCACAGATCCCCTGAGCCGCGCGCGAATAGACAAGCATCACCATAAGAGAAAAAACGAAATCGAGCATCGGTGCGAACCTGCCTATAGGCAGCAGCAACGCAAGCAACCCCCGCAAAAGCGCAAGTGAGTACCAAAGGAGTAGCCCGCGCTTGATGAAAGTTCGTCAGCAACAGGTCGACAACGCGAAAACGAAAGCCAGGGGTGATGTACAGAGAAGTCGAGCCGCTGTAGCCAGAAGATAGACCCTTAGAGGATGCAG
>JABABG010000073.1 GCA_014238315.1 Alphaproteobacteria bacterium
GAGGGATAGAAAAGAGGGATAGAAAAGAGGGATAGAAAAGAGGGATAGAAAAGAGGGATTGGCAAGAGGGATAGAAAAGAGGGATAGAAAAGAGGGATGGAAAAGATGGATGGAAAAAAAGATTGGCAAAAGAGATTGGATATGAGCCAGCTTGGCGTAACACTCCCAGCTTCCTATAGCCACCCTTAGCTTCCTATAGCCATCATCAGATAACCATCCGATAGTAGTCGAGTAGCATCCAGCCACTAAAAGGTATGTAGGCGAATAAGGTATATAATACAGCCAGCCATTGAAGATTATCAGCACTTATATTTTAGTATTGTTGCCCGACCTACCTCTGCCCGCAGGTGCGCGATGTTTGCGAGCCTAGCCCTCGAATGCTTCCGCAACCACCGAGCCCTTGCGCTAGAGCAGCTACCGCAGCATGTTTTGCTTTGTGGCGACAATGGTGTTGGCAAGACGAACCTGCTTGAGGCTCTATCGCTATTTTCTGCAGGTCGAGGCTTGCGCGCGGCAACGTTGGACGATATTTGTCCGCTAAACTCGCCGCAGGATGGCTTTCTCGTCCGCGCTTGCCTCAAGGCTAGAAATGGGCTGGATGGGAATGGGGGGCTTGGCGAGGCGAATGCTCCGCAAAATAAAAAACAAGACAGAGAGCAAACCGCAAACCAAACCGCAGAGCGAGATATAACCCTTGCGACGAATTTTTCACCACCACAGAAGCGTCGACGGATTTTTATCGACGAGCAAGAGGTAGCGCAAAGTGCCTTACGCGAGCATGTTAGCATCTGCTGGCTATTACCGCAGATGGGTAGTTTTTTCACGGACGGCATCGGCGCACGCCGAGCTTGGCTCGATAGGCTAGTCGCACGCCAAGACCCCAAACACGATGCACGTCTCGCCCAGCACGCGCACCTCGTCAAAGAGCGTCTATCTGTGTTGCTCGGCTACGGGCAGGCAAGTAGCCAGAGCGGCTCGTGGCTCGAGATCCTAGAGCAGCGATTAGCCGAACAAGCGATAGCGGTTAGTGCCTCGCGGGCGACCACGCTCGCGCGCCTCAACGCCCTATTCAAAGAGCATGACTTTTTCGCAAGATTGACGCGCCTCAGCATAGAGTCCGACAGCAAGATAGACCGAGACCTGCAATCGCTAGACAATCTACGAGCGGAGCAAAACCTACAGGCTAGACTACGCGCCTCGCGCGACAAGGACAGACAAGACCAGCGCAGCAACGAGGGTGCCCACCGCGCGCGACTAAGCATCGACAACCTCTCGCTTATGGCATCGGGTAGCGAGCGCGGAGTGCGCGCCGAGCTCTGCTCTTGCGGCGAGCAGAAGCTCATGCTACTCTCGCTATTGCTAGGCGAAGCCTTGTTGCTCATGGGCAGTGCTGTGCGCTCACCACCACCGGTGCTACTGCTAGACGACTTTCCGGCGCACCTAGACAAGGGAACGCAAGCGCGGGTGCTACGCGTGCTAGCCCAGCTCGGTAGCCAATGCTTTTATAGTGCGACCGAGCCATTTATCGATTGCGCGGACGGCTGTTTTTCTAAAGATTCTTTGTCTTGCGAGGTATTTTTGCTAGAATCGGACAGCATACGGCGCAAACTAGCCGCATAATTAACGCAGAATAGACACAAAATAGACGCAAAATAGACACAGAGTAACTTACAGAGCCTTGTGCTAAAGTGATGATACGGAGTGATGATACATAGCCTCTTGCCACTTGATTGCGCGCTCCCCGAGCCTTTCACATCACCGAGTTTTTTTACCACCAAACCTATAGAACGATGACAGAACCAACCCCCAGTGCCATAGCCGACAAGCCAGTTAAGAACCCGAGCGCCCCGCCCTCAGCCTCAACGCCGCCCTCAACGCCGCCCTCGCCAAGCTACGATGCGGAATCGATCAAGGTTCTCAAGGGTCTAGAGGCTGTTCGCAAACGCCCGGGGATGTATATTGGCGATACGGACGATGGCTCTGGCTTGCACCATATGGTCTATGAGGTAGTAGACAACGCGGTCGACGAGGCTTTAGCGGGTTTCTGCCGCAACATCTGCGTCTCGTTGCGCGGGGATGGTTGCGTTGAGGTTGAGGACGATGGCAGAGGCATCCCCAACGAGTTTCACGAAGGCGAGGGTATCTCGGCGGCTGAGGTTATAATGACGCAACTTCACGCGGGCGGTAAGTTTGATCAGGACTCCTATAAGGTTTCTGGCGGCTTGCATGGTGTCGGAGTATCTGTAGTAAACGCGCTGTCGGCAAAGCTAGAGCTTACGATCTGGCGCAATGGGCGTAAGTTCCGCATGGATTTCAGCGATGGCAACAGCCTCTCGCCGCTTGAGGACTGCGGCGCGATTAGCGATAAGGGCGGTATGGGCGACAAGCGTTTTCAGCAAAGCGCGAGCGGCACGAGGATAGTCTTTCACCCGTCTGGCGATATTTTCAGCAAGCTAGACTTCGACTTCGCTTCGCTATGCCGCCGTCTGCGCGAGATAGCCTACCTTATCTCGAACCTACGCATCGAATGCCGCGACCTGCGCATGGCGAAAGTGCGCGAGGAAGTCTTTACGGCGCAAGAGGAGCTCGATGGCAGTAAGCAAGAGGGTAAGCAGGTGGGCAAGCAGGTGGGTAAGCAAACTAGGAGCAAGAAGAGTAAGGCTTCTAACGGCTTGAGTGC
>JABABG010000015.1 GCA_014238315.1 Alphaproteobacteria bacterium
AGCGAGTGTAACTGAGCAAGCGTAACTGAGCAAGCGTAGCTAGAGGAGTTTATTGTAACATGGGAGAACCTAAAGATAAAGGAGAAGACTTTCACCCCACCCCGATTGGCGGTGACTTGCCTAATCCCGACGATTTAAAGAAGTATGAGAAGGTTTTGCCTGGCATGGCTGACCGAGTTGTCGGCATGGCGGAACGCGAGCAAAAAGAGCGTATAAAGCATGAGAGATGGAAACGTTGGGAGCGTTTTTTTGCTGGCGTAGCAAATTTCATTTTGCAGGTATTCGATGTGATTGCCAAATTTATTTTGAAAATATTTGACATTATCGCCAATTTCATTTTGAGTTCATTTAAAACGCTTTCGAAAGAATCCACTCGTCTATTGGCTAGGATATTTGCTTTTGTTTTGGCATTAGCGACATTGTCTATCCCCGTCTACATAGCTCTTGAGGCGAAATCGAGTATCGATAGCAGTTTTGTCGAGATAGTGATATCGATAGTAACTGCGTTGGCGGCTATATTGGCGGGCAGGGGTGTATATTTAAAGATGGGCAGGTTCAGGCTTAGTAGTAGCGAGAAAAAGCCAGCGGAGTCGGTTGCTTCTGGCGAGTCTGGCGAGTTTGATAAGTCTTCCGAGACTTCGAGCAAGGAATAGCAGTTGGAGTATTGGGTTGCGTTTTTTCGTCTATTAGTTGTTTTTGCTTCGGGGGAAGCACTCCCTCCACCCCAGTTGTTCTATTGCCCTCCGCGTGCCGAACCCTTACGCGTTACTTTACGCTTGACGAACTTGTTAGTGTCGTTGCCTTAGTGAGCGGGCTAGTCTACTATGGGCTAGATAGAAAAGAATAATAGCTCTGTTCCTCCGACTTTTTGTTGAGAGGATTACTTTACTTTGCAAGAAGACTCTTCCTCCTCCATCGATAGCGCGGTGCTTTGCTCGAAGGCTTGGCCGTTCGTCGAGGCGCGCAAGATACAGGATCGCCTGCGCCAAGAATCCGAGCGCGCTGGTTCGCGCGAGCTACCCGCGCGCAAGGTTTTGTTTGAGACTGGCTATGGTCCGTCTGGTCTTCCGCATATAGGCACATTTGGCGAGGTGTTGCGCACGAGCATGGTTAGGCGAGCTTTTTCGCGGCTTTCGCCCGACCATCCGAGCGAGCTAGTTTGCTTTTCGGACGACATGGACGGCTTTCGCAAGGTGCCTGACTCTGCGCCAGAGCCCGAAATGCTCCGCGCGCATTTGGGCAAGCCTCTTTCGAGCGTCCCCGATCCCTACGGCTGCCACCCCTCCTACGCGAGCCACAACAACGAGCTATTGAAGGGTTTTCTCGACCGCTTTGGCTTTTCGTACAGCTTTAAAAGCTCGACCGATTGCTACCAGAGCGGAGCTTTTGACGCAGGTTTGCGGCGCGTTCTCGAATGCTACGATAGGGTTTTAGAGCTGATGCGGGATACGCTCGGCGACGAGCGCAGAGCTACCTACAGCCCTTTTTTACCGATATGCGCGGAGAGCGGGGTCGTCTTGCAGGCGAAGGTTTTAGAAACGGACGCGAAACGCGGAGTTATTTTGTACGAGGACGCTACGGGTAGAGCTCGCGAGACCTCTGTTTATGGGGGTAGATGCAAGCTACAATGGAAACCGGATTGGGCGATGCGCTGGTATGTTTTGGGCATCGATTACGAGATGTACGGCAAGGACTTGATCCCGTCGGCAACACTCTCGCATAAGATAGCCAGCATACTAGGCGCGGGGGGGGGTAGTAGTGCTAGTGCCGAGAAGGATTCTACGAAGAATTCTAATAAGGGTCCTAATAAGAGTTCTGGCGAGGACAAGCACTATCGAGCACCGGTGGGCTTTGCATACGAGCTATTTTTGGACGAACGAGGAGAGAAGATATCAAAGTCTCGCGGTAACGGCTTGACGGTTGACGATTGGCTACGCTACGGCAGCGAGGATTCGCTTGCCTACTATATGTATAGGAAACCGCGTACCGCGAAGCGACTATTTTTCGACTGCATACCGCGTTGCTTGGACGAGTATCTGATCGAGCGCGGCAAATACGACGAGGAGCGCGACATCGGCAAGAGGCTCGATAGCGCGATATTCCACATAGAGAAACCGATTTTGACGAAGCTCCCAACGGGCTTGAGCTTTCCCTTGCTACAGAATTTGGTAACGGCTTTGGGTTTGCAGAGCGATGCGTTAGCGGGCTCTGGCTTGGATGCGGGCGATGCTTGGCGTTCTGTTTTGTCTAGCTCCTTGTCGGCGGAGATTTCTGCTGACGAGCAATCGAGCTTGCATCTTTTATGGGGCTACGCTTTATCGTACGACCGCGACTTTGTGCGCCCTTCTAGCAGCCCGCGCGCAGCTAGCTCTGCCGAGCGGGTAGCTTTGCAGAGTTTAGTTTTGCGCCTGCGTCAGCTGCCTATCGATTCGGATGTTGAAACTATTCAGACGGCGGTTTATGAGGTAGGTATGGCTAGCGGTTACGATGGTCGTCTTCGCGATTGGTTTCGCGCTTTGTACGAGATTCTGCTAGGTCAGAGCACTGGACCTCGTTTTGGCGGCTTTCTTAAACTCTACGGCTTGCCTTCGGGCATCACGATGATCGAGCGGGCTTTGCGAGCATGATTGTTATGAAGGATGAGGATTCGCATAAGGGTTCGAGCAGGGAAGAGGCAAGGATAGGCACTCTACCGAGCTGGGACCTCTCCGCCCTTTACGATGGCATCGACGATAGGCGAATAGAGAAAGACTTAGCGACGGCTCGTCGGTCGGCTCGTAAGTTTTCGCGCGAGTTTAGGGGCAAACTATCTAGCTTACCTGCCAGACGTTTGGGTTCAGCCGTCCGTTCCTTCGAGTCATTGTCGGAGCAATTGTCTCGCCTTGCGAGTTTCGCTTTTTTGCAATCGGCAGAGAATCTAAGCGATGAGGTAGCCTCTCGCTTTCGCCAGACCATGCAGGAATCCCTGACCGAGATAGAAAAGGACTTGCTGTTCTTCAGGCTAGAGCTCAACGGTTTGAGCGATCAGTCTCTCGAGGAGGGCTATAAGCAAGATTCTCGCCTGAGCTCGTACAGCTGCTGGCTTAGCGGGCTACGGCGTTTTCGCCCGTACCAGCTATCGGAGGAGCTGGAGGAGTTTTTATCGGAGAAGTCGTTAACGTCGCACATGGCTTGGGTAACGCTTTACGATGAGAGCGAGGCTGCGATGCGTTTTTCGGTTGGCAAGTCGGTTGATAAGCGTAGCCTAATTTTATCGGAGGTCCTGCACTTACTCTCGGACAAGAGCGAGAAGAAACGCGCGGCGGCGGCGGCGGCGTTAGGTGCTGGCTTACGCTCGCAGGCTAGCCTTCTGACGACGATAACGAACACTCTCGCCCAAGACAAGTTTTTGACCGACAAGCGTCGAGGCTTTCGAAACCCCATCGACTCTCGCAATTTAGACAACCGCATATCGTCTGAGGTTGTTGCTTCCTTGACGTCGAGCGTGCGCGAGTTTTACCCTCGCCTATCGCACCGCTACTATCGCCTGAAGGCGGGCTGGCTGGGTAAGGCTAGGCTTGCCTACTGGGATCGCAACGCGCCCTTTCCGCACGCCGAGCGCGGGACTATCCCTTGGCTAGAGGCGCGCGATCTAGTTTTGCAGGCTTATGGTCGTTTTTCGCCTGAGATGCGAGATATATGCTCGCGTTTTTTCACCGATGATTCTAGCCAAGCCTTTAATAAGGCCCATAACAAGGACTCTAGCAAGGATTCCAGTAAGTATTCTGACGAGGATACTAGGGATATTTCTTTTGCCTATTCCAGCAGTTCTTGGATAGACGCCGCCCCTCGTGCGGGCAAGATGTCTGGTGCTTTTTCGCACCCCTGCGTTCCGTCGGCGCACCCGTATATTTTATTGAGCTACCGCGGCAAGACTCGCGATGTTATGACCTTGGCGCACGAGCTAGGGCATGGCATCCATCAGGTATTAGCGTCTCGTCTGGGCTATTTACTATCGGACACTCCCTTGACCTTGGCGGAGACGGCGTCTGTTTTTGGCGAGCGTCTCACCTTTGACTTATTGTTGGAGCGAGCTTCGAGCAAGTCCGAGCGTTGCGCGTTACTAGCTGGCAAGATAGAGGATATGCTTAACACGGTTGTGCGCCAGATTTCGTTTTTAGACTTTGAGACTAGGGTGCACGAGGCACGCAAGTCTGGACCATTATCGAGCGAGCAGCTATGCGAGATATGGCTTTCTGTCAGCCGCGAGAGTTTAGGGGATATTTTCGACTTTGACGCCTCTTATGATTACTATTGGGGTTATGTATCACACTTTATCCACGCGCCATTTTATGTTTATTCTTATGCCTTTGGAGATTGTTTAGTTAATGTTCTCTACGGCTTATACCGAGATGGCTTGGAGGGCTTTGACGAGAAGTATTTAGAGCTATTACGCGCGGGCGGTAGCCGAGACTATCGTGATTTATTGTCGAGCTTCGGCTTGGACGCAAGCGAGAGGCGTTTTTGGCAACGGGGATTATTGGTCATCGAGGGTATGATAGATAACCTAGAGTCGTTGCTCTAGAGTCGTTGCTAGAGAGTTGATATAATTTGATATGGCTGTTGCATACCAGCGAGGTAATTAGATTTATGTATTTATGTTAGTATTATATTAATATATTATTTTATATTACATTTAGATTTATTTATTATTTATAATAATTGATTAATTTCGTGGGGCCGTAGCTCAGTTGGCAGAGCGCTACGATGGCATTGTAGAGGTCAGGGGTTCGACTCCCCTCGGCTCCACTCGTTATTTTCTAATCGAACAGCCGTCAATAGATGCTCGTCGATATAATCAATATAAACAGCCCTACAGCCCTACAGCCCTACAGCCCTACAGCCGCCCTAGAGCTCCATTTTTCCGGTGCGAACAGCCTCTAAGGCGGGTGACATACCGGCGCGCCAAGCGTATGCGATAAGGAAGATTCGCAGAGCCCCGGTCAGCGGCAGTTGTGGAGCGCGCTCTGCGACCTTTGTGCAGACGACATGCACAGACATTTTTTCGCGTTTAGTTATATGCTGCAGGATATCCCAAAAGATTGGCTCGAGACGCACGGAGGTTCTGTGTCTGCCTATCCGAATATTTTTACTGAGAAGCGTAGAGCGTCTTTGCCTATCGCCGCCCGCATATATATTGCCGCTTATATTGCCGCTTATATTATCGCTTATATTATCACTTGCGCTCTTTTTGTCCCTCTCGTGCGTTACTATTTTAGTTTTACTTGTTTTGTTTTTTAGTCGTTTTTTTTCTATCTGTTTTTCTCCTGTTTGGAGTGTCTCCCCTTTATTTTTGCTTGCCATTTTACATCTCCCCTTTATATCACCCCAGTATATCACCCCAGTATATCACCCCAGTATATCACCCCAGTATATCACCCTTGCTTTGCCCTTTACGAGGGTGGCGTAGGCATAGTTCTCTTACCAGTTTCTTCTAGATAAGTGACTTGCCATGGTAATAGCTAGTAGTGCATACTATATCATTCACGGGTATTTTCAAGCATTTATGTTTTTTGAGGCTATTTTTCGGGTTATTCTTATCTAATAGCTAGACATAACGGGAGGGTATTTTTCGATGACTCAGAAGATACTGATAGTTGATGACGATGAGCTCCTTTGCGATTCGCTTGCGGAGCAGCTCAGGGTTTCTGGTGGCTATCGAGTTGACTGTTGTTACACGGCGGACTCTGGTCTGCGTGTATTAGCGGAGAAACCGATAGACGCGGTATTGCTGGACATTGGTCTGCCGGACATGGATGGTCGCTCTGCTTGCCGTCAGATTCGCGATTCTGGCTACCACATGCCGATATTGATGTTGACGGCGCACGATGAGGAGCAGGATGTTGTAGGCGGCTTTGATTCGGGGGCGACCGACTACATCACGAAGCCGTTTCGTTTTCGGGAGCTGTTGGTGCGCCTTCGCACGCACCTTCGCATCCACGAGAAGCACGAGGACACGGAGTATCGTATAGGTCGTTTTCGTTTTCAGCCTAACGCGCGGCGTTTAGTGGATAAGGACGACCCGAAGGACAAGAT
>JABABG010000014.1 GCA_014238315.1 Alphaproteobacteria bacterium
CGCCATTATAAGTCGTCATCAATACACTCAAGCGCGGACTAGACATTCTTCCTCCCTATGTGAGATAGCAAGCGCATGTAAAAAAAATGTAATGTGGAAACATAATCAATATAAAAAGCCTTTAATAAATAATGGAAAAAATATAGATACTCGCCATAACGTAAACATCCCCGCGCAGTAACTATACAGATATTAGAGTAAGTCCTGTTATCAGTAAAAATATCTTTATTAAATAATTCATCGTCCAAATTCTTATAATGCTCGATCCGTTCATTCTTATCTCTTGGCAAAACCAATAATAGTAGTAATAAAAATCTTCTATCAAGGTACTCACGAAGCTTTGAGCCCTTAGGCAGGCAAGATAACTTTGACCTAATCATCTTTAACTCACGCACATGCTTTGCCTGATTAGAAGGACGAGAAAGCAATTTCTTATACACATGCAGATAAAATAAAAAATCTATAATATTAAATTTATCCATTGGATTGGCTAGCGATGGGAAAGATAAATGCTTTACAAAGTCAATAGGATCCGACAAGCCTCGCCTAACACAAGCAGATGAATGACGTATCAATTCGCCTATCCAACGTCGCTCTCTTGTTTTATATTGCTCAGTATTAGAACTTGAGTAGCGACGGTAAAAATATAAAACACTCGATAAATTCGCAAATACATAACCATAACGAACAAACATCCGCTCGTATAAATCATCATCTTCTGCTATAGTAAATAGCTCACGATAACCCCCAAGGGCAAGCAATGGAGCAGTGCGATACATTAATGTCGCATGAAGCAGTGGGTAATCGCCAAGACATATACGACTAGCAATCCGCCTGCGACCCATAACAAATTGAATCTTATAACTTTCTATACCATCTACCATATTGCCAGCCTCGTCAATATTAACAGCACGGCAACCTAGCATGTAAATATCGGGATGACTGTCCATATAAGAAACCTGTCGCGCAAAACGACTAGAACTACAAAAGTCATCACAATCCATACGAGCTACTAATGGAGCTCGCACCTCGCGCAAACCAATGTTCATAGCAGTAGCTATACCAACATTCTTTCGCAAAAAGAACCCTCGTATACGCTTATCTCGAGCACAAAAGGAACGCACTATCGAAGCACTTCTATCGCTAGAACCATCGTCAACTATCAGTAACTCAAAATTAGTAAACGACTGCGACAATATCGATTCAAGGGCTTCAAGTAAAAAACGTTCGCCATTATAAAGCGGCATCAATACGCTCAAGCGCGGGTTAGACATATCACCTCCTTAAATGCGCTAGAGCGCGCACATAAAAAAAATATAATACGAAAATAAAATCAATACTAAAGGCTCTAAACATATAATGGATAAAATACCTCCATTCTCCCAAACCCAAGCAACCTCGCGCAACGATTAAACAGAAGTTACAGTAATCTGTACTGTCAAAGTAACCATCCTTATTCGACAACGCATTATCAAAATTCGTCAAAAAATCTGCGCGCTCATATTTGTCACTTGGCACGCTAGGTAGCAACAATAAAAAAAATCTCCTATCAAGGCACTCCTTAATCTCTGATCTATTAGGGAGGCGAGATAGCTTGCCTTTAATCATCTTGAGCCTGCGCAAATTCCTAAACCTAAAAGGCGATTGGAAAAGTAACTTACGGTACATGGATAGATAAAATAAAAGCTCTATAATATTAAACTCGTCCTTTGAAATAGGTAAAGACGATAAAGATAAGTCCTTTGCAGAATCAAGAGGGTCTAAATGTCCTTGCTTAACACAGTCAGATGAATATCTAATCAATGCGTGTAACCAACAACGATCTTTTAAACTATTTCGACTACTAATAGAACTCGAACAATAGCGATAGAAATATAATACTCTTGGTAGGTTCGCAAATACAGAGCCATAACGGACAAACATACGTTCAAGTAAATCAAAATCTTCCCCAATGTAAAACATCTCTCGATAGCCGCCAAGAGAACGCACCGTAGCAGTTCGATACACTAATGTCGGATGCAGTAGGGGATAAATACCCCTGCCCATGAGCTCGACTATCTTTTTCCGATCACTAGCAAATGCAATATCATACTTCTTATCCTTGAGCCTATTGCCGCTCTCGTCAATACTAGCACTACGGCAGCCCAGCATATAAATATCCGAGTGCTTATCCATATAAGAAACCTGTTCCGCAAAACGACTGGAGACACAAATATCATCCGAATCCACACGTGCTACCAATGGCGCACGCACCTCGCGCAACCCCCTATTCGCAGCGCGCGGAATACCAACATTCTCTGGTAAAAAAATACCTCGCACTCGCGAATCCTTCGCACAAAAAAAACGGATGATCGAGGCACTGCTATCAGTAGAGCCATCGTCAACTATGATAAACTCAAAGTCCGAAAATGTTTGCTCTAAAACCGAGACGATCGCTCGGCTAATAAAACGCTCGCTATTATAAGCCGTCATCAATACGCTCAAACGCGGGCTAGACATAACTACCTAACTAAATGCGCTAGCGCACGGACAAAAATAAAGCGTAGCGTGAAAGTAAAATCAATATAAAAAGCCTTCCATAGATAACGAAAAAAATACACATACTCACCGACACCTAAACAACCTCGCGCAACAACTAGGCAGATATTAGAGTAATCTGTACTATCGAAGTAACTATCCCTATTAAGCAACACAGCGTCAAAACGTTCTAAAAAAACTCTGCGTTCGTCCTTGCTACTTGGTATGGGCGGTAATAATAGCAAAAAAAATCTCATATCAAGAAGTTCGCGAGTATCCGAAGACTTAGGTAGCAGAGATAGCTTGCCCCTAATCATTCTTAGCCTGCGCAAATTCTTCTCTTGAGAAGGAAAGCAAGAAAGCAACTTACGATACATAGATAGATAAAATACAAGTTCCATAATAATAAACTCATACTTGCAAGAAGATAAGGGCGGAAAAGGCAACTTCTTTACAACAGCGAGGGGATCCGACAAGCCTCGTCTAAAACAATCAGACGAATGACGGATAAGCGACTCTATAAAATAACGTCGCTTCGAATTATGGCGACCAATGTTCGAGCCTGAATAGCGACGGTAAAAATATAATACACTCGATAGGTTCGCAAATATACAACCATAACGAACAAATAGGCGCTCGTATAAATCATCATCTTCTGCTATAGGGAATACCTCGCGATAGCCTCCAAGAGCAAGCACCACGGCAGTACGATAGACTAATGTAGCATGCAGTAAGGGATAATTTCCCTCCCCTATGTAGCTAGCAATTTGCCTATGACCCCTAGCAAATATAATCCTATAATCGCCTACACCCTCTATCACATTACCAACTTCATCAATATTTACAGTGCCGCAACCTAGAACATGAATATCCGGGTGAGTGTCCATATAAGCAACCTGTTGCGCAAAACGACTAGAGGCACAAAAGTCATCACAATCCGCACGGGCTATTAATGGAGCTCGCGCCTCACGCAAGCCAATGTTCATAGCAGCCGCTATACCAACATTCTTTCGCAAAAAAAATCCTTGTATACGCGAATCTCGTGCCGAAAAAGAACGCACGATCGAAGCACTGCCATCGCTAGAGCCATCGTCAACTATCAGTAGCTCAAAATCAGTAAACGTTTGCGATAACACCGATTCAAGCGCATCGGGCAAAAAACGCTCGCCATTATAAAGGGGCATCAATACGCTCAAGCGCGGGCTCATACTACCTAACTAAATGCGCTAGCGCACGGCTAAAAATAAAGCGTAGCGTGAAAGTAAAATCAATCCTAAAAGCTATAAACATATAGCGGATAAAATACTTCCATTCTCCAAAAACTAAGCAACCTCGCGCAACAACTATACAACTATTAGAATAGTCGATACTATCCAAGACACCGTCTCTATTGAACAACGCATCGTCAAAACTTTTAAGGAAATCTTCCCGTTCATCCTTCGCACTAGGCATAACCGGTAGTAGTAGTAAAAAGAATCTTCTGCCAAGAAGCTCGACTATCTTCGAATCTTTAGGTAAGCGAGATAGCTTGTTCCTAATCATCTTTAGCCTGCGCAAATTCTTTGTAGGGCTACGCAAACTCTTCGTTTGAGAAAAAGATCTATAAAGTAAATTGCGATATATACGGAAATAAAATACAAGTTCCATGATAATAAGTTCATCCGTCGAGCCAGATAAGGGCGGGAAAGGCAAGCTCTTGAAAGCAGCAAGTGGGTCCGAAAAACCATGTCTAAAGCAATCAGACGAATGACGTAGTTGGGCGTTTATCCAGTGCCGTTTCTTGACATTGTACTTACCGCTAGCAGAGCTTAAAGAACTTGGATAACGCCGATAAAAATATAATGCCTTCGATAAGTTCGCAAATACACAGCCAAGACGAACAAACATTCGCTCATATAAATCCAAATCTTCTCCTACTGGAAATACCTCGCGGTAGCCACCAAGAGCAAGCATTCCAGCTCTGCGATACATCAATGCCGGATGCAGTAGTGGGTAATCTCCCCTGCTTATATTATTGCTAATTTGCCTATGACCCATAGCAAATGTAAGTTTATAATCGCCTACGCCTTCTATCATATTATCGTCTTCATCAATGATCACAGCACGGCAGCCTAAAATGCAAATGTCGGGATGCCTGTCCATATACGCAACCTGTTGCGCAAAACGATTAACTGCGCAAAAGTCGTCACAATCCGCACGGGCTATTAATGGCGCTCGCGCCTCGCGCAAGCCGATATTCATAGCTGGAGCTATACCAACATTCTTTCGTAGAAAAAATCCTCGTACTCGCGAATCTCGGGCTGCGAAAGAACGCACTATCGAGGCACTGCTATCGCTAGAGCCATCGTCAACTATCAGTAGCTCAAAATCAGTAAACGTTTGCGACAATATCGATTCAAGTGCCTCGCTTAAAAAACGCTCACCGTTATAAAGCGGCATCAATACGCTCAAGCGGGGCACAGACTTGCCAGAAATATCGTAGCTAATGTCGCGGGGATTGTCGTTCGCCATGGCAGGAACACTACACTACAAAACTGTTGCTAGGCTATCAAACCGCAAAAATAATTACTCTTGAAAAAACAAATATCGTAAGCTAGTCTCGTCAAAGACTTGTCGGAGAGTGGTCGGATAAGTGGACACGGAAAATCCTCTTAGCATATTCCAAGGGAGCAAGGGAGCAAGGGAGCGAGGGAGCAAGGGAGCAAAGGCTGGCAGAGCGGGCGTAGGTGAACGGGCGTGGGAGCGAGGCTGAACTCAAAAGAAAAATCAACATGAACCTCGTTCCTCGAAACACTACTACAAAAAGGTTGTTACTGGAAAAGCTGTTATTGGAAGTGTTGTTACCGAGTGTTGTTACCGTAAGTGTTGTTTAAAGCACTGTGAAATCGTTGCTCGACGATAAATCGCTAATCCTGCTCGCAAATATCATAGCTACTACAAAAGCCAAAAACAAATATAAGGAGAACTCGCGTGCTGATAGGCGTTCCTAAAGAAATAAAAACTCACGAATACCGCGTAGGACTAGTACCCGCAAGCGTCCAAGACCTCGTCAAAAACGGGCATAAAGTCATAATACAAAAAAACGCAGGAGACGGAATCTTCGCATACGATAAAGAATATCAACAGGCTGGCGCAACTATCGTCGATAACGCAGAAGAGGTTTTCGCAAAAGCCGATATGGTCGTAAAGGTAAAAGAACCGCAACTCAGCGAATGCAAAATGCTAAACGAAGGGCAAATCCTCTTCACATACCTACACCTCGCGCCAGACCCAGAGCAAACTAGCGCTCTCAGAGAGTCGGGATGCACCGCTATCGCATACGAAACCGTAACAGATAAAAGCGGAGGATTGCCGCTACTCGCTCCTATGAGCGAGATCGCCGGTAGAATGTCTATTCAAGTCGGCGCAAACTGTCTCGAAACCGCTAAAGGCGGTAGGGGAATACTGCTAGGAGGAGTGCCAGGTGTCTTGCCAGGAAAAGTCCTCATCATCGGCGCTGGCGCATCAGGCACTAGCGCAATCAGAGTCGCGGTAGGAATCGGAGCCGATGTAACCGTACTAGACCTATCCGTAGCAAGGTTGCGGCAAATCGAAGAAATCTTCGGGGCTAAAGTCAAAACCGCATACTCTACAATCGCAAACCTGCAAAATCTATTAGTAGAGGCAGACCTCGTAATCGGCGCCGTGCTGGTGCCAGGCGCTAATGCTCCTAAACTAGTGTCGCGCGAAATGCTCAAAAAAATGAAAAAAGGCTCCGTCGTCGTAGACATCGCTATCGACCAAGGGGGATGCCTCGAAACTAGCAAGCCAACTACGCACTCAAAGCCCACGTTCAGCGAGGAGGGAGTCATACACTACTGTGTTACTAACATGCCGGGGGTCGTAGCGCAGAGTAGTAGCTACGCGTTGAACAACGCTACCCTGCCATACGCAAAATCAATCGCCAATAGTGGATGGCGCAAAGCTATCGAAAAAGACAGAGGATTAGCAATGGGCGTGAACATAAACGAAGGGCATATTACATGCGAGCCCGTCGCACGTGAGCAAAATCAACCTTATAAGCCTATTCAATAGAAAAAAATTAATAAAAAAAATAGACTCGAAGATATAAAATTAAACTACAGGCTGAAACCCAAAAGCCTCGTGAGAAGCGCGCGCAGAGATGTAAAGTCGCGCGCTTGGTGGTGCGCGGGATATTCCTCAAACCGAGAATCCATCTTAGCATCGCTTAGCAAAATCCCAAGCGCACCAGAGCGTTGCGCAAATTCCATATCGACCGTCGAGTCGCCAATATAAATAACAGAAGCTCCAGCGCTAGCCGGTAAGCCTAGGCGCGATAGAGCCTCCGTCATGCAGGCTGGGTCGGGTTTGTCGCTCGCGCAATCCTCCGCGCCTAATACCGCCCCAAAATACTTCTGCCAACCCAAATGCGCAACCTCCGCCCGTAAAGCACCGCCAATCTTGTTGCTGATAATAGCCATCCTAATAGAAAAATGCGCAGACGAACTAGCAGATGACAAGTCCGCTAAAAGACCCTGCGAACCAGCAAAAGCTCTAATACGCTCAAGGTGGCGCGAGAGGAAATAAGCGCGGTACAGGCTGCGGGCTTGCTCCGCTCGATCGCCAAACAGGCGCGGAAAGTTCTCGCGTAGCGATGCGCCTAACCTAGCCTTCGTCTCTTCGGCTGACCACTCAGCCTCTCCCAAACCTCGCAAGGTCGCCTGCATGCTGTCGTGGACTAAACCCCAACTGTCTACTAGAGTATTATCCCAATCAAAAAATACTAGGTCGTATTTTGGACGAGGTTCGACTTGCTCGAATCTATCGTCGTGCTCCCTGCTCACCCCTATGGCTTCTCCAACTTTGCTAGGTAACGCTCGTGTAGCTTACGGGCAATCTCATAGCTGGAACCATCGCCAATACTACGACCGTCAAGCTCGCTGATAATCGAGACAAAGCCGACCGAGCTCGTTAAAAATAGCTCGCGCGCCGCGTAGGCTTGCTCGCGCGTAAATGCTTCCTCCAGATAACGAATGCCGCAAGCAGCAGCTATCTCCATAATCGCCGCGCGCGTAATACCGCCTAAGATGCTGGGCGTGCGCGGGTGCGTTAGTAGGCAATCGTCCGAGCGCAACATCCATAGGTTACTCTTGCTCGCCTCGTGTAGAATATCGCTCGATGGATCGTAGAAAACAACCTCTTGCGCGCCACGCGAGCGCGCCGCCTCGACGCCTAAACAATTCGGCAAAAGGTTCGTCGTCTTGATGTCAACTCGAGACCAACGTTGATCTGGCAACGAAATAGCAGTCAATCGCCGAGGCTCGGCTGCAGCAGCTCTACTGGGGTGGCGCATATGCGTAGCAACCATAAAGAGATTAGCTTGGCAATCGGAAGGCGGAAAAGCATGCTCGCGTTTCGCGCTGCCTCGGCTAACCTGCAAGTAAACCATGCCATTGCGCAGGCGATTGCGTCTAATGAACTGCTGCAACAAAAGAAGCATAACGCTACGCGAACAGGGACTAGGCATGCTCAAGGCTGATAGCGAACGCCACAAGCGGTCTAAATGCTCTGGCAAGTCGATAGCGCGGC
>JABABG010000098.1 GCA_014238315.1 Alphaproteobacteria bacterium
AGTTTCGAGAATGCCCACTTCCGGACTCGAACCGGAACGGCGATTCCTCACCGAGGGATTTTAAGTCCCTTGCGTCTACCAATTCCGCCAAGTGGGCACCAAAGTCTGCAGGTAAGGTAAGCGAATTATTTGCTACCTCGCCAACCCAGCGAGACTACTCTATAGATCCCAATCCTTCAAGCCATATACATATAAACTGAAAAAAACGACAAGACTTCCGTACCTTAATCTACATCATGAGCACTCTCGACGAACAAAATAATCCACCAGACGATTTTCAAATTTCACTGGAAGATGACAAGCAGGCATCTCAGGTGTCTGTACGGCAATCGTTCGATGGTTCTCTCGACCAAGAGGTCGTGGCTACTAACGTTGTGCGTGGAGAGGCAGAAGTTGAGCAAGTATTAAAACAAGGTGCTAAATCTCAAGATACAGGTAAAGAGGCGCATTGGAGCGCACAATACGCGGAAGGGCAACCCGCAAGGCAAACGGAATATATGCATAGTACAAAAATGCCGAGCAGTTTTTCGCGCGAGCGAGCGGTATTAATAAACTCGACAAAACGGAGCAAGCGTTGGCTTTATTCAACAGTTGCTGCAGCGACAATTGCTTGGCTTGCTGTTTTGTCGTTTGTTGGCACTCGAGGTTCTTTACCGACTGGATTTGCGGTAGAAGTGGTGACGAAATTTGATTTGTTATTGGTTCTTTTGCTGGCTTTTTTGCCGCTCGTTATCCTTGCCCTCGCGCTCGCGGTTGCCTTACGCCAGCTACAGGCTAGGGAGCAAAGCGGGCTATTCGCCTTACAACTCGACCTCCTGACGGGCGAGCGTTCTGGCGTAGCGTTTGCTGGAGAAGAGCAACTCCGTTTGGATACTATCGGCGCGGAGATGCTACGACAAGCCGAGGCTCTGCGTGAAGCTAGCGGGCAGGCTGCCATGGTACTGCAGTCAGCAAGCGCGGGCGTATGCGATAAGACAGCTACGATGAAACACATTGTGGAAGAAACAAAGGTGGAGGCGCGTGAAATAATGGAGGTCGTAAGCGCGTTGTTACGCGAGCGGCTTTCTGCGATGGATGATATGACTCACTCTTCACTGAAAAGTATGACAGAAATAGTAGACCGCCTGCAAAATAAGGAGGAGGCATTGAGCGCGATTACTCGAGAGTTCGAGGGTTTGAAAGGCGATATGGGTGGTTTGTTGACTGAGCGTAGTGATGAGTTTGTTGGGGCTCTGCAGGGAGAGCTAAGCAAGATGACGACTAGTTTTGATATTTTCCGTGAGGAGATAACACGCAAACAGCAAAGTAATTTGGAGCAATTGCGCCATAGCGGCGACGAGGTCACAACGCATCTTCAGCAGATAGCCGAAGCGAACAGCATGCGTTTACAGGATTTTGAGAAAAACATCGAGTCGCAGCATACTCAGATGGTTGAGAATTTTTCAACAGGGCAAAACAGCCTATATACTCGTGTCCGCGGTGTGTTGCATGACATCACGACTGGCGTTGATCAACTGGTTAACCGCATCGAGTCTCGTCAGGTGCAGATTCGCGAGACTCTTACCGAACAGACTAGCAAGCTACAAGGCATCCTGAGTAGCTTTAACGCTCAGCACGAAGCGGAGGTTAGACAATCGGCGCAGACCTTGATAGATGCCGGTGAGCATGTAAAGAAACGCATGTTTGAGCAAAATACCGAATTGCGTAGTTTATTTGTGCGCACCTTGGAATCGCAAAAAGATTTACGCAAGGCTGTAACCGAGCGTCTTGAGCAGGACCGCGAGCTTTTAGAGGGTGTGGTAGTCGAGCAAAACGATATTCTCCATGCTAAACTACGAGGTAATTTCAGCCACCATAGCGAGTGGCTATCTCATCTTGTTTCGTGGCTAGAGCAACAGAATGAAAGTCTGCACGCACGCGCGCAAGATTATGAGAGCGTTTTCGAGGGTCTTCTTACTCGCACGCTTGGTGCACTAGATCGTTCTGGTGAGGCTATCACGCATCGCTTGCACGAACTTAAGGATCATTCGGATAAAACAGGTAGCTCCATGGATAGCTTGTCTGGCACTATCAGTAGTGCTTTGACCTCTATTGAGGAGCATAGTCGCAGAGGTTTGTCGGTTGCAGGTGAGCTGAGCAGCAAGATTGCGGAGGGGGCGCAGACGCTTGATCAAACGACGGATGCGCTTATAGCGTCGGGACGCTCGCTTTCGGACAACTTACGCGAACAGGCGGATAAAATAGGCGAGGCGACCGCTTATATTCGCTCCGAGCAAGATCAAATCATCGATGGAATTGCCGAAAAAGCAATTGCTCGTATAGAATCTTTTTCTACGAATGTGCAAGAACAAACACAACTTATCAACGATGCGCTTACCAAGCGTCTATCGGAGCAAGGGGATATTCTACATCAATCGATGGCACATAATGTTCGTCAATTTGACCGCTTGGGCGAGAACCTCTCGCATGCACTGGTTGAGACCAATAACAAGATATTCGAACGCCTTCTGGAACAAACCGGTTTATTGGATAAATCTGCGAGTAAACTTGTTTCGCAAATTGCGCAATCTACACAGGCACTCGACAATTCGCTCGACCAGATGCAAGGTGCTATACAAGGCAATGACAGTAGGATTGGCGATATCAAGACGCTCGCGCAGAAGCAGCTTCGGTATTTCGAATCTTTGTTAGAGCGTATCGAAGGTTCTAGCACTCTTGTGCGTACGCGCCTTCTTGAAGATCAGCGCAAGATATTTTCAGCTCTCGATGGCGTCCAAATTAAGAATGTTGAGACAACTAGTGCGGTTGCTAATACGGGAGCGGATGTGATCGAGCGAGCAGAGAAGGCTGGCACGATGTTAGCAACGGTACAAGATCGTCTTCAGCAACACTTGGTAGCGATGAGTGAGGTATCGAACCAAGCGCGTATGCATGTCAGTGCTTTAGAGGAGAAAATTAGAGCACAGATAGCCCAGATAGGACAAGCATTGGAGGGGCATAACAAAACTCTTACCGTTGCATTTGACCCGACTCTACGCCAAGTTGGCAGAATTGTTGAGGCTATGGACCAGCAAGCCGAGAGGCTTTATAAGGGGTTTGAGGATTCTCATTCGCGTGTCCATAAGACGAGTGCTTTATTGCAACAGCAGGAGCTACAAATACAGACACTATTTAATGCTGCTAGCGAAACGATGGGAAAAGCCGAAGAGCGTTTGCTTGGTAGCGCACAAACGATTGCGCGTTCTGCGACGAATTTAGAGCAACAATCACAAAAGATAGCACAGCTACTGTACAAACAAACTCAGGTAGTAGAGAAGAGCGCGACTGGTTTCGAAGAACGTTTGAGAGATATGGGAAACTCGCTATTGACGAATTTAGAGGAGCTTCGTACCAGCGGTGAACAATTTGCCTTACGTTTCCGAAATACCGGTAGTGATTTCCGTAGTATTTCAGAGGACTTACAGAATGTTTTGCAGCGAACTGTCTCTAGCCTTGATGGTAGCGGCACACGTTTTGCGGAGACTAGTAGGCGTCTAGTATCTGGGTTGGAGCATACGGATCGTCTCTTGCAGGAGCAGCGTGACTCGTCGGAAGCCTCGACGCGTTCGTTCAGCGCATTTGGTAAACGCGCTGGCGAGACTCTTTCTGCGGTGCAGGAACGATTTAAAGAAACAGAGTTGGTTTTTGACAAGGTTGCTGTTTCTATTACCGACAATATCCGCACGCTCAACCAAGCTGTCGGCGACGACAAGCGCGGCGCGGCTGCTATTACGCAACAGCTTGGCTCTTTGCGTACAGACCTTTACCGCCAATGCCGTGAGATCGAAAATCTTACGAACAAGGCACTTGACCGTTTCGAGTCTCTACCAGCGGACTTACAACGCCATGGCAATGAAATTCTTGCGAGGGTTGACTCGCTACGAAGTGAAACAGAATCTTTATCGCAAAAGATTACAGATGACGTACGTAAATTGAAGCGTGCGACAGACCCGATCCGTGAAGACATGCGCAATCTTTTTTCAGGCGGGCTTTCTGATCCGCAAGAGGCATTTATGAAGCGTGCCCGTGTTATTGTTGAGGATTTACATAAGCATAGCTCGGAAATTGTCCATCAAATTTTTGACGATGATGATAGTATCAACCTCGATAATTTTGAAAATGGTGAAAGTAATACTTTTACAAAATGGATTTTGCAAAGCACCAGCCCTGCGTTGCTAACCAAGATGAACGACGCTGTCGAGGCGGAACCATCCGTTAGCAAAAGTGTTATTGCCTATCAGCGAGTTTTTGAAGATTTATTCAATGGCGCACAAGGTGTAGACCCTGACCACCTTTTATCGATGGCGTTTATGTCTTCGGATGTCGGCAAGCTTTACCTTGTTTTTGCCCGCGTATGTGGCAGAGAGCCGATTGGTTTTGAGAGCATGCACTAACCCTCGTGAGTAGCGAGACGGATGATCAGCCGCCTAAGAGTTTTCCAACTGCCAGGGAGTCTCGATTGCTGTTTAGTTCTCCGCTCTTTGAGAAGGGCTGGGTTTGGCTGGCTGGTGCGGGTCCTGGAGACCCTAGTCTGCTAACTTTGCAACTTTACGATGCTTTGGGTAAGGCGGATTTTATTGTCTACGATTTTTTGGTCTCGGAGGCGATACTCGCGCTTGTGCCGAGCAGTGTTGAACGTCTATATGCTGGCAAACGAGGTGGCAAGCCTTCTCCATCTCAGCGGGACATCACTGAGACTCTCATAACGAGCGCACGCGCTGGTCGCCGAGTTTTGCGCCTGAAGGGCGGAGACCCTTTCCTATTTGCCCGTGGGGGTGAGGAGGCTTTGGCATTGGCGAATGCGGGCATACCCTTTCGTGTATTACCTGGTATTTCGGCGGCTCCTGCGGCTTTGGCATACGCCGGGATTCCCCTCACGCACCGCGACTATAATTCTAGTATTACTTTTCTGACAGGTCATGACTTGACCGGTGCGCTTCCTCGCAAGATTCGTTGGAATATGCTAGCTGGCAGTGCCGAGGTATTAGTTTTCTACATGGTGATGAAGCATATTGCTACTATAGTTAGAAAATTGTTAGCAGCAGGTCGCGACCCGCAAGAGCCTGTGGCTTTTATCCGTAACGCGACCTTGCCAGACCAAACGATTGCTGTCGGTGTGCTAAAGGATGCGGTAGATACTGCGAAAAGGTTTTCTCCGCCTGTTGTTTTTGTTGTAGGTAGCGTGGTAGGCTTGCACGAGCAGCTCGCTTGGTGGAGTCCCCCTAGTGAATTCCCAAGGAGTAGGGGCAAGTCTTAACTTTTATGAAATAATAACTAACTTTATGACTACGCCTTCTAGCAATGCCTACGATGTAACCATTTCTAGCATCCGTGAGGCGCACGCGCGCATAGCCGATGGTATTGTACGCACTCCATGCCACCACTCTGCTGGTCTATCGGCCTTGCTAGGCGCGGACATTTATTTAAAGCTAGAGACATTGCAACGAAGTGGCTCTTTCAAAGATAGAGGAGCTCTAAACCGTCTGTTGCAGCTAAGTGAGGATGAGTGTAAACGCGGAGTTATTGCTGTTTCCGCAGGCAATCACGCGCAAGCTTTAGCATACCATGCTAGCCGACTAGGTATCGAGGCAACGCTTGTTATGCCTCTTGCTGCACCTTATGCGAAGGTTTCTCGTACGCAGGGTTTTGGCGGCAAGGTTGAGCAGTGCGGCGAAACGCTTGACGATTGCATGGATAGGATGCGTGAGTTACAAAAGCAGCGTGGCTCTATTTTTGTTTCTCCTTACGACGATGCTATGGTAGTTGCTGGTCAGGGCACGGTCGGATTAGAGATTGCAGAGGATGTTACGGATATTGATAGTGTAGTTGTGCCAATTGGCGGCGGTGGTTTGATTGCTGGCATTGCTACCGCATTGTCGGGGGAAGGTAGCGAGCAAAATAGCAAAGTAAGCATTATCGGCGTCGAGGCTGCTTTGTATCCGACGATGCATCAATTAGTTAAGGGGGCGGAGCTACAAAACCCTACCGGGGATAGAACTGGGGTAGGGGTAGGTGGTCATACGCTAGCGGAGGGTATAGCGGTTAAACAACCTGGAGCATCTAATGCGAAGGTTGTAAAACGCCTTGTCAAGGATATCTTATTGCTCGACGAGCCTTCGCTTGAACGCGGTGTTGCGTGCATGCTAGAGCATGGGAGGGTGCTTGCAGAAGGAGCAGGTGCTGCACCGCTCGCTGCTGTGCTTGCGCATCCGCAACGTTTTCATGGTAAGAAGGTTGTGCTTGTGGTCTGTGGAGCGAACATTGACACACGCCTACTTTCTTCCGTGTTGACGCGCGATATGGCTCGTAATGGTTTGATGGCGCATATTGGAGTTTCGATTTCGGACCAGCCTGGCGTGCTCGCTAAGGTATCTGCCATTTTTGGCGAGACTGGCGCGAACATTATCGAGGTTTTGCACAAGCGCCTATTTGAGTCTTGTGCTGCTAAGGAGGCGGAGCTAGATATTATTGCCGAGACGAAAGGGCAGGAGCATATTCAGGAGGTTTTGGCGCGCCTACGTGGCAATGGCTTCAGGGCTAATAGGCTGCATAGGTTCGACTGATAGGAGTAGAGAGTATGCTGTTCGGACAAGAGGATGTTTAGTATGAGCTAGTTGGCTTTGCTTATCTTTTGTAGCCCCCACCATCCACCTCGATTAACACCGCTTAGCTACTTGAGTTATTTTTGTTAATTAGTTTGCCCAAACTTCCTCCACCGCATATATGGACATGGAAATGATCTACTTCTTGCCCTGCATGCTCGCCGTGGTTTGCAAGCAGACGGTAGCCATCTTCTTCTAAGTTTAGTAGCTGCACGCTTTGCTTAACGGCGCGAAAGAAGCCACAAATTTCTTCGTTAGAGGCATCGGTTGTAAAGTCCGAGAATGATCGGTATGCGTTTCTTGGTATAACTAACGCATGAACTGGTGCCTGCGGGTTGACATCGTGAAAGCATAGCGCATAGTCGTCTGCGTAGATTTCTTTACAGGGTATTTCTCCGCGTAAAATTTTTGCAAAAATGTTATCTGGGTCGTATGGGCTACGAGTATCATTAGGCATATTCTTTGACATGATGGGCTACCTTTCAATAGTTACTTGTGGGATGGCTGGAGATTTCTTTTTTTGCTGTTCTGCTCCTTTTTGATCACGTTTGGTAGCTCGTTCGGCGAGTATTTCATATACATTTTGCGGTGTCGTATCGCATGCATGCCAAAGCAAGCATAGATGATATAGTAAGTCTGCGCTTTCTTCGCATAGAGCGCGTTGATATTTTTCCTGCCTGTTTTTTATATCCTTGGTGCTTTCTTGTTGTATGCCCGCCTTCTGTTTTACTTGCGCTTTCTGCTTTAGGCTAATGGCGGCTATTAGAGTTTCTGTAGCCTCCTCACCGAGTTTTTGTGCGATACGCTCGATCCCTTGCCCCAACAAATCCGCGGTGTATGAGTCGCCCGCTTTAGAGATACGAGCGCGTAGGGTTACACGTTCGTATAATCGGTTAAGATCGAAATCCGACATAGTTAATTCCTCGCTACAATTCTTCGATCAATTTTTATGATAAATTTCTTGTCGGTTTATCGATTAGAAGGATCGTCTATTTTTTCGGTGATGCGCATATTTATCCCTTGTTTTTGTAAGTACGCTTTTAGCTGCGGAATGCTTATCTGCCGATAATGGAACAGAGATGCCGCTAGGGCACCCGTGATATTTGGTAGCTTTAGTACATCTTTAAAATGCTCCATTTCGCCGGCACCGCCAGACGCTATAATTGGAATATCTACGGCTTGAGCGATTTTTGCCAATAGAGGCAGGTCGAATCCATTTTTTTTGCCATCGCAGTCCATCGATGTTACGAGTATTTCACCGGCACCTCTTTCTTGGACTTCTTTAGCCCATGCTACGGCGTCCCGCCCGCTATGTCGAGTGCCTCCGTGCGAGTATACCGAGAACCCACTTTCGTTATTACTACTATCTTTCTTTGCATCTATTGCGAGTGTTATGCATTGAGCACCAAAGCGTTTTGCGGCGTTAGAGATAAGTTTTGGATTTTGTATAGCGGCCGAGTTTATCGAAATTTTATCCGCCCCTGCCGATAGTAACCTTTGTACATCATTTTCGCTACGCACGCCCCCGCCCACGGTTAGCGGTATGAAAACTTGTCCTGCCACTGCGTAGACTATGTCAGCCATTGAATCTCGAGCCTCGATCGTTGCGGTAATATCGAGGAAAACTAGCTCGTCAGCACCTTGTTTGTCGTATAGCTGTGCTAACTTAACTGGGTCTCCAGCATCGCGTAGGTTTTTGAACCCCACTCCTTTTACGGTTCGTCCCTCCTTTACATCCAAGCATGGTATGATACGCGGCATCAACATTGCGATTTTGTCTCTGCCTTTAGTTTTTTTCCGTTAGCTACCATTTGGGCATCAGCGAGCGAAAACTTACCCTCGTATAGTGCGCGTCCACAGATAGCACCAGCTATTGCGTCTCTACGAGTTAACTTTATGATATCTTCAAGCGAGGAGATACCTCCAGACGCGATCACCTCGCATGGTAGTGCTTTGGCAAACTCGACGCTCAAATCTATATTTGTACCTTTGAGGGTTCCATCACGCGAAATATCAGTAACTATCACGGCAGCTATTCCCGCTTGTACAAAAGGCTCTAAGAAAATATACGGATTTAGCTCATCGTTGCCTTGTAGCCATCCGCGTGTTGCGATTTTACCACCGCGTAAATCGAGTGCAATGGCTATCCTATTGCGCCATTTTTTGCATAACGATAGTGCGAGCTCTGGTTGTTCGACCGCCATTGTTGCGATGACCACCCGTTCCACGCCCCGTTCGAGCCAATGCTCTACAGCTTCGCGAGAACGCAAGCCGCCGCCTAGTTGTATTGGCACATGGCTTATAGCGGCGATTTTTTCGATAACATCTTTGTTCGAGGAATACCCGTCGAAAGCACCGTCTAAGTCTACGACATGCAAGGCACGTGCGCCCTCGTCAAGAAAGAGTTTCGTTTGCCGTAAAGGCTCATTATCGTATAAGGTCGTGCGGTTTTTTTCACCTTGGTATAGACGCACGCACTTTCCGCCCTTTAAATCGAGCGCGGGGTATATTATCACTTTTTTCCCACTTTATTCAGGCGTCACGGACACCAAGCGAGGAAGTTAGCAAGTATTTTTTGCCCTACGCGTTGACTTTTTTCAGGGTGGAATTGCACACCAACGATAGAATCTTTTGCCAATGCTGCCAACGTTGGACCTCCATACTGTGCTTGTGCGATAGCACAAGAAGGGCTATTTTCGTGTATGCTAAAGCTGTGGACGAAGTAGACTGGTTCTCCATCGGCTACTCCTTCCAGCAAGGGATGTGGCTGCAGTTGTTGCAGGTTATTCCACCCCATATGCGGTACAGGAAGGCATGACTTTTTGTCAGTTGCAAGGGAATTGGGGCTTAAGCGTCGTACCGATCCCTTGAGCCATCCGAGCGCGCGTTGCCTTCCATGCTCGAAGCCTTCTTCGACTATTACTTGCATGCCAACACAGATTCCTAGAAAAGGTTTTCCTTTTTCCAACACGCAAGCCTCAAGAGTTTCGAGCAGGTCCTGGCGCGCCCGCAACTTTTCTAGACAAGAACCTAGTGCCCCGACGCCTGGCAACACCAATCTTTCTGCCTTTTGCAAGCGCTTCGGCTCTGCCCCAACATAGATTTTTCTTGCACCCGCTGCCTCTAGCGCACGCGCCACCGAGCGAATGTTGCCGCTACCGTAGTCTATTACTACTGTTTCACCCATGTTCTTGTTATTTCTTTTGCTTTTATTTTAGCTAGGCTGTGTTTTTGTGTACCTATTTTCCATAGATTCCGGATAGACAACCTTTTGTGGAGAGGACATTTTGTTGTAGTTTTTCGTCGATTTTTACGGCTGCACGCAACGCGTGTCCTAATCCTTTGAAGATACCTTCGATTCGATGGTGGTCGTTCTCACCGTGTAGACTTGTTAGATGCAGGGCAGCACCTAGCGCGAGGCTAAAAGCATTAAAGAATTCGCGGAACAAGCAGACATCGCAATTCCCTATTTTTTCACCAGCAAAGGGTAGTTGAAAATGTAGTGCTGGTCGCCCACTTAGATCGACTGCTACTTGTGCTAAGCTTTCGTCCATGGGTATAAGTGCCGATCCATAGCGAGCAATACCGACTCGCTCCCCCAGCGCCTTTTTTATTGCTTGACCTATCGTGTATCCGCAATCCTCTATTGTGTGATGCGCATCGATTGCCAAGTCCCCTTTAGCCTTTAGTTTTATATCGAATAGTGCGTGTCGAAATGTCTGTTCGAGCATGTGATCGAAGAAAGGTGTGCCTGTTTCTATTTGAGTGTCGCCCACCGCATCGAGCGTAACCTCAGCATCGATGGTGGTCTCTTTAGTTTCGCGCAAGACTTTAGCTCGGCGTTCTTGCTTCTCCTTTAGCATTCTATTCTGATAACTCGAGTGTTATCCTTCTAGCTTTCTCTGCATCCATGGCTGCGAGTATTGGAGCTACGCGTCGAGACGGCATCTGTCGTAGCAAAGAGACGACGATGTCCAAGTCCAACTCGTTGAATATGGCGGCGGCGCGTTTTGGTTCGATGGATGAGTATATTCCGATTAATTGCTTTAAGCCGCCGCTTTGTTCTCCTTCGTAGCGTTGTAGCAGTGCTTTGATTTCTGTGCGTGTTTTTTCTAAAGACCCCTCACGGTCCTCGATTTTTTTCTGCAAGGCTGCCAAGATAGTCTCTCTGGCTTCTATTGTGCGTTCTCGTTCTCCCAAGCGTTCGGTGCGCTCGGCGAGATTTTGCAACAAAGCGTCGTTGACGGCAATTCTCTCGTAGAGGCTACGCAGTGGTACTAACCCTAAGTTTTTTTGATTGCTTTGGCTTTTAATAGATTCCTGTTCGCCTATTTCGTTTCCATTTTTTCCAGCCTTGAATACTTCACCAACACCGTCCTTCACCTCCTTGCTTGTATCTTCTTCTTGCGCAAGATTTGAGTCGCTTGTTTCTTGCTCTATTTGTTGCTCGCCTTGCGCTAGAGCTCGGTTGAAGAAGTTACCGAGCTGCTGCCATTGTGCGTTGCGTCGCAGGTTATCTAACCTTGATGCGATTCCCACCCCCACTACGATGATCAGCAATAGCACAGCAAATAAGCGCATATTTCTTTCCTCAGCGTAAGTTTTGTAATGACGGTAGGCTTGCGCTGTTATCGCCAAGATTTCTTGCCCCATCTTCATCTGGAGCTTTATTTAACGCACTTGCTTTGTTGTGATGCTCATCACTGCCGGCCAGCTTGCTCTGTTTGCGTATGGCATAATTTTGTTTGCCATAGGCTTTGCCGCTGTTTTTGCTACTACTGCTCATAGTGACTTCGAGTTGATCTGCCAAACTATTACCCTTTTCGATCAAGTATGTTAGGTCGCTCTGCAGATGTTTAGCTTTTTCTTTGCTTTGCTCGTGCCGCTCCTGCGCCTCCAGAGCTGCTCGCTTTAAGTCTTCGAGCAATCCTTCGGCTTTGGCTATACTTTCAGCAAACCGAGCAAACAACCAGGCGAGTTCTGCCTTTCCACGATGTATGGAATGTACAGCTCGACTGAGACGTACAGCGTAGATTACAGCGCATAGCAATAAGAACAGCAGTAGGCTGTCGAGCAATAACGATGGCCACGATGAGGCAAAAGATGATTGCAATGCGGCTGGTAGCGAAGATTGCAATGATATGGTGGAAGAGTTTTCCATATTTCACTTGTGCCCTTCGTCAGTTTTTTCTGCGTCGCCTCTCTGCGTTTCGAGCAAATCTTCGCTAGAGTCCAAATCAATTTCTTGCCCTATTGCGCTCCTACTTTGAACTTCTTTTTGTTTGAAGTCTCTAGAGGCAGTCATATTTCGTTTGTTTTCACTTGCGTGAGTTTGCTCAAATTCTTTATCGCTTGAGGTTAGGCTTTTCTCGTTTTCTATCTGAGGTAATTCTGCTCTGCGTAGCAAACGTAGAGCAATCCGCCCTTCTTTTCTGCCCATACCTGCGACGAAGAGAGGTGCTCCGCCGCTTTTAACTTTCACCTGTGGGTCGAGCGGTAGGTCTATATTTATGATTGACCCGCGTTTCCACGAGAATGCATTACCCAGAGTTGATTGGAACTCTGATAGTACTGCCTCTAATTCTATATCTGAGACTCGAACAGAGTCGCTGAAGTGTTTAGCCCATGTTCCATATTCTCCGTAGCTTTCCCCCAATAGCTGTTGAGATAGTTCAGCTTTGACCGGCTCTATGGTTCTGTATGGCATCACGATACGCATGGTTCCGCTTCTTCGATCGATTCCAATGGTGAAATCTGCGACTACGGCGGTATTAGCTGGCAAAGCGATCGAAGCAAATCTGGGATCGTTTTCCATGCGTTCGAATTGCAGGTTGACCGTGCTCACAGGGTCGAATGCGCTTGCGAGATCATTTAGTATTGAGTTGACCAATCTTTCGACCATCCGCGTTTCGATGATGGTATAGGGTTTCCCTTCGTTTGATTGTAGCTGTCGCGTTCTTCTTCCGCCGTGCAATATGTCTACGACGGAATATATCAGGTCGTTATCGAGCACGATCAACCCACGGCTTTCCCATTCCTCTGCTTTGAATACGACAAGCAGGCTTGGCAAGGGTATAGAGTTTAGATAATCTCCGAATCTTACAGGAACGATTTTCCCGAATGTTACATCGACATTTTCTGATGTGAAGTAGCGCAGGCTTCCAGCCGAGATGCGAGCGAACCTTTCGTATATCCCTTCTAATGCGGGTAATCTTTCTGCGGTGATGCGCTGGCTATTTACCAATGCGCCGAGCCCTTTTTCCTCCTTTTGTCGTACTGCATCACTAGGCAAGATAGAATCTATTTCTTCTTGTTTGAGTAGCGGGTTATCGGTGTCTTCTAAGTTTTCATCTCCGAAAAGAGCGAAGTCTCCGATATTTGGTTTTTTATCATCTGAATACCGATTGCTACGCTTCTCTACTGGTTTCCCGCTGAGTTCCCGTGCCCAATTGGAGCCGAAGACGAGACCACCTTTATTTTGCTCATCACTCATATTAGCTCCTCTTCACTGTAGCTGCATTTCGGTGATATAGACATCATCCACTCGTACTGAGCTAGTTATTTTATTGATACGAAACAGCATTTCTTCTCGTAGCAAGAATACCCCTCTTGAGCCCTGTAACTCGTTTGGGCGCAACTCTTGCAGGAAAGGGATTATAGTATCTCTGATTGCAGGCTCTAAATTCTTGACGAAAGGAACATCTTGGGCACGTCCGAGTTTTAGGGATAATTCGAGTCTCAGATATACACGGTTATCGCCGCCGCTGTTTAAAACTACTTCTAAGGGTTCTCGCATGTTGTATGTCACTACGGTGCTTATTTGAGCATCCTGGTTGTTCGCTAGAACACCGCTAGTCGATGGTAGGAATTCTCCGAGGAACGATAAGCGTCCGAGGAACAAGGCTAGCAAAGCACCGATGATTATAATAAACACCACCACCACGAGCCCCAAAGAGCTACGTCGTTTTCTCTGTGGCCTTTTAGCTGCCGGTGGGTTGAA
>JABABG010000092.1 GCA_014238315.1 Alphaproteobacteria bacterium
AGCCGTTGCCAAAAAAAACAGCAGGGCTAGTCGCAAAACTGGTAGCAACGATACAGCTCTGCCAGCTACAGGCAAATATCGCTTGTGCGATTCTCGTCCAAGCTGTACTTCTGCTGGTGGATGCGAGCTAGGGCCATGCTTGCGTGAAAATAATGTCGTCAGCCAACTCGGTACAAGCAAGCGAGCAGCTAGGTTTTTCGTAGGCGAGTGCTCGCGCGAACTCGCCGTAACGACTAAAGGCAAACCATCTAACGACAAACTATCTAAGCAAGCCTCGCGCAAGCGAGCGAGGTTGCAAAGGGCTAATACAGTCGTTTCGCCAGCCGTCTCGCCAACACTCGCATCGCTACTAGAACCACTGCTAGTGCCAACCGCATAAACAATCTCTCCGCAAAGCTTACCAACTTGCGACTGCGAAGTCTCACCGCCTGCTACAGAATATATCTTGTCGCCGCGCTGAACCGCCTCCGCCGAGTTAGCAGCTACGCGCAAAGCAAAGACGTGCTTTTTCGTCGCGCGCGCGCGATACTTCATTCGCGCTGTTATCTCTTGTCCAACATAGCAAGCCTTTTCCCAGCTCAATGTTGCCAAAGCATCCAAGCCATATTCGAAGGGAAAAGCGCGAGGTTGCGCGAACTCCTCGCTATTCTCGACCACGCCCAAAGACAAGCGATAGTCTTCGTAGTCGGACAAGCTCGCAATAGGCAAACCAGCCGCGCGCGCAACTTCCCCCCCACGCCCATGCCAGAGACGCCAAGCATCTAGCGGCGCACGCGGGTCTCTAAATAGAAAGCCAGCCGCTAACTCGCTACCCAAAGATGTAACCCTTGATGTAACCCTTGCGGTAGCCTTTACATCAACCTGCGCGGCAATCTTCTCGGCAACCTTCTCGGCAACCTTCCCGGTAGCTTTAAGCGAACCCTCGTAAGAATTATCGGTCGGAAAAATACTGGCGACTTTTAGCTCCTGCAGCCAGCAGAAACTAACCGAGCAGTCCATGCGCGCTCGCCATAGCCGAGCGGCAAAATCTTTCAGGCGCGCCCGCTCGCATTCTAAAATCACGCCATCGGCAGTCGGAAAGGCAAGGCATAAGTGTTCGAGTGCGCCTTGCGGAGTCAAAAAAGCCGTGCTGACAACGCGGGATAAGCGCATCGCACCAGCAAGGTCGTTGGTCGTCAAGCCGTCCAAAAAGGTTATAGCATCCTTACCAGAAACGAGAATCAACGTTCGCTTGTTCAAAGACGCAGCACAATTATGTTCGCGCATAGGAACGCTACTAGCTTTCAGTAGGCGCTCGGAAACGCGCCGATGTGCAAACTCAAAAGAATCTGCAATAGGATTACCCTGAGAAGCATCTCGCGAAGCAGAGGGACCAGATGATCGCAAGCTGACTATCCTCTTTTTTGTCTCATCATTTTCCTCTAGCACCTTAGCCTCTATCGCAAAGGTTTTTTTCATACCCCCACTCTAGCGCAAATGCCAGCCATAAAAAAGCCATCCCGTAAAAGGGATGGCTAAACTGGCGATGCGAGAAGAAAGCTAGGAGTTGGAAGAAAGGGGAAAACATCGAAGCCCTCTCACTCGCACCACCAGTGTCCGCTGATTGTCTTATCGACTGCTATATTAATTCTTGCTCGCAAAGAGTTTAGTGAGCAAAGTTTTATTCAAAATAATCTCAAGAACCCAGCCCGCGGCACATGCTCGCTATAGATTTGCGCACTGCTGGTTTTAATAAATAAAAATTACGAACTAAAGTTAACGTCTCTGACCGACTCATCATTTCTTCTTGCCCTAGCTTGCCACCCCTAACTTGCTTCACCGTGCGTCCCGTCAATGGAGAGGTGTTCTTTTTACCGCCCTTACCCGTAAATCTCGGTATCGTGTCCTTATCTTTGCGAACGCTTTTTAAATTCTCGTAAAAGTAGGTTATCGGCACATCCAGAACGCAAGAGAGCTCAAAAAGTCGAGCAACGTTGACGCGATTAGCTCCCGTTTCATACTTCTGTATCTGCTGAAAAGAAACGCCCAGCGCATCCGCAACAGCACTCTGCGTACAACCCAACAGCAAACGACGCTGACGCAAGCGCAAAGATATGTTCCGATCTATCAAGTCCATTGAGGGTGTAGATTCTGAGGTGGAACTCAACATCGCTCAAACCATCCTATCTCTGGGCATACAGCCATAATAGACTTATTATAGATTAAATTTAAACAAAAACAACTTTTTATTTGACGAATTTCCAAACTTCGCTCTGCCATTCCAGCTCGTTCCGACCGCTTTGAGCGCGGGTGCCAATCTCTATCCTATAGAAGCAAATCTAACAAAGAACCTCGTCCTCGATAGGTTGCTAAAAGCTGCTGCGGGCTCTTGTTCGCAACTAGTGCGCGGAAGCGCGCAATAGCCGCCTGTACATCGCGCGGGTCTTGCCTCAGAAAGACATCCGTGAGAGAGGAATGGGCTCGCGCAGTTGAGCTACGCGCAGGCAAGCCATCGATCGTCTTATCGGTGTTGGAGTCCTCGCGGCGTGAGGCAGGACGAGCTTGCAGGTGCGGCGGTAAAGATACCATTTGTTCACTTCCTCTTTTTTATTCGGCTTCTTCGAGTTACCGCATTGCAAAACACTCTGCAAAGGTGCATCATTTCTATTGCTTGCCGATTAGTTTAGTGTAAAAATGGCTCTTTTGCAACCAAGCGCACAAGGAATGTAGCAGGGGGTATCGCAGGGAGTGTCGCAAAAAATGTCTGAAGGGGTGCTGGTATAATAAAAAATGGAGTGCTGGTATAATAGAAAACAAGAGGGCTGAACGGCAAGCCTCTAAGGGGGGCTCTGGCGGAGTATTCTAGAGAGGGTATATAGAGAGGATACTCTAAAGGTATTCTATGGAGGTACTAATGGCAGATAAAATTCGCTTCAGCTTGAACTCGCACGAAGTAGAAGCGGGGGCAGAAGAAACGATCTTCGAGGTAGCTCGGCGCGAGGGTGTAGAAGTACCCTACCTCTGCACGCGCACCGAGGATGGCTATCGAACTGACGGAAACTGCCGAGCTTGTATGGTCGAGATCGAAGGCGAGAGAGTCTTGGCTGCATCTTGCATTCGCAAGCCACGAGAAGGCATGCGCGTCATAACCGATAATAAACGTTCTAAAGACGCGCGTAGCATGGTCTTCGAGTTGCTACTCGCCGATCAAAAAAAACCAGATAAATCGCCTGACCCAGAATCTCATTTCTTCCAGCAAGCTGGTAGAATTAATCTGTCAAAAAGTCGCTTCGTTGCCAGAGCTAATAAGCCCGCGCCAGACCGCTCGCATAACGCAATGGCAGTAAACTTAGACGCATGCATACATTGCAATCTATGCGTGAGAGCTTGTCGAGAAGTCCAATCAAACGATGTTATCGGAATGCACGGGCGTGGAGCTCATTCGAAAATCATATTCGACTTCAATGACCCTATGGGCTCATCTACCTGTGTCGCATGCGGTGAGTGCGTCCAAGCCTGCCCCACTGGCGCGTTGATGCCCGCAACAGAAGTCGATGAAAAACAGCTCCATCGCGGTAAAGCAGAACGCAAAGTAGGTAGCCTGTGCCCCTACTGCGGGGTCGGATGCCAAACTACATTCTTCGTCAAGGATGGACGCATTCAAAAGGTCGACGGACGCAACGGTCCCGCTAACCAAAACCGTCTATGCGTAAAAGGAAGGTTCGGGTTCGATTATACGCACCATCCAGACCGTCTCACAAAACCCCTCATCCGCAAAGAAGGCGTGGACAAAACTTGGGACTTGCAGATAGACCCGAAAAATCCCTCGGAGTTCTTCCGCGAAGCATCTTGGGACGAAGCTCTGGACCTGGTTGCGAGAAATTTGCAAGGGATATTCCAAAAACATGGCGGCAACGCACTCGCAGGGTTCGGCTCTGCAAAAGGATCGAACGAGGAGGCGTACCTGTTTCAAAAAATGATACGCAGCGCATTCCAAACCAATAATGTCGATCACTGCACTAGGCTATGCCACGCCTCTTCGGTCGCAGCCTTGCTCGAAGGCTTGGGGTCGGGCGGAGTAACAGCTCCTTTCACGCAAGCCAAAGACGCAGATTGCATCATAGTTATCGGCGCAAGACCAACTGAAAATCATCCCGTCGCCGCAACATTCTTCAAACAAGCCGCTAAAAAAGGCGCAAAACTGATCGTGATGGACCCAAGAGGACACGGGCTTACTCGCTTTGCTTGGAAACATCTCGCATTCACAGCAGGACGAGATGTCGCTCTGCTCAACGCCATGATACATACGATCATCGATGAAGGCTTGACCGACCGACAATATATACAAGCACATACAAACGGGTTCGATGAACTGGCCGAGCGAAGCAAGGGCTTCGCGCCTGAAGCCATGAGCCCTATTTGTGGTATCGAGCCCGACGAAATTCGTAAGGTCGCACGAGCTTACGCTCGTGCTGAACGAGCAATGATATTTTGGGGCATGGGTATATCCCAGCATGTCCATGGCACCGACAATGCACGATGCCTGATAGCCCTCGCGGCAATCACCGGACAAATCGGTAGAGACGGCACAGGATTGCATCCGCTCAGGGGGCAGAATAATGTGCAGGGAGCCTCCGATGCAGGGCTGATACCGATGTTCTACCCAGACTACCGCTCCGTCGAAGATAGCGCGGTGCGCGAGTGGTACGAAAACTTTTGGAACGCAAAGCTAAACCCTAACAAAGGACTAACAGTTGTCGAAATTATCAACGCAGCGCATAAAGGCGATATCAAAGGCATGTTTATAATGGGAGAAAATCCCGCAATGTCCGACCCTGATACGCGCCACGCTCGCGCTGCTTTGGCGAACTTACAGCACCTAGTCGTGCAAGAGATATTTTTGACCGAAACCGCATTCTTTGCCGATGTAGTCTTGCCAGCGAGCACATTCGCAGAAAAAGAAGGCTCTTTCACCAACACTAACCGCCAAGTGCAACTAGCTCGTCGTGTGCTTGAACCTCCCCTAGAGGCGCGCGAAGACTGGCTAATCATACAAAGCCTCGCACAAAGACTAGGACTCAAATGGTCTTACTCTTCTGTCAGCGAGGTATACGAAGAAATGCGCCAAGCAATGCCGTCCATAAAAGGCATATCGTGGCAGCGTCTACAACGCGAAGACTCGGTCGTATATCCTTGCGAGAGCGAAGAGGCACAAGGACAAGAAACCCTATTCGGCGATGGATTCCCAACCGCAAACGGACGCTTGCAACTGGTGCCTACAGACTTGGTAGCACCAGCAGAAATGCCAGACGACAAATACCCATATATCCTAACTACTGGACGCTTGCTAGAGCATTGGCACACCGGAGCTATGACTAGAAGATCCGAAACGCTAGACGCGCTCGAACCCGAAGCAGTTGTGCATATCCATCCGCGTGAGGCTCGGCAAAAAAATCTCGAAGGCGGGCAGCGTGTGCGCGTCGAGACAAGGCGGGGGCAAATAGAGCTGAAGTTGCGTCTCGACCGTGAGGTCGCAGAAGGCATGCTCTTTATGCCCTTCTGCTTTGCCGAAGCACCAGCAAACTTCCTGACCAACCCGCAACTCGATCCAATCGGAAAAATTCCAGAGTTTAAGTTCTGTGCAGCAAGACTGGTGACGGGAGAAGAAAAACTCGACGAAGGGTTAGATGATAGACTGAGTGATAAACTTGGTGATAATCCTAGCAGGCAAAAGGTACCGCAACCGACAGTAGCCGAGTAGCTCTTGCTAACCAACAAGCAATCTCGTCTTTAAAACTACACGCAAAACTATTGCTCGAAACTACTGCTCAAAACTATTGCCTGAAAATAGCGTCATAGAGCAAAGGTTGTTGCAAGGGGTGACCAAAGGGGTGACCGAATGGGTGGTCGAAGGGATAGCCAGTGCACCCGACAACCCATACAACACCTCCATGTGGCAAAGGTGGTTGCGCGAGAGAAAACGCGCTAAAAAGCAAGTCGATGCCTTCTCACAAATATATTTAGAAAAGTCTTTCTTGCAGCAAACAGCCCAAGCTCGCCGTCTCATCGAGGCGCAAGCCTTCGTCGTGGAAAACCGCGCAGCCCTGATTTCAGAACTAGCTACAAGGGTAAGGTCGAAAGTAGAGCTCAAGATAGACGGGTTGTTGATGCTACGAGGCGATTGCCAGACAAGCGAAGCTCTCGCGCAAAACGCCGAACGCCTGCGCTTTTTCAGCGGCTTCTCAGGCTCGTACGGCTGGGCTATCTTCGACTTCCGCGCAAAAAAAAAGTCCGTGATAGCGTCCGACTCGCGCTACCGATTGCAGCTACGCGCAGAGTGCGATAGCTCGCTATTCGAGTTTATCGAAGCTCCCATAAAGCAAATAGCAGACATCATAGCCAGTATGTTCCCAAGCTCAAGCTACATCGCCTACGACCCTTGGCAAGTCTCGCAAAAAATGTTCGAAGAAATACAAGAGGGAGTGCAAGAAGATAGCCAGAAGGGTTTAAGCTCGCGCGCAACTAATATCAAGCTAGTGCCTATCCATAGTTATCGACAAAGGAATAATGCGCAAATAGAATCCCTGTGGCACAAACAGCCTCCGCCGCCAATCAGCCTCCTCTCGCTACGAAAAGCCAGCGAGACCGGTGAAACGCCAAGCCAAAGGATGTTACGAATAAGCGAGTTGCTGCAAAACAACCAAGGAGGGAACGCGGGGGATAACGTGGGGGGTAACGCAAATGGTAACGCCAGCAAGGCTCGTAACCAATCTTTGCTGCTGACAACCAGTACCGCCTGCGCCTGGGGCTTATCCTTGCGGGCGAGCGACGTTCCCTTCCTACCCGTAGCATTAGGTTTCGCGCTACTAAACTTTGCTACAAAACGTCAAACTCCTCCGCGTGCAAGGTTCTTTACGAGCGCGCGACCAGCCTTGTCTAGTGAAAATCTATCCCATTGCGAAATTTTGTCCTCAAGTATGCTCAAGTCGGCGTTGCTGGAAAACGCTAAACAAAAGCGAGTGCTCGTGATTGACAAAAGTAGCGTTGCGAGTGCGCTCGTAGATACGTGCAGGAAGGCTGGCATCGCCTTGCGCTTCATCGAAGAGCCAACAGAAATCTTGCGCCGATGCAAGACGATGCGCGAACGCAGCAACATACGCAAAGCGCATCTTTGGGATGGAATCGCCCTCGTGCGTTTTTTTGCATGGCTTGAGCAGGTAGCTACGAATAATCGGCGCATCGATGAATACGATGCTGCGCAAAAACTCTACGCCTTTAGGTTGCAGAGCGGTAAGTTGCTCGACGAGAGTTTCAAAACTATCTCCGCGAGCGGCGCAAACGCGGCACAGATACACTACCCAACCCCTCGCGAGGGAGCAAAAACTCTACAGCCAGGCAAGCCATACTTGATCGATTCAGGCGGGCAGTACAAGCTCGGAACAACAGACATCACGCGCACCCTAATCTTTGGTAAGGGGCGCGGCACTGCCGCTTTTCGTCAAGCCTATACAGCCGTCTTACGAGGGCATATCGCTCTGGCAACAGCGACCTTTCCAGAAGGAACGCCCGCGAGTGCGCTCGATGTATTAGCACGCAGACCCCTATGGCAAAAAGGACTCGACTACCCACACGCAACCGGACACGGTGTAGGTTTCTGCTTGAGCGTACACGAAGGCAACGCACGCATCGCGCAAAGCGGTTACAGGGAAGTCTTGCAAGTAGGGATGATCCTATCGAACGAACCAGGCTTCTATAGCCCGCAGAACTTCGGCATACGCACCGAAAACCTGATGGAGGTGGTAGCCGCACACGGAGTAAACTCTGAAAAAAAACGCAACCTATGCTTTCATACGCTCTCGCTCGCGCCTATCGCGTACGCGCCCATTATGGTCGAGCAGATGGAAGTAGCAGAGCGGCGATGGCTAGACGCCTACCATGCCCGACTGCGCGTAGCGATTACTCCATACTTACGCGAGGCGCACGAACGCGACTTTCTAAAGCAAGCGACAGAGCCACTCGAATTGCAGTAAACTCTTTGCAGTAAACTCTTTACAGGGGATGTTTGGCAAGAGATTCTTTGCAAGGGACTCTTGACAAGAGACACCTTGCAGTAAACCCCTCGCAATAAACCCATCTCCTTGAGATGAGATGTTCTTACGCTACAAGTCAGCTTTTCGAACGCTACCTATAAGATTCACTTCCTATTGTAAGCCGCGTCGAACTCTTCATCGCTTTTCAGAGAATAGATAACGAGCTCTACTAAAGCAATTACGCCAGGGATGAAAGTCCAAAAGAACAGCGTATAGAAGACGCCAGCTAATGTATGCCCAAGATAGTAACGATGACCGCCAACCCAGCCAAAAGCCAGAGCGTAGAACAAGAAAAATATGCGCTGTTTTTTCATTCAACCAGAATCCTTTCTTTAGTATGAACCAAGGTTGAGAGAGCATAGCACGCAAAGCCGATCTCTTGGCAATGAATTTTTAATCTTCGTTATTCTAGTTACTTTTCTATTTTTATCCTTATTTCTTTTCCATCTCTTGTGCCATTTTTTGTGCGCGTTGATAGGCTAGCTCGCCAGCCTTGCGCATCAGCGGAACAAGTCCCGAATCCTTATCTCGCAAAACTCGCAAGCCCGCCTCGGTAGTGCCACCCGACAAAGCTATGCTCGCAACGAGCTGTTCAGGCGAAAGCTGCTTCTCCGCATACTGCTTATCTGCAAAGATTCCGACTCCCTTGAAGGTTTGAAACGCGAGTATGCGAGCCTGCTCCGCATCGTAACCGAGCGCACAAGCTGATGCCGCCAATGCCTCGATCATTTGAAACAGATAACCCGGCGCGCTACCCCAAAGACCCGTTCCTTTGTCCAACAGCTCGTCCGAACAAAAAACGCTACGACCCATCGGCGCAAATAATTCGCGCACCAGCATAAAGGGGGTGTTATCGGTAGCGGCTTTTTTCTCTCCATCGCTGGAAATTAACAAGATGCCCTCGCCTATGGCAACTGGAATGCTCGGCATCACGCGAAACAGAGGCGAGGCGGATGTTAAGCTCGCGCGCAAACGCGGCAAAGGCAGACCCGCTGCGAGAGACATAATCGTAGCAGACGGCAACATGAACGCCCTCTCGGAAGCAAAAACCGAAGAAAGAGCTGCGAGTATTTGCTGCGGACGCACCGCGAGCAATAAGGCATCGACCTTGGGCGGTTCGCTTTGCACAAAATCCTCTAGGCTCGCGTAAGCCTGAAAACGCGGGGGGAGGAGCGAGGCTGTGCCAAACGGCGCGTTCGGGGAGCGATCAACTATGCTAAAAAGTTTCGGCAGGCGAGAAGCCACAGACCCCGAGTCATAGCTTGCGGTTGAACAAGCCTCCCCCCAACGCGAAACCAGAGCACCGCCCATATGCCCGCAACCCAAAACTAAAACATGCTCAAAGCCACTCGGTTTTGCTAGCACGATCTATTTTACCCTATCTATTTATATAATAGAGTTGTTCAGTAAAAATAGGGACGGGTAGCTTAAGCTCGTCCCTCAGTTGCGCTCAAGGCAAGGCGCAACTCGTTCGCCGATGGCTCTTCTTCTGCCAAAGCATAGCGAAATGCCGGGTAGTAACGTTCGCACAGACCCAAGACATGCTCCAACAAGCGCGCCAAGCGTGAGCAGAATAGAGCGTCTTGTTCTTGTTGCTCGCCCTCCGCATAGCATGGACGCGAGGCTTGCGTCTGCGCGTGCGCATCCGTCCAGTCTTCGACAACATCCGCGAGCATAAATAGCGGAACGCCATAGCGAAATTGTAGGTCAGAAGACTGCGGCATAAGCTCAAAATGCCCAAACCACATCTCTAGGTTAACCTCCTCGACCAGCTGTACGAGGCGCGCACGCCGCTCGGCGGGAACCTTAAGCGATGGCGAGCAAGCAATGGACAAGACTTGCGAAGAGCACTGCCACTCAAAGTCGAGACGGTATTCCGTCCAGCCCGCGTTCGTAATCGCGCTAAAAGAATCAGCCCGCGGGCGCGAAAAATCCCAACCGTTGTCGATAAACATGCGCTCCAGAAAGTCCAGAGGATGCGCAGAATTTTGACTCTCGGAAAGAGGGAGAGGACGAAAGCCTACATAGCCACCATGTTTTTCTTTCATTTTAATCGCGCCTTGCTCCGCTCTTATTTTGTATATTAGCCACCGAGGATACCCACTAAGGCTCCTACGCAACAGACTAACCCCTTTCGACTCGACAATGCGATAGAGCAAACCCTAAATAGCCTTGTACGAGGCAGTTTATCCACCGATTTTTCTAAACCGCGCTATAAATGGCGATAAATTAAGCAATCGACAAGCAACCAAATAGCTAGCTAGGCGAGAACCTCGCATGTGATTCTTGCCTTTCTTTAGTGAAATGGGTTATTTTTTATCTTTCGTTTTTCATCTTTTGAGCCAATTTAACCCTATTTGCCAACCAATCCATCTAGCCAATCCATCTAGCCAATCCATCTAGCCAATCCATCGACAGAGCCTATTTGAACCTCCGCATGATAATGAGATGAGACTGCAATCACAGCCACAACCATCCTCGCCCTATGAGCAAGCGCAAAATCAACGTTGCGCAAAAAGCGATTGCCAGCAAGACGGTCTGTTCCCTGCGCCTAGTGATGGCGAGAAAAAAAGCACTAGAGCTTGGCTATGCCTAGAGCATGCTCGTGCCGCCAACAACGCGTGGAACTACTACGAGCATAAAAGCAACGAAGATATAGAGAAGGCTCTACGCGACTCTGCCGTGGGCTACCGTCCAACTTGGCCGATGAACCCCTCCGACAAGCGAAATGCTGGTGTGAGGGAGAAGCGTAGCGCTCGATGGCAAGAGCTAAAGAATTCCGACAAGAATTTTACCAATATCTTTATCGATATTTTTGCTGAAAGCTCTAGCAAGGCTGCTCGACGTAACGAGCAACAACAGGGGCAAGAAAATGCCCAAGAAAATGCCCAAGGAAAAGTTCAAGGAAAAAACTTTGACGCCCAGCAGAGCGACTATGACAACGAGAGTCGTAGCCCTCGCAACCGCGAAGAAAGAAAAGCCTGCCGTGTGCTAGAACTGACTCCACCGATAAATGCCAAAGAGCTAAAGACTCGCTACCGCGCGCTTGCCAAAGCCCATCATCCAGATCACCATACTGCTAACGGCTCGGCTGATGGAGTTGTTGAAAACTTAGTGGGAAATTCAAACGAGCAAGCTCGCCAACAAAAGCAAGAACGCCTGAAGCAAATAAATGTCGCTTACTCGCTACTGCAGGGCTTATGGTCTAGGCAAACAACCTCTTAGAGCAGGCATCGTTGGAGTATGCGCCATTTCAACATGTGCATTTTAAACATACAATAGAGTATTCGATAGTCTAAAGAAGCATTAGGAAATATGACCGACCTCACCCCACCACCAGACATTATAGCCAACGAGCCGAACAAAACCTTCTCGACTCGCGAGCTGTTCGGCATCCAAACCGATTGGCAAGTGCAAGGATTCGTCGAACCCTGCCCCTACACTCCGCCACGCGACGAAAGTTATCGCTTCGATGAAGAAACAACGCTCGCGATAGTCTCAGGCTTTATCCACAATCGACGCGTGCTCGTGCAAGGATTCCACGGAACCGGAAAATCTACGCACATAGAGCAAATAGCAGCTCGCCTAAACTATCCATGCTTGCGCGTAAACCTCGATAGCCACATCAGCCGTATCGACCTAATAGGTAAAGACACCATCGTATTGAAGGATGGAAAGCAAGTAACATCGTTTCACGAAGGAATCCTAACTTGGGCACTACAACGCCCTATTGCGCTCTGCTTTGACGAATATGACGCTGGCAGACCAGACGTAATGTTCGTCATACAGAGAGTCCTAGAGGTCGAAGGTTGCCTCACCCTGCTAGACCAAAGCCGCATCATCAAACCGCATAAATGGTTCCGACTATTCGCAACCGCCAATACCGTGGGGCTAGGCGATACTACAGGGCTATACCAAGGCACACAGCAGATCAACCAAGGGCAGATCGACCGCTGGCACATTATGACGACCCTCAACTACCTGCCATTTGAAGAGGAGGTAATGATCGTTCGTAGCAAAGTGCCAAATTGTGAGCCTCGACAAATAGAGCGTATGGTGCGTCTGGCTGAAATGTCGCGCCGCGGGTTCAGCGCAGGCGATGTAACCACCGTGATGTCGCCACGAACCGTTATCGGTTGGGCGGAAAACTTGCTCATCTTCAACAATGATGCAGAGCGAGCATTTCGCCTGACTTTTCTAAATAAGTGCGACGAGGCAGAAAAAAGCATCTTCTGCGAATACTACCAAAGATGTTTCGACCGCAACCCCCTCACAACAAAGGTTGAAAACAATGGACAGTTGCCAGAGGACGCGATCGATGGCAACGATGATGAGCTCGGTAGCGAATCCGAAAAGCTGGCAGCAGTAGCCGCGGTTGCGGATGCGCCATAGTAAACTCAAGAAGTCTCCTTCAGAGACAACGAATAACCTAGAGACAGAGAACCCGCTCACGCTCGCAACAGCCGCAGCGGTACGCGCGTTGTGCCAAGAGCCATACAGACCGCCGCTGAAAGTGCTCTACCAAGAAGGTGCCGAAGCTACGCTCGAAGGCGATACCTGCACCTTGCCGCTACCGCCATACTCGAAGGTCGTAGAAAACAAAACGCCGAACCGCTCGCAAAATAACTCGCAAAACGATAGGCAAGCAAACCCCGATAGTCGGGCTAGTTTAGTCGAACTCGCCACTTGGCGCGGTAAGGGCGATAGCTGTGCTATGAAAAAACGCTACCATGACGCAGCTATGTTCGCGCGCAACGCGCCACAAGAAACGCACGCAAGGCGATTGTCAGAGATATTCGAAGAGGTGCGCATAGAGCATCTAGCAGGACACGCGCGAGATGGCGTAAAAAATAACCTCAACGCTCGTTTTGCAAAAATATTCGCCGACTCGGAACAAGAATTGTTCGGGGAAACGCAAAACAGCATCCCGCAGCAAATACTCGACCTACCGATAACACAGCACGGCGGAAGCCATACGGAATACGGCTTTATGCCGCAACAATTCTCTCGTGAGCAATTTGCAGCAGCCCTGCGACTCTTGCTACGAGAGCAAGTCGGGTTAGCCGTTCCCGCCACGCAAAATGCCGAAAACTTAACCAAAACTTGGCGCGAACGACTTGAGAAACCTCTACGAAGTTTCTTGGAGGAGGCACCCTTCGCAAAGCAGAAAGACTATGGGGAGCTCGCAACTAGATTCATCGAAAAGATACTCGGAACGTTGCAGGGAAAGGGAGCTGGGCAAGATACGCAAAACCCAGAAGAAAGTGAGTCCTCGCGCGAAGAAGAGCAAACACCGCAAAGCGAGCCTCAAGAACAAAGCGAACAATATCAAACAGAGCAGCAGCAAGAGCAAGAACCAGAAAACGATGAGCTGGCGGACGATGCGCTCGCACTATTCGGGTTGTCGCAACTGGACGAAGAGGAGGCGGGGCAGATGACCGAGCGAAACCCTAGCACCCTCGATACTTCGCAGGATGACTTCGGCTACCGCGTCTTCACAACAGCCTTCGACCGCATCGAGCACGCTCGCGATCTGGCAGATAGCGATGAGGAAACCGAACGTCTGCGCCGTACCCTCGATGAAAGTTTGCTGCCGATGCAGGCCATGGCGGCGCGCTTTGCAAACCGTCTGCAACGAAAACTATTCGCTCGCCAGCGTAGACATTGGGAGTTCGATCACGAAGAAGGCATCTTGGACGCTGCTCGATTAGCCCGCGTGGTCATCGACCCCGCGACGCCGCTCGCCTTCAAACGCGAGAGCGAAAGCGATTTTAAAGACACCATCGTAACTCTTCTGCTCGACAACTCTGGCTCTATGCGCGGCAGACCCATAATGCTCGCCGCGATGAGTGCCGACATACTCGCACGTACGCTAGAGCGTTGCGGGGTCAAGTGTGAAGTGCTTGGTTTCACCACAAAAGAGTGGAAGGGGGGCAAGGCAAGGCAGAAATGGATCGAAAGAAATAAACCGCAGGCACCTGGTAGGCTCAACGACCTCCGTTATATCATCTATAAGGATGCCGACGAATCATATCGCCGCACAAAAAAATTCTTCGCACTCATGTTGAAGGAAGGTTTGTTGAAAGAAAATATCGATGGCGAAGCATTATTGTGGGCAGAACAAAGAACCGTAAAACGTAGCGAGCAACGCAAAATCATGATGGTAATATCGGACGGCGCACCCGTAGACGACTCAACGCTATCGGTCAATCCTTCCCATTACCTCGAAAGCCACCTGAAAGCAGTAGTCGAGCATATTGAGGCGAAAGGAAACATCGAGCTGTCGGCTATCGGAATTGGACACGATGTGACGCGCTACTATCGACGCGCAGTCATGCTAGGCGATGCGGAAGACCTCGCAGAAGCCATGACATCAGAGCTGGGAGAGCTATTTACCAAAAAGAATCAGAAAAATAAACAACCTCATAGACGAACGCCACACCCTAGATAAACTCCATACCCTAAATTAAATAAACTCCGTACTGTGAATGCCCCCCATGCTAAAAAACGCTGTTTTTGCGA
>JABABG010000013.1 GCA_014238315.1 Alphaproteobacteria bacterium
ATTTAACGTACTGATGCACCCACTGACGCTACTACTTGGCGGCAAGGCTGGCAGGGGTATGATCTACACGGCGATGCAGGAGCAGTTTTTGACGGAGATAAAACTAGCGATGTTTATGGCATTACTGATAGCCTTGCCGCTGATGTGCGTTCAGGTATGGCTATTTATAGCGCCGGGTTTGTATCGTAAGGAGAAGGCGGCGATGTGGCCATTTTTACTTGCGACTCCGTTATTATTTTACCTAGGCGCGAGCTTTGTTTATTTCGTTGTGCTACCGGTAGCTTGGAAGTTTTTTTTGGGCTTCGAGCAAGCGCGCGAGGCGGGTCACCTAGCGATCCGCCTAGAGCCGAAGGTTGGCGAGTATCTATCGTTAGTCATGCGACTAGTCCTAGCGTTTGGCGTATGCTTTGAGCTACCGGTGCTGCTTATGCTTTTGGTGCGAGTGGGCATCACGAGTGCCGAGGCTTTAGCGAAGAGGCGGCGTTATGCTATTTTGATAGCGGTTATCGTAGCGGCGGTTTTGACACCGCCCGACCCATTCAGCCAGATAGCCTTGGCGCTGCCGATAATTCTGCTCTACGAGGCGTCAATTTGGGGTGCGCGTCTAATGATGGGCAAGAACTAGAATGGTTAATAGGGTTAGAATAGTTAGTAGAACTAGAATAGTTAATTTAGGAACGAACGATTGGAAGCCGAGCGATGCACGACATTAAGGAAATAGTGAGGAATCCAGAAGCCTTCGATGAAGCGATGGGCAAGCGAGGGTTACCGAAACAAGCGCAAGAGTTAATAATGCTTTACGGCAAATTGAAAGCTGCGGTTTCTTTACTGGAATCGAATTTAGCGAAGCGCAATATGGAATCTGAAAAATTTTCGCAGATTTCTGGCGATAGTAAAAGCGATGAGAAGAGGGCGGTAGTAGTAAAAACCGCGCAAAAGACGAAGCAGGAAATATCCAACATTAAAAAAGCGACTGATAATATATCATTGGTAATACTAGGCAAATTGATGGAACTACCGAACTTGCCAACGGCGGACGTCCCAGCGGGCGAAGACGAGAAGAGCAACGGGTTAGTCCGCGAATATGGCGAGCCAGCCAATTTTGAGTTTAAAGCTAGGTCGCACGATGAAATAGGGGAGCTTTTAGGCGATATGGACTTTCCGCGCGCTGCCAAGGTCGCTGGCGCGCGCTTCGCCATCCTGTACGGGCAGCTGGCACGCCTAGAACGCGCCCTAGCGCAGTTCATGCTCGATACCCACGTACGCGATTTCGGCTACCGCGAAGTCCATATACCAGTTCTGGTAAACTCAGCAACCCTTCTAGGCTCTGGACACCTACCGAAGTTTGAGGAGGACTTGTTCAAGACGAACGATGAGAAGAACCAGCGCTACCTAATCCCTACGGCTGAGACGGTGTTGACGGGCTTGCACGCGGGCGAGATTTTACAAGAGGAACAGTTTCCACTACGCTATGTCTGCTGGAGCAACTGCTTTCGCGCCGAGGCGGGTGCGGCGGGCAAGGACACGCGCGGTTTGATTCGCCTGCACCAGTTCTCCAAGGTCGAGCTGGTCAGCTACACGACGGCTGAGAAATCGAGAGACGAACACGAGCGCATGACCAACTGCGCCGAGGAGATTCTGAAGAAGTTAGAACTTCCTTACCGCGTTATGTTGCTGTGCGCGGGCGATATGGGCTTTGCTGCCGAGAAGACTTACGACCTAGAGGTCTGGATGTCGGCGCAGAAGAAGTACCGCGAGATTTCCAGCTGCTCGAACTGCGGAGCTTTCCAATCGAGGCGTTTGAAGGTTCGTTTTAAGCGCAAGGGCGAGAAGGGAACTATTTTCCCGCACGCGCTCAACGGTTCGGGTTTAGCGGTCGGGCGCACGATGGCAGCCTTGCTAGAGAACTATCAGCAAGCGGATGGTAGCGTCGTGCTACCTGAGGTATTGCACAAATATATGGACGGCGAGACGAAGCTCAGCCTGCCTGAGATAAGCGGACGCGGGCAATAGAAACTCTGGAGAGAAACCTTATGGCTCTATTGCTTGCGTTGCGCCATTATGTTAAAAAATGCTTAAGTCAATAGACGAGACTACTATAACCAAGTTTGTAACTAAGTTTGTAACTAAGCCTGTAACCTAAGCCTCCAGCCAACCTCCAACCAAGAAGCCAGTAACACAAGCCATGCCGAGCAGTTTCCCTCCGCCCGCCCAGCCACACAATCGAGCTATAGTCCGAGCTACGACATTAGCGCTCACGCTAGTTGCCCTCGCGTTGCTTGCCCCGATACTTGCGGGCTGCCAGAAAGGCGGCAAGGTAACCTTGCGCCCCGTTTCTTCGGACGACCGCATAGATCGCTACCAGCTACCGGCAGGAGCGCACGTCCCATCTGTTAGGAGTGGCATATTTCCAGGCGATTCCGACATAGTCGGTAGCAACTTGCGAGGCAAGGTAGCGGCGGCGCCAAGCCAAACTACGGCTTCTGCCGAACTACAAGCCGAGCAACAAGCGGCGGCGAAATCGGTAGCAAATCGTAGCCATAAGATAAGGAAGGGCGAGACTCTGCTATCGATAGCCCGCACTTATGGGGTTAGCCATAAGGATCTAGCGTCGCTGAACGGCTTGAGCAATCCGAACCAGATACGGATAGGTCAAACATTGTTGATACCTGGCGGTGGCGGGAATGGCGATTTTGTAACGGGCGAGAGGCGTCACCTGGTCAAACGCGGCGAGACGCTCTACAGCATTGCTCGCAAGTATGGTACTTCTGTTGGCAAACTTACGCGAGCGAACCGCATCAAACGTGTCGACAAGCTGAACATCGGGCAGCTACTGATCATCGAGGGCAAAGGCAGTAGCAAGAGCGTTAGCAAGAGTAGCGATAAATCTTCTGGCAAGAAGAGTAAGAGTCGCAACAAAAAATCGAGCAAGGCTTTAGCGAGCGCCCCGAGTCGCGAGCGCAAGGACTTTCTGCGTCCGGTTCAGGGCAAGGTTATCCGCCGCTTTGGCGAGAAGAGCTTCGGTCAGCATAGCAACGGCATCGACATAGGGGCTACGGCGGGTGCTTCGGTGAAGGCTGCTGAGAACGGGGTAGTCGTCTATAGTGGCAAGGCGTTGAAGGGCTTTGGCAATTTGATTTTAGTTCGCCACGCGGACGGCTATTTGAGTGCCTATGGCTACAACCGCAAGAATTTAGTTTCTCGTGGCGACAGGGTTAAGCGCGGTCAGACGATAGCGGAGGTTGGCAGCTCTGGCGATGCGCGCAAACCGATGCTACACTTTGAGCTACGCAAGAGCTCCCAACCGATCGACCCTCTGAAGCATTTCTCAAAAAGCTAGAGGCGCAACTAGGAACGGGCGGAACTAGGCGAGACTAATAGAGCCTTGAACTAAGCTTTTTGCCCCCTTTCCGACCAGTTTGCCGACCACCTTGCAGACCATTTTGTTGCCCCGCGCCCTCAACCCATCACATCAGCCACGATAGCGGTGTTATTTCTTTATGCCTACGACCTCGCGCCTACCGCCCTACCAGCCTTCGCTAGAGCGACACTTTTCCCTCCCCCACCCTAGCGGTAGCGATGGTGTAATAGAGTTTGGCAACGACCTGCCTTTTGTGTTGCTGGCTGGTCCTTGCGCGTTAGAGAGCGCGGCGCAGGCAAATGAGGTTAGCGCGGCGATAGACGAGATTGCTCGCGCGCGTTCGCTTTCTTGGCTTTACAAGACATCGTTTGACAAGGCTAATCGCTCTTCGCTTGCGAGCGAGCGCGGAATGGGCATTGACGCCTCGCTAGATATTTTTGCGGAGCTAAAGAGGCGTGGCATTGCGACCATCACGGATGTGCATGAGCCTTGGCATTGTAGCAAACTATCGAGCTTTGTCAGCATGCTACAGATACCTGCTTTTTTGTGCCGCCAGACCGACTTGCTGGTAGCTGCTGGCGAGACGGGCTTGCTGGTCAATGTTAAGAAGGGACAGTTTCTCTCACCTGACGACATGCCTTTTGTGGCGGAGAAGGTATCGTCGAGCGGCGCGGGCGGGGTATTGCTTTGTGAGCGAGGCACTACATTTGGCTATAACAGACTAGTTGTAGATATGGCTGGCTTATGGACTATGCGCCAGAGCGGCTACCCGGTTGTTATGGACGCCACGCACTCGGTCCAGCGTCCTGGCGGTCGAGCGGGTCTTAGCGGAGGCGAGCGCGCGCACATACCGGCATTAGTACGGGCTGCTTGCGCCATTGGCGTTGCGGGTATTTTTATCGAGACGCACCCTGATCCAGACAAGGCACCGAGCGATGGCAAGAACATGCTGCACATAAAGGACTTACCGAGCATTTTAGATATGGCGATGGAGTTTGACGAGCTAGCCAAAAAGCAAAACTAATCCAATCCCCCTAACGAGACGAGTTTAGCTCTTACTATTCAACCTTATTTAGACTTTATACTTTATGATTTGCGCGAGGCTTTTATCTAGGTTTTCTCTACGCGATTTATACCGCTCGCGGTATATTTTCACGGGCGAGCTGCCTGAGCGCCGCCTTCACGCCTACCGCTATGACCTGATAGACGAGCGTCTGCGCGAGCGTTTTGCGGATGCTCCGTCTTATATGTTTGTGGCGGGAGAGCCTATGTCTATCATTTATTCGCGGGCGTATCTGCGCCGCACGCCAAGTTTTGCGGGTTCGATTGACACTGAGCTTTTTTATGGCAACGAGGTCCGTTGCTTTGCGCAAGCGAACGGCTGGAGTTGGGTCCAGAGCGGTTTAGACGGCTACGTTGGCTATGTTCCGAGCGTCTCGTTGGGCGAGCCTATTTCCAACAACGCGATAGTCAGTGTTGCGCTTTGCTTATGCTATCGCGAGGCGGACGTTAAGTCCGAGAGCTTTTGCGAGTTAGCGATGGGCAGTCGTTTATCGGTTGCTGATGATTTTTCGGAGAATGGCTTTCGGCGGGCGCGAATGGGCGATGAGACGGCTTACATTAGCGAGCGTCATATTATTTCGCTCAAGGGTTTAGTGTCTCGTAGCAGCGACTTTGTATCGAGCGCGGAGCAGTTTATGGATGCTCCGTATTTGTATGGTGGGGGGTGTTATGCGGGTATTGATTGCTCTGCGTTGCTGCAGACGTCGATGGGCTTGCACGGCATAGCTTGCCCTCGCGATGCGGACTTGCAGGAGGGTCGAGGGGGCGAGGGCTCATTAGGACACTCCCTAGGACATTCTCTTGGCATCACCGATAGCGCGAGCGTAGATAGGGCGATGCGAGAGTTACGACGCGGAGATTTAATTTTTTGGAATCGTCATGTTGGAATTATGCTAGACGAGGAGGATTTCGTGCACGCGAACGCTGGCTTTATGTGCGTTTCGCGCGAGCGGTTGAGCGATGCGCGCGCGCGGATAATGGACATAGAGGGCGAGATTCGCACGATACGGCGACTAGATAGGATAAAATAGGTCGTATAACAAGGAACGGGCTAATAGTGCAGGGACGCTATAAAATAGGGACGCTATAAGGTAGGGACGCTATAAAATAGGGACGCTATAAGGTAGGGACGCTATAAAATAGGGACGTTATAAAATAGGGACGTTATAAGGTAGGGACGTCGCATAACTGACAGCTATCACAAAGATGTGAAGTACTATCACATTTTTGTGAATAGACAAACGAGTTTCGGTTTCGCACTATAGCCCATTGTCTTCTATGAGGACGAACCAAGAGACCCCTGCGCCTATTCTATCCCCTCCCTGAAAGCGCGGGGGTTTTCTTATTGAATATGTTTATCCATCATAACACAAGCTCCCATAACACAAGCTCCCATAACACAAGCCCCCCCCTATAGTATAAGCCTCCCGCACGCGCCCGCTTCGGTTATCATCGAATAATCGGGCTTTGCGGATAGAAGGCGTGAAAGGCGAAGGCGAAGTCGACGAAATAGACGACCCCCTGATTAGAGCCATCCGCGCCCTTGCGCCAAGCATATACGGAGCCGACTTCTTTGCCCTCCGCGATCACGGCACTATCCAACGCCGAGCTCTGCCCCTTGCGCCACTCGATTACGACCTCCCCCCACTTCACCGAGCCTTCCTTGCGCAATTTTTCTAGGGCGATAGCCTTCCCGCGCGCTTCCAACGAGACGACCCTCGCCAAGGGCTTGATACCCTCTGGCAATTTGCCACGATAGAGAAACGGCAACTTGCTGGAATCGTAGTTATCGTAGGGGTTGCTACCATAGTTCCGCGCAAAGACATCTGGCGGCAGGGCTACCTCGCCATTTTTCACGCGCGCCTTGAACTGCCCCCACGACTCCAACCTTGATGGCAAGACCTTGAGTCTTTCGCCGGTTAGCGAGCCTACGATAGCCTCGCCGAGGAACTGTTGCCACCAGCTTTCTGTTTGACGGTCGTACATGACGAGGTCTGAGTTGCGCAGACGCCCGGTCGTGCCGAAGGTCAGCTCGCGCCCGCGACTTGTTTTGGCGGAGAAGACGATAGCCGAGTTGCACAGAGGGCAGAAGGTAGCGACTATGGGCTTGCCGTTTATGCGGTCGTTTACGATTTCGTGCCATATAAGGAATCGCAGAGGATAAGCCCTTTCGCTGCCGCCGATGGCTACGGACAGCACTGGCTCGCGCGGCTTGATGCTTTTGAGTGCATCGTTGTCATCATTGACGGAGACGATACGCGGAGCATTTATGGCGGGGATTCCATCCCTAGGCGGTCCGCCGCTGATTATTTCTTTGAACGGCACGGAATGCCTAGAGAAGTTGGCTTTGGGAAACTCTCGCTGCCAGTCGCGCGGGGGTTTTTCTGCACTCGCACCCATAGAGACGACTAGATACGAGGGGCAGGGGGGTAGTAGCAACAGGGCTAGTAGCAAGAAGATTCGCAGAGAGGAGAATCGAGGCAACCACGACCCAATAAAACTAGACATAGCAAAACGAGACATAGCAAAACGAGACCAAACTAAACCAGACATAGCGACCACAAAGGAGCTACAAAAAAGAGCTGCAAAAAAGGAGCTAGAAAAAGCGATTTACAACAAGCGAGCGACCAATAGACAACGAGGGTATAGCTAATACGATAGCAGATTTTTCACATATCGGTTACCAGTTTAGTATATTGCTGGTGTATTATAGGGCTTGTTCGTATCCACCAGCTCCTTTTACGAGATTTTCGCCAACCCTTATGTATAATCGCCGAGGATAATAGCCCTCGCGGAATAAACCAACCCCGCGAAAACAACCTTTGCAAATAGTTTTTTCAAATAGTTTCGGCAGATAACTTTCATGCGTAACTTTTATGGCGTAACTTTCATGCGTAACCTTTATGGCGTAACCCCCATGCGTAACCTATGCCCTCGATAGTCAGCCTCCAAGCCCGCGAGCTGCTAGACAGCCGCGGCACTCCCACTCTAGAGGCGGAGGTTTTGCTAGATTGCGGTACCCGCGCGCGCGCCTCCGTTCCCTCTGGAGCTTCTAAGGGAGCGTACGAGGCAACGGAGCTACGCGATGGCGATGCCAGCCGTTACGGCGGCAAGGGTGTCCTTGCGAGCGTAGAGCTGGTGGAGGGCGAGATAGCCTCGCTTCTCTGTGGCTTTGAGGCGAGCGATCAGGCTTGCATAGACGCGGCTTTATGCGCGCTAGATAGCACAGCGGGTAAGGAAGCCCAAAGTAATACCCAAGGTAAGACACAAGGTAAGACCCAAGGTAAGACCCAAGGTAAGACGGCACAAGACTCTGCCCGCCCGAAGAGCTACCTAGGTGCGCAGGCTTGCTTGGCGGTTTCTTGGGCTGTAGCGCGCGCGGCGTCTTGCTCGGCGGGTCTTCCGCTCTATCGCCATCTGGGGGGGGTGCGCGCGACCAGATTACCGGCTCCGCTTATGAATCTGCTGAACGGCGGAGCGCACGCTTCGAACGAGCTCGACATTCAGGAGTTCATGGTTATTCCGCACGGCGCGCGCGACTTTGCCGAGGGCTTGCGTATGGGTGTTGAGGTTTATTACGCCCTGAAGAGCTGCCTTTTGAGCGCTGGACATTCGGTAGCGCTAGGTGATGAGGGAGGCTTTGCGCCGGCTTTGAGCTCGACGCGCGAGGCGCTAGACTTACTGATGACGGCGATAGGTTGTGCGGGTTTAGAGGGGGGCAGGGATATTTCGCTAGCGCTAGACTGCGCTGCGAGCGAGTATTACGAATCTTCGTCTGGCTGCTATCGTTTTGACGGCGAGCTACGCGATGTTGACAAGACGATTTGTTACTTGCAGGCTCTCACCAGCGACTACCCGATCGTCTCGCTTGAGGACCCACTAGCTCAGGAGGACTGGGCTGGCTGGTCGCAACTATCGAAGGCTTTATCGTCGAGCGTGCAGCTGGTCGGCGATGACTTGTTTGCGACCAACAGGGCTAGGCTTGAGCGTGGCATTAGGGAGTCTAGCTGTACGGCGTTGTTATTGAAACCGAACCAGATAGGCACGCTGAGCGAGGCGATGGATTGTGGCGAGCTAGCCTTGCGCTTTGGGCTGGGCTGTATAGTTTCGCATCGTTCGGGCGATACGGAGGATAGCTCGATAGCCGATTTAGCGGTAGCGTTGAACTGCGGACAGATAAAGACTGGCGCGCCGGCGCGCTCTGAGCGAGTTTGTAAGTATAACCGCTTGCTTCGCATAGCGGAGGAGCTGGGGGAGGGGGCTGGCTACGGCTGCGCTAGGCTTTTTAGTAAGGCGGCGGCTACTAAAACGGCTGCTAAAAAGGTTGCCAAAACGGCTACCCAAACGGCTACTAAGTCCGATAAGGCACGAGCTAGCGACTAGACTAGCTTAAACTAGATTGGCTCAAACTAGATTGGCTCAAACTAGATTGGCTAAAGTTAAATTAGCTGGCTAGACAAGCCAGCTAGCACAACTCGCAACAGACAAGTTAGGTATTGAGGCTATGACCCGTTATCACATTGTTAGAGGAGACATTACGAAGCTACGAGTAACGGCGATAGTTAATGCGGCGAACGAGGATTTGCGTAGCGGCGGAGGGGTTGATGGAGCGATACATAAGGCTGCGGGGGTCGAGTTGCAGAAGGAATGCGATGCGTTGGGCGGCTGTCCGACTGGTCAAGCGAGATTGACGCAGGGCTATCGTCTATCGGCGGAATATATCATTCACACGGTTGGACCTGTATGGCATGGCGGCGATAAGGGAGAATGCGCGTTGCTGGGCGCGTGCTATGCGAATGTATTATCGCTGGCGGTTAAGAGTAGCATAGGTTCTCTGGCTTTTCCGGCTATTTCGACGGGTGCTTATGGCTTTCCTAAAGATAGGGCTGCGCGGATAGCTATAGGTATGTGCAGGCTGCTAGCGGCGCCCGACTCTCCATTTTCGGAGATATATTTTTGCCTATTCGACGAGGCGAGCGTTGTCTTGTACAAGAATTGCCTAGCGGATGTTTTGTGACTTTAGCGAGGGCTTTACGACTTTCAGCGATTGCCTGATGCTTTTACGCCAGATGCGTGCTTTTATGAGAGAGGCATACTTTTATGGGGAAGTATAATTGATGAGGGGAAGTATGCTTGAGGGGGAGCTATGATTGGCGAGGAGGGGGGTGGCTTTTTATGGTGAAGTATGGTTGATGGGGGATGGATGATTTTATGCGGGTGTAGCTCAGATGGTAGAGCACAAGCTTCCCATGCTTGAGGTCGCGGGTTCGACTCCCGTCGCCCGCTCAGATTATTGACCATCAGATTGATTGTGCTATGCTATAGATAAGCAACTACACGAAGCGCGCACCACGCACCATTGCTACCCTGACTAACCACGAGGATTAAAACTATGAAAAATTATGATAAAGAAATTAATAAGATATGCGAAGAAATGGGAGAGGCAATCGCCGAACTACTAAATAAAAACGCTGAGAGCAAAGTAAAAGACATAAAAAAGGATTGCACTGATTCTGGCGGTGTGTATGTGCTTTGGGAAAATGAAGGTAATGATAGAAAGGCTATTTATGTAGGTCGCGCGAAAAATGTTTATAATCGTATAAAAAACCACCTATCTGCTAACATAAGGATAAGCAGTTTTGCCTCCCATTTAACACGCGAGAAGGTAGCCGAGAAGGGCGGAGGAGATGAGTATATGGTTAGTAGCTTTTATAATAAAAATACAAAAAGCGGAGGAAAAACGAAAAGAGAGGTAGAGAGCTACATAGAAAAAAATAAATTGAAAACCGAAATTAAAGAAGAAGTAAAAAAGCGTGTGGGGGAAATGTATTTTACCTGCTTAAAAGAAGAAGACCGTTTACAACAAGCATTACTAGAGATTTTTTGTATGAGAATAGCCGACACGATAACGAAAGAGGAAGACCCTAGAGCAAATAGAAATAAGGAAAAAAAATTCAGATACGCAAAATACAATTTCTCTTATTGATTTTGATAGAGGCGATAAAATTGCACTTGTGCGAGCCCTCTCCCCACTCCCCACCCCCCACCTACTCGCTACGCAAGAACGGA
>JABABG010000011.1 GCA_014238315.1 Alphaproteobacteria bacterium
AGCGGCAAGGACGATAGCAGCACCGAGCCAAAAGACGCGACCCGCGCGGTTCGCCTAGGCGAATACCCCTCCCTCTCGCAAGCCCGCCAAGAGTGGCAAAAGTTCAACCGCGAGTTCGCCACTCTGTTTTCTGGCAGAAGATATGATATAATACGGCGAACCGACGAAGCACGAGGTATCGTCTATGCTCTCTACGCGCACCCGTACATCAACAGCGAGGCAGCCCAAGATGTTTGCGACTCGATCCGCAAGAAGTACCGCCGTAGCAATTGCGGTGTCTCGACTTGGCAAAAGAAGTAGTTAGTTTAGGAACACCTGCTCCGCTCGTTTAGCCACCCCTTGAGGATATTTTATGTCTACATTCAGCGAGAATCCTATTCGCGACAAATCGCATCTTCCCTCACGCCATGTTAGCGTTGGCGTGCAGAGTGCGCCGCATCGTTCTTACTATTACGCGATGGGGATGACCGAGGAGGAGATAGCGCAACCCTTTGTGGGAGTTGTCTCTTGTTGGAACGAGGCAGCCCCTTGCAACATCTCGCTATCTCGTCAAGCGGCGGCGGTTAAGCTCGGCGTGAAGTCTGCGCACGGCACCCCACGAGAGTTCACCACGATCACTGTCACGGACGGTATTGCGATGGGGCATCAAGGAATGAAGTCTTCGCTTGTTAGCCGTGACTTGATTGCGGACTCGGTCGAGCTGACGATGCGTGGACATTGTTACGATGCTTTAGTCGGTGTTGCGGGTTGCGACAAATCGTTACCTGGTATGATGATGGCGATGCTACGCCTGAATGTGCCGTCGGTATTTATCTACGGCGGCTCTATTTTACCGGGCTTGCATAAGGGCGAGCCGATCACCGTGCAGGATGTCTTCGAGGCGGTCGGCGAGCATGCGAGCGGCAAGATAGATAGCGAGGAGCTACACGAGATCGAGTGCTCGGCTTGCCCTTCGGCGGGCTCTTGCGGTGGACAATTTACGGCAAACACTATGGCTTGCGTTGCCGAGGCTATCGGCTTGGCGTTGCCTGGCTCTGCGAGCGTGCCGGCGCCGTATGAAAGCCGCGATGCTTACGCTCGGCATGCGGGCGAGAGCGTGATGATGCTGCTTGAGAAGAACATCAAGCCTAGGGATATAGTTACCCGCGAGGCATTAGTAAATGGCGCGCGCATAGTTGCGGCTACGGGTGGCTCGACCAACGGTGCTCTGCACCTACCGGCGATGGCGCACGAGTGCGGTATCGATTTCGATATGGAGGAGGTATGCCGTATCTTTCGAGAGACTCCGTACATAGCTGACCTAAAACCCTCAGGACGCTATGTCGCCTTGGACCTCTACCAAATAGGCGGCGTGCAGGTACTGATGAAGGCGTTGCTGGACGCGGGTCTCATCGATCCAAACTGCATTACTGTTACTGGCAAAACTATCGGGGAGAACCTAGAGGGTTTTATTTTTCCAAAAGATCAAGATGTAGTGCGCCCTTGCGCCGATCCTATCTCGGAGACTGGCGGAGTTGTGGGCTTGCGAGGCAACCTTGCTAGCGAGGGAGCGATCGTCAAGATAGCTGGCATGAAGAACTTGCAGTTCAGGGGCAAGGCGCGAGTATTCGACAGCGAGGAACTCGCCTACGCTGCTGTCTGCGAGGGCGATTTTGCAGACGGCGAGGTCTTAGTTATACGCTACGAGGGACCGCGCGGAGGTCCTGGCATGCGCGAGATGCTGGCGACCACGGCGGCTCTATCTGGACAGAATCGCGGCGACAAGGTAGCGTTGATAACCGATGGTCGTTTTTCGGGCGCGACGAGAGGTTTTTGCGTGGGGCATGTCGGACCCGAGGCTGCCGTTGGTGGTGCTATCGCCTTGCTAGAAAACGGCGATATGATAGCGATAGACGCGGACAAGGGAACTATCGAGGTCGAGTTGAGCGAGGCAGAGCTTACGAATAGACGAGCGAAATGGGTTGCTCCGCAGCACGACTATCAATCGGGAGCCTTGTGGCGTTATGCGCAAACCGTTGGCTCGGCGGCCAAGGGAGCGGTAACCCACCCTGGCGCAAAACACGAGACGCACCGCTACGACCTCATCTAGTATGCTTGTATCCAGTATGCTTGTATCCAGTATGCTTGTGTCTAGTATGCTTGTATCCAGTATGCTTGTGTCTAGTATGCTTGTATCCAGTATGCTTGTATCCAGTATTTTTGCATCGCTCGCTGACGGGTAGAACGACTAACCCATCGATGTATATGGCTATACGATAGCTGTAATCTTGCCTAAACATAAATTAAGCTATATACTTACACAAGTAAGTCGCTATTTAACAACATTTCAATATGGCTACGAAGTATGGGCACGAAAAAGATATACGAAATAGTTAAAATCATTGGAGCGGTTAGTGCTATATCTGGATTATTAGTTGGTGGTGGCATTTGGTTGGGCACTATTTCTGCTAATACGAATAAGAACAGCGAAAATATCGATGCGATCAAGGAAGACTTGTCGTATATGCGCTCGGATCTATCTGATTTGAAGAAGGATGTCGCGGTGCTGAAGGACGATGTAGACGCCATCAAGGTCAAGCTGAACTTGACAGAACAGCCAACGAGTTTCTGAACGAGCTAACGGGCTCTAAAGTCGATTAATTTTTATATGAAAAACGACAAGCCTAAAAATTCTGGAAACGAAACCTTGAGGATTGCGGGGAACGTAGTCTTGTATGGTGCTGCCATTTGCACCCTATTTGCGTTGATCGGTAGTATTTTTTTCTGGTTTTTCTCAATTTACTTTGAGGCGAAGTATAACAGCAAAAATGTCGATGCGATCAAGGAAGACTTGTCGTATATGCGCTCGGACCTATCTGATTTGAAGAAGGATGTCGCGGTATTAAAGGAGAATGTTTCGGTATTACCGACATTGCAAGAGGATGTAGACGCCATCAAGGTCAAGCTGAACTTAGCAGAACAGCCAACGAGTTTCTGATTAGCTTCTTTCTCGCGCCGATAGAGTAGTCCGTAGCGATTTCCGCGCCCTGCTCGGTTTTTGTTCGAGCCAACCCTAAGCCGCCCAACCCTATTCGAGCAAGCGGTTTCGAGCAAGCCCTATTCGAGCAAGCCGCTCGCTAATCCACTAAGCCGCCTTGCTTAAGAATTTTGCGACATTATCTTTTTGCAACCCACCGCCCGCGTATAGCATATCCATCTTGGCAGCGAGCCGCTCGACCAACGCATCGATGATCTCTTTTTCGTCTGGTCTAAAACGCCCTAGCACATGGTCTGTTACCGCGATACTTTGCGCGGGTCGCCCTATCCCTACGCGCAACCGCCAATAATCGCGCCCGATGGCATCGTCGATGCTGCGCAAGCCGTTATGCCCGCCGTGCGAGCCGCCGCGTTTTATCTTAACGCGCCCTAGTTCTAGGTCGAGATCGTCGTGAATTACGAGTATTTCCTGCTTGCCTTTTTTGCGCAAGAACTGCGCTATCGGGGTGCCAGAGCAATTCATATAGCTCATAGACTTTAGCAGGTAGATTTTCTCAGCGCTCCTTCCTGCCTCTTTCTTGGCTATTTCTTTTTTGCCAGCCTCTTTTTTGCCTATTTCTTTCTTGGCATTCTTTTCGGAGTTCTTTTCGGAGTTCTTTTCGGAATCCCTAGCATACTTTGCATACTTGGCGTCCTGGACATCTGGGGCATCTTGGACATCTTGCTGTAGCTCGCTACAGAGCAAGACTCCTTTTAGTAGCTTGCGCCAAGTAGCCTCGCGCAATTCAGCGAGACGCTCTACTATCGTGAAGCCTATATTGTGCCTCGTATTCTCAAAGCGCTTATCTGGATTGCCGAGCCCGACAAGAACAGTCACCCTACTGCCTCCACCTTTGCCACCGCCTTTGCCACCGCCTTTGCACCGCCTTTGCTACTCAAGGCTAATACCAACCAACAACCGCTTGAGCCAATCAGCCCATTTATAGCAAAAAAACGCAGAAGAGTCCATACATTCCCCCCTAGCTCAGCTGGCTAGCCGCTCACCTAGCCGCCTCTACTGGTGCTTAGTTTAGCCTCGATGGCGAGCCACACCTTCGCCGCCGCGTCAAAGCCCTCGAAGCGCGAGAGCTCCTGCAGCCCGGTAGGCGAGGTTACATTTATTTCGGTTAGCAAGCCGTCTATCACGTCGATTCCGGTGAATAGCAAACCTTTCTGCTGCAGCATGGGCTTTAGCCTTGCGCAAATTTCAAGCTCGCGCGGGTTCAGGGTAGTTTTTTCAGCGACTCCGCCGATGTGCATATTCGCGCGAATTTCGCCCGATGGCGGACGGCGATTGATAGCGCCGAGCACCTCCCCGTCGAGCAGGATGATGCGCTTATCGCCATGGCTGACTTTTTCGAGGTATGCTTGCGCGATTACGGGCAAGCGCGGAGAGCCTTCTTGGTTGGGACAAAAAGATTCTAGGTAAGATGCGAAGTTTACATCGTCTTTTTTGAATAGGAAAATCCCTTCCCCGCCATTTCCGTAGAGCGGCTTGAGCACGAGGTCGCCAACCTCGCTTCTAAATTGCAGCAACTCTTTGCGATCCATGCTGATAAGGCTAGGCGGCATCAGGTCGTGGTAGTATTCGACCAGCAGCTTTTCTGGTGCGTTGCGCACGGAGGCTGGGTCGTTTACGACTAGTGTATCGCCAGCACTATTGCCAACGATATGCTCTAGTATGTGTGTTGCGGTGATGTATCCCATATCGAAAGGCGGGTCTTGGCGCATTAGCACGACATCTATATCTTGCTTGAGGTTCTTGCGTTGCTCTGGAGCGAGTTCTATCACGCCGAGTTCGTTGATGCGCATTGCGCGTAGGGGAGCGGTTACCTCGCCATCGCGCAAGGTTAGCTCGTGCGGGCGATAGTAGAATAGCTCTGCCCCGCTGTTTTGGGCGGCGGTTGCGATGGCGTAGCTAGAATCGCCCTTGGCATCGAGTGCGGTCGGGGGGTCCATCTGGAAGGCGACGCGCAAAGATTCGCCAGTGGATTCGCCAGTGGATTCGCTAATAGATTCACCAAGAGACTCACTTGCAGACACGCTGTAAAGTGGCACTAAATCAGCTAAAAAACGAGTTATTTTTACCGATAGCCGAAAAAATGGTTGGCTAGACTAAGCAATCAGCACTCTGGATAAAATTTTATCTGAGCTAGCAACCTACAGCCTATAGGTTGCTAGTGCCGCTTAAACCTGCTAGAATAGCCATGCTTTACAGCTATAGTGCTAAACGATGCGTCAAAATAGACGTTGCGGACCCGGGGGCGGTACCCGGCGCCTC
>JABABG010000019.1 GCA_014238315.1 Alphaproteobacteria bacterium
CCCCTGCAGCTCCGCGAGCAAGTTTGCCAAACCCTGTTCGCTCAAGTGTTGCTCCTTCGCCTGCGCGCGCCTTAGAAGCACCACGCGCATGCGCTGCTGGCTTACAGGGAAGCGCGCTAGGTAGGATAGGGCGTAGTCGCGCAAAGCTGCATCGTAGAGTGCTGCATCGTGCGCTACATCGTGCGCTACATCGTGCGCTACATCGTGTACTTGGCGGCGTTGCTCCGAAGGCTGCGCTGGTGGTGACGGTCGTTTTGTTAGCGTCATCGGCAATAAGAGAATCCCAAAAAAAAAACCGCTTTACCCCTTTACCCATTTCCCCCCTTTACCCCTGCCCCTACCGCTCCTATAAACCAGCCCCATAGTGCCTATCGCTATTGGATTGGAAACAGCGGTCGCGGGCAGCTTATCGTTGGCTACTGGTTGGCTACTGGTTGGCTACTGCGGTCTCACTTCTTGGTCGTAGAGTTTAGCGAGGCGCATAGTTATAGTCTTTTCTGTATACGACTTATCGTCTATCTGGCGCACCAAGGTTACCTCAGCCGCGGTGCCGGTCAGGAAAACCTCCTGCGCTTTGTCGCAATCGTCTAGCGAGATGGCACGCTCAAAAACCTGCATCCCGTCCTGCTTGGCGAGTTCTATCAGCTTGCGCCGCGTGATGCCATCGAGGAAGCAATCGGGGCAAGGGGTGTGCAGCGCGCCGTCGATGACGAGGAAGATATTCGAGCCAGTGGATTCGGCCACCAAACCGCGATAGTCGAGCATCAAAGCATCGTCGAAGCCCGCGCGTTGCGCCTCGTGTTTAGCGAGCGTGCAGATCGTATATAGCCCAGCAGCCTTGCTCTTGCAAGGCGCGCTCTCGGCAGAAGGACGGCGCCAGCGCGACAGCTGTAGCCGAATACCCTGCAAGCGAGAGCCAAAGTAAGGACCGAAATCCCAAACGATGATGGCGACATGGATAGTCGTCTTGTCGGCGGCTATCGCCATCTGCTCCGAGCCGCGCCAAGCTACGGGGCGGATGTAGGCATCGCTGAGAGAATTTTTAGCCAATAGCTCGATGGTCGCAGCCTCTAACTCGGCAACGCTATGGGGAATTGTAAAATCTAGTAGGCGCGCGGATTCGTGGAAACGCTGGTAATGCTCGCCCATCTTGTAGACCTTGCCGTTGTAGGAGCGGATACCCTCAAAGACGCACGAGGCGTAGTGCAAGCCATGGCTCATTACATGCAGGCGTGCATCGCGCCAATCGACGATGCGACCGTTGTACCAGATAGAGCCTTGGCGTTGGTCGAATGGAACTAGAGCTGGTTCAGCCATAAAAATTCATCGGCTAGGTATACTTTGCAGTTAATAAAGAGCTTCTTTATTTGCTCGTTCGTTTCGCATAAAATATAGCAACACTCGCGCAAATTATCAAAAGGCATTCGCTCAAGCACCGAGCGATGCGAGGGCGGAATACGATGAACTTGTTGGCGCAAGAAAATAGCAAAGCGGAAGGCAAAGCCAAAGTAGACGGCAAGGTCGACGGCAAGAACGTCGACGACCAAGCGAATGACCAAGCGAATGACAAGTCGAACGAGGGGCTCGACCCGCTATTCCTACGCAAGCAAGCCCTGAGCGAAGACCTCGCGCGTCTAGCAAACTTCGAAGCACGTCTACGACAAATCGACCGCAAGATACTATACAGCCTAGGTCTAGGAGGCGCGCAGGGTGCAGCCATCCAGAGCATAGCACTGATGGGAGGAACCACCACCACCACCACCATGCATAGCAGGCTAGCCGTCTCGAAGCAAAGCCTGCATAAGAGCCTAGGGCGACTAATCGCGCACGGCTACATCGAGCAGCTAGGTAGAGACGAAAAAGACCAACGGCGCCACATCATCGCGCTGACGAAGAAAGGACGAGAGCTCGAACGGCTACTAGGCGAACAGCGCGCTATGGCTCTGAGCAAGGTATATCGAGCAGCGAACGCGCAGCAAGTCGAGGGCTTTCGGCGCACGCTCGCGCAGCTAAACGAGGGAAGAATTAGCGAGGCAAGAATTAATGAAAAAAGCCTCGATGAAATGGGACTAGAGGATAAGCAAGCTCGAATATAGACGAGTCGCCTGATAGTGCATGGCACAAGTATAGACAGCATAGAGAATATGGATAACGCAGACAGCAAATCATCCGAGAGGCAAGACCCCCAGCCCTCTGCAAATAGCGGCGACTATAACGAGAGCTATAGCGCGCATCTTTTGGTAGTAGACGACGACAAACGTCTACGCGACCTGCTACGGCAGTATTTGCAAGAGTATGGATTCGCGGTTAGCCTAGCTTGCTCGGCGGAAGAGGCGCGGAGCTTGCTCGGCAACCTGCGCTTCGACCTGCTGATCGTAGACATCCTGATGCCCGGCGAGAGCGGTCTAGAGCTAGCGCGTTCTCTACGCGAGAGAGAACCGACGCCGATCTTGATTCTATCGGCGTTAGGCGAGCCTGCCGACCGCCTGCAAGGTCTAGAGCTTGGCGTTGCCGACTACATGCCCAAGCCTTTCGAGCCGCGAGAGCTGTTACTCCGTATTAGGAAGATTCTCGCGCAAGAGAAAAAATCGGTAGAGCTAACAGCGAAGCTAAAGATAGGAGTTTGGACTTTCGAGACGAAGCATGGATTGCTCACCTCTGATAAGAAAACCACTCGTCTACCTGCGAGCGAGGCGAACCTGCTACGCGCGCTCGCCATGCGTCAAGGTGCGATAGTGAGCCGTTCGACCCTCGCGCACCTAGCGGACATAACGGACTCGCCTCGGGCGATCGACATCGCCATCGCGCGTCTACGCAGCAAACTGGAAGACGACCCCAAGGTACCGCGCTACATCACGACCCACCGCAGCAAGGGCTATAGCCTGCAGGTGGAGCTATAGGTTTTTATAGGGCGTTATAGATTGCAGGTGTTGTAGATTACAGGTGTTGTGGATTACAGGTGTTACAAAAGGTGTTATAGAGCCATGGCTAGAAGGAAGA
>JABABG010000054.1 GCA_014238315.1 Alphaproteobacteria bacterium
CCAAACCCGCAAGCTAAACCCGCAAGCCAAACCCGCAAGCCAAACCCGCAAGCCAAACCCGCAAGCCAAACCCGCAAGCCAAACCCGCAAGCCAAACCCGCAAGCCAAGCACGCAAGCCAAGCACGCAAAAATTTTCGCAACGCGAGCATCTCGGTGCAAACATCTTGGTGCAAGCATCTCGGTGCAAACATCTTGGTGCGAGCATCTCGGTGCAAGCATCTCGGTGCAAACATCTTGGTGCAAACATCTCGGTGCGAGCATCTCGGTGCAGGCATCTTGGTGCGAGCATCTTGGTGCGAGCATCTTGGTGCGAGCATCTTGCAATCTAGCAAGATTGTAGCAACTTGCCAACAAAGTCATGCCATAAATTCGCTAATTCGATAGAGTTTTCCTCAAATTTATTTCAATCGCCGAAATAAACTCCTCGGTCGTTAGATACGGCGCCTCCGATGATATCAATAGTGCTAAATCCTTCGTCATAGCCCCGCTCTCAATCGTGGCTATCGCGCTAGATTCAAGGGCTGATGCAAAGCGCGCTAATGCCTCGTCATCGTCAAATCGCGCGCGCCAAGCTAAACCGCGAGACCAAGCCGCTAAACTAGCCGTCGGATTTGTCGAGGTCGCCTCGCCAAGTTGATGCCTGCGGTAGTGACGCGTAACAGTGCCGTGCGCTGCCTCCGTCTCTACCGACTTGCCGTCCGGGGTCAGTAAAACCGAAGTCATCAAACCCAGCGAGCCAAAGCCCTGCGCAATAGAATCAGACTGAACATCGCCATCGTAGTTCTTGCAAGCCCACAAAAAATTACCCTCCGATTTCATCACAAAGGCTACCATATCGTCAATCAATCGATGCTCGTAGCTCAAACCCGCGCGCTCATACGAAGCCTTGTAAGTGCTGTCAAAAACATTCTGAAAAATGCGCATGAAAGCTCCATCATACTTCTTCAAAATCGTGTTCTTCGTCGATAAGTAAACAGACTGCCCCTGGCTCTCCGCATACCTAAAGCAAGCATGCGCAAAGCCCGTTATCGACGATTCCGTGTTATACATACCTAAACCCACTCCAGATTCTGAACCATCCTTCGTGAATGAAAAAATCTCTTGACGACGCTCAGCTCCACCAGAGCTCGGCGTGAAGACTAGCTCTAAAACTCCGCTCTCCCGCAACTCCATCTCCTGCGAGCAATACTGGTCGCCATAAGCATGGCGGGCAATCGTGATCGGATAACGCCAGCTCGACACCAAGCGCGGGATGTTCTTGCAGACGATCGGCTCGCGGAATACCGTGCCGTTCAATATGTTGCGAATCGTTCCGTTCGGAGAGCGCCACATCTCTTGTAGATTAAACTCCGCTACCCGACCCTCGTCCGGCGTTATCGTAGCGCATTTAACCCCTACCCCAACTCGCTTGATAGCCTCCGCAGCAGCGCGCGTAACCGAGTCCCTCGTAGCATCCCGATGCTCTATACCCAAGTCGTAATACTCTAAATCTATATCCAAAAATGGCAGAAGCAGCTGCTCCTTCAACTGAGCCCAGATGACGCGCGTCATCTCGTCTCCATCCATCTCTACGACCGGGTTCTTTACCCTAATCTTATCCATATTCCCCAATCCTCAAGCTCGCGCTAAAAAAGGTTCCAACTAAATAACAGTGCTAATTCCACCGCATCCACAAATTATCTATAAAACGATTCTAAACATAGAGCAAATGCCTCGCAAGCCTTGTACTGTAGCCTTGTACTGTAGCCTTGTACTGTAGCCTTGTACTTCAGCCTTGTACTGTAGCCTTGTACTTCAGCCTTGTAGCTCAGTTTTATAGACAGGTTTTGCAGACAGGTTGGGCAGCCAGGTTGGGCAGCCAGGTTGGCAAATAACTCACCCCCCTCAAGGCTCGTCAATCCTTGCCCCCCAACACCATCCCCGCCCGCATAGGAAAGCCCCGTAAAAAGTCCGCCGCAGCGCAAACCCTGCCGCCCGCACGCTGCAAGCTCAACAAACCCAACGCCCCAGTTTCAACAGCAACCCCAGTTTTATCCACAGTTTCAACACCAGCCCCGCCGCATCTCACAATCGGGTAAGGGCTTAGTCGTAAAACCTCGCCGTTTTTACTAGCCCTCCCTTCGATAGGCAGTTCAACGCGTGCAGCGTGCAGTAAAACTCGTCTGCCAGCAGCAAAAAAAGCCGTGCCAGGCCAAGGCGAAAATGCCCTAACCATACAAGACAAAAACTCCGCCGACAAACTCCAATCGATTAAGCCATCGCCTTTATGCAGCTTGCGCGCGTAGCTCGCTGCTCCCTCGACTTGCTGCGCGCCCAGCGGTTTTTCTCGCCAGCAACCGCCCACCAAAAAATCCTCTAGTTCGCTCGCTCCTAGCACCGCTAAACGAGACTCTAAATCCTTGTAGCTATCGTTACAGCCAATGTCTAAACTCGCCTGACGGACGATGCCGCCGCAATCGATGCGCTCGTCCATGCGAATCAGCGTAACCCCGCTCCTCTTGTCGCCGTGCAATATCGAGTGCTGAATCGGCGAAGAGCCTCGCCAGCGCGGCAGTAGCGACGCGTGCAGGTTGTAGCTACCATAAGTAGCCAAGTCCAAATACGCGCGCGGAAAACGGAAACCGTAGCTCGCCGTGATGAATAAGTCCGCGCGGGTCTCGCGTAAGCGCGCGTAAAGCTGTTCGTCAAAACGGGGAGCGTGGAGCATCGGAAAACTCGTAGCTCTCGATGCCTCGTTTCCACCTATCTTGTCCGGCTTCTTGTCTGGATTGGTCTCGTCCTCCTTCCGCTTGTCTTGGATTATATCTTGGGTGATAACCATGCAAAGCTCGCAACTAGAAGCCGCGCTGAGCTCTATCAATCTCGAAAGAATCGGGGTTGCAAAAGAGCCACTGCCAAAAAATACTACGCGCGGGCTGGAAAGCAAGCTCGTGCTCAAATGATTAACCTCATCGCCAAACTAAACTCACTATATTAGACTCACTACCTCGCAATAGTAGCCATCCGAGCCTGCTTGGCAAATCGCCGTAAAACCATCGAACGCCGCAAACGCGATAGCGAATCGATGATCGTCCGTCCGTCTAAATGGTCAAGCTCGTGCTGAAGGCAGATCGAAAGAAGCCCGCGCGCGCGAACGCGATGCTGCGCGCCTTCTAAATCGTAGTAGCTAACCTCTACATCGCGCGGACGCTCTACGCTAACTAATACCTCCGGAAACGAAAGGCAACCCTCCTCGTAAGCCCTAAGCTCCGTTCCTTGCCAAGTAATCTCAGGGTTGACCATGGCAAAAGGCTCGTGAGCCTCGCGGCAGTCGTCGATAAGTAGCTCCGCATCCATTTCAGCATCCTCCGCGCTCGCATCATCGTCAAGAGTGTCCTCCTCGGCAAGAGAGCCCTCCTCGGCAAGAGAGCCCTCCCGCAAGCCGCGCGTAGCTCCGCTAGCCCTACTAGCCCTCCTGCCGCGCAAGTCGCGCGTAGCTCCGCTAGCCCTGCTAGCCCTCCTGCCGCGCAAGTCGATAACCGCAACCCGTAAAGACTCGCCCGCCTGCGGCGCCGCCAATCCAACCCCGTATGCCGAATACATCAGCGAATACATCTCCGCAACAAGCGTCCGAAGGCAATCGTCAAATCGCTCCACCGCGCGCGCGCGCTCGAACAAAACCGAAGCCGGAGCTATCTGTAAATGCCTACTCATCGTCATGAAATATCGCTCGCCATTCTAACTAACTTTGAAAATAATACAAAAATCTAGCAACTCAAAGTAATCAAGAGCTTTGAGAATAACCTCGTTTTACTTTCTCCCCCCATAGAAAAACAACATAAATGTGCCCAAATACGCCTGCTACCTAAACCCCTAGTAGAATTGGCAGGCAGGTTATACAAGGCAAATTATCCAAGGGGGTTATCCAAGGGGGTTATCCAAGGCTGGTTATACAAGGCTGGTTATCGTCGTTGCATCCATAAAATAGCTCCTCCATCCCTGCTCGTGATTTGCCTCTAGGAAAGTCTGGTGCAATTCTTCTAGTAATTCTCGGCCAATTTTCGTCTCGCTTCTGAATTGAATCACAAAAATTTAAAACAACTAGTAATAGTCGTTGACTATTCAGTGTTTATTATGAATAATGACTCTATGTTTATTATGAAAGAAATAACAACCCTCGCCGAATCGTTCATCGCTCACAAAAATTGGTCGATCGCAACACTAGGCACATACGCAGCCGGCGATAGTAGATTCTTCGCAAGATTGATACAGGGGCGCGTGACAATATCTCAATGCGCACGCGTAGGCCTGTGGCTCGAACAGAGATGGCCGCACGAACTCGCTTGGCCTTTAGAAAAATTGTCACGCAGAGAATTCTTATTGCAACTACGAATGCCAAAAAAAAACGCATAACTCATGCCCATACCAATATACCACCGTCTCAATAAAACGCTAGGCGCAGAAATAAGCGCACGGACACTCGCAGCTCTAGCCGGGCAAAGAATATATATTCCCACCAAAGCGCGGTTGGCAAAAGATCATAAACTCAGACGATACCTCGGAAGTAAAGTCGCAGAAAAACTATGCGAAAATTTCTCAGGTGAGGCTATCGATTTTCCAGCTAGACCAGAGCCAACCCCCGCTAAAAATACCGCGCAAAGATGCATAGAAATACGAAAGCAAGGGCGACAGCTAAATGAAGTAGCTCTTATATGTGGAATATCTCGACGCAGAGTCTTGCAAATACTCGCCAGCAATAAAAAACAAAAACTTAATAATATAAACTCACAGCAATAGTATAAATTTATACAAACGAATCTAAAGAAATCACTCAATTAATTCGCAAGCATCAATATCACTCAACCAAATTTTGGAAAGCAGTTGGAAAAAAATACCATGAGCGAAATTGTTATAAGAAATATTGGAATTATTATATTCATACTTAACCTACTCGTAGGCTGGCTAATATGGTCGCTAAAGCGTGCAACTATACCTAAAAATCATTTCTATACATTGGAAAGTAAGGTGCGCGAGTTAGAAATAAAGTTAATCAGCATGCCAGTAAAAGATGAATTACATCAATTGAAAGAAACACTCGCTCGATTTCAAGAAAAAGTAGACCGAATCGATAAAGCCGTAGATAGAATTGGCGAATATCTTAGGACTCGAAATTAATCAAAGTCGTCTCATCAAACTAATAAATGAAATAACAATGGGATGGAAAATGAAAGAACTCCCTCAGCCGTTAGAACGCGCTATACAAAAATTACTAGACAAAGGAACCGACAGCGAAACAATCATAGATATACTGCATTCATACCTGCATAAGTCCATCGGAGGTCAGAAAAAAACTAACTCACAAAAACTAATCCATGTCGGGAAAATTTTACGGAAAAATAGATCCCTCGCAAGAATTCTAACAGAAAATGGTAATGGCAAAGACGAAAGTGCATTGAAAAAAATCAAACTCAATATCGAATTACTAAACGATAGTTTGCTAAACCTACAAACCGAAAAAGAAGGAAATCTTACAATGCAAGAAGCAGCTACTTTCTCTCGCGCTTTGCGAGCCGTCTCGGAGGCTGCTAAAAATGACCAAGCCATGCACAGAGAAATAGAAGAACAATTGAAACGAAAACAATCCCTCAAATTAGTGAAAGCTCAAAAAAAAGGCGTCATCGATCCAGAAGCAGTACAAGCCGCCATGCAAATACTCGGTCTATGTTGAATATTAATATCTAAATACTAATACCTCAATTTGCTAAAATCATCTGCAACAAAATCGCCAATCAAAACATCATGGAAAATTTTACCCAGCAAGCAACAGCCGATAATAAATACGCGCTAAAATTCCTACCCTACCAGCAGAAATGGTTGCAGGATGACGCAAGGTTCAAAATCGGTATGTTCGCAAGGCAAACAGGAAAAACATTCGTAAATTGCGCAGAAATACTCAAAAATTGCATCGAAGCAGAGCAGAAAAAAAATAAAACTAGGTGGTTGATTCTCTCGCGAGGTGAAAGACAAGCCAAAGAAACAATGATCGAACATCTAATTCCTCTCGCCAAAGCCTTCGAAAAATTATACGCAGCCAGCAGCGGAAAACCATTTCCTAAATTAGTGAAAAATCAAAACGAACTGAAATTTGAATACGGCTCGAAAGTATCTGTACTGCCAGCAAATCCAGATACAGCACGAGGTTTCTCCGCAAATCTTTTCCTCGACGAATTCGCATTCCATAAAGATAGTAGCAAAATATGGCGTGCAATATTTCCAGTTATTTCGAAAAATGGACTGAAAATAAGAATAGTATCTACCCCAAATGGAACAGCAAATATGTTCTTCCGACTTATGTGCGGATCAGAAAAATTTTGGTCAAAGCATCGAATCGATATCTTTCAAGCCGTACAGCAAGGCTTGCCTCGGAATATAGATGAACTTAAGCGTGGCACGCTCGATGAGAATCTATGGCGACAAGAGTTCGAACTCGATTGGATGGACGGTAGCTCGCGCTGGCTGGAGAGAAAATTAATAACAAGTGCGCAAAATAAAGACGCCGCCGTGCCTCAACTATTCGAAGGTGGAGAATGTTGGATCGGAAACGATATCGCTAGAAAAAATGATCTATGGGTCGCTGTCGCTATCGAAAAAATACAAAATAAATTTTGGATACGCGAAATACAAGCTCTAAAACAAATAACCTTCGCTCAACAAGATGAGATATTAGACCGAATGGTACAAAGATACAATCCTATCTCCGTCGCAATGGATGCAACCGGCATAGGTATGAAGCCAGTCGAAGATGCTCAGAAACGATACGGAAAAAACAAAACCATACCAGTCAACTTCACTAAAGCGCGGAAACTCGAACTCGCAACATTGCTAAAAAAAATGTTGCAAGAAGGTAGATTGGTAATACCTAAAACGCAGAAACTCTTCGACGACCTACACGCTCTGCGCGCCTATAGCAACGATAATACTCTGAGATTCAATACAGATAATACCGAAGGTAGCGATGGAAATGCCGATAGGTTCTGGGCTATAGCTCTCGCCCTATTCGCAGCTCAAAAGCAGAGCCTAGTCATCGGAACAGTGCGGACAATTCGCGCAAACAGAGAGCACCAAGAAATACATAAAAATCTACACAAAGTCTTCTGAACCGTCTCAACACCTAATCGTAAAATGCAGAGTATAACTAAAACTCATCGCTAATATAAATCTCTGGAGAAAGTTATGTCAAAAGTATCTAGCAAAAAAAATAGCTCACAAGATATTCCTAACCTGCAAGAAATCTCAAGCAGTAAAGATGGCTTAGACTGGACTAGACCATATCTAGCAAAAAACTCGACCCTACCCGTCGAAGACCCGTTGCTACGAAACAAAGCATCAGGCGATCCTGGGTTCTACGAATTCATACTCTCCGACGATCAAGTCAAAGCAACTCTGGCGCAAAGAATCGGCGCGGTCGTAGCCGCCGAGTGGGATGTAATGCCAGGCGGAGAAAAAAATAAAGAAGTGCAAGCTGCCGAAATACTAAAACAAAATCTAGAAGAAATAGAGTGGAACAGAGTCATCGAAAAAATGCTCTACGGGGTCTTCTTCGGATACTCAATAGCAGAAATAATATGGGAAGCTAAAAAAGGACATCTGCGGGTCAATAAAATCGTAACTCGAAATCCCAGAAGATTCTGCTTCGACCAAAAAGCCCGACTGAGGCTGAAAACCGCAAAAAAACCACAGGGAAAGTTAATGCCAGAGAAAAAATTCTGGTGCTTCTCTAATGGTGCTTGGCACGACGATGACCCATACGGGCGCGGGCTCGCTCATTTCCTATACTGGCCAGTATACTTCCGTCGGGCTACTCAAAGAGAGTGGTGCTTGTTCCTAGAAAAATACGCCTTGCCAACAGTTCGCGCCACATACCCGCCAGGAACGCGCGAAGAAGATCAAGAAAAATTACTCGAAGCATGCCAAGCCGTGCGCAGAGATACCGGCATAGTTCTGCCAGAAGGCATGGCTATCGAGCTGATGGAGGTTAGTCGAAATGGCTCCGCAGATTTCTACAATATGTACGACAGAATGAACTCAGCTATTACCAAAGTGATACTAGGCGCAACACTAACCACAGAGCAAGGGGCGAGCTACGCTCACGCAAAAGTCCACGATAATACTAAAAGCACAATCGTCAAATCAGACGCCGATCGAATCGACGCGTCTTTCAACAATGGACCTGCGCAATGGTGGACGCTGTGGAACTATGGACCAGAGGTGGCTCCGCCTAAAGTTTGGAGAAATACTAAACCCGCGCCAGACCTCCTAAATAGCGCTCAAACAGCGCAGATCATCGCTAGCCTAGGATTCAAGCCAGACCTCAAATGGATCAACGACCATTTCAAAGGCACTTGGAGTGAAGTCTCTAATCATAAAAATATGCCAGAAATGGGCAAAGTAAATAACTCAACGATAAATAGCTCGATAACCAATAACCCTGCAACAAATAACTCAACTACGGATAGCTACAACCAAAAAAACTTGTTCTAAAAATCCTCGTTCAAGAAACTTCCCCATAAAAATAAAATAGATAACAAAAAACAACAGCTAAACAACAATCTAACTAAAAAATAACAACAGCTCTTCCCCTTACAATTAACTAAAACTAAAATATAATAGAGGCATTATGAATAAAACTGAAATTGAAATCTTTCGAGCCGGCAAGCATATCGACGCTAACGGCGTAGAAGTAAATATTGAAGTCGCCGATGTTGATAAAATCGTCGACGCATACAAGCCAGAGCTACACGAAGCTCCATTGGTAATAGGACATCCTCAACACGATAAACCAGCTTGGGGTTGGGTCGCATCGCTAAAACGGCGAGGAAAAGTATTGTTCGCTAGGCTAAATGATATATCTCCAGAGATTTCGCAAGCCGTGCGTAAAGGGCATTACAAAAAAATTAGCGCGAGTTTCTATCGACCAAATACAAAAAGGAACCCCGTCTCTAACGCATGGTATCTAAGGCATATCGGATTGCTCGGTGCGCAAACACCAGCCGTAAAAGGACTAAGTCCTTTGAAATTTGCCGAAGAAGATAAACAAGACGATGGCAAAAATGCCGCAACCTTCTCAAAAAATAAAATATCCATACTATCATTTATGCGAGACAAAAATAGCATAAACGAAAACCTACAACAAGAAAATATAAAAGAGTGGCAAGAAATAATCTCGTTCGTAGACGGACAGATAGCTTGTGGAAAAATCTTGCCGCATCGGCGCGAAGAAACTATATCCTTCATCGCAAACCTAGATACAGACGACACTGCACGCTTCCGCGAAAGTAATAAAACGATCAATTCTCGTGCTTGGTTCTGCGCATTCGTCGAAGCGCAACCTAAACAAATCGACTTCGCCGTTTATGCAGACGAAGAGCTGGAGGTTGAGGGAGAAGTGCTCGATGGTGTAAAAATCGGGCAAAAAGCCTCGGAATATATGCAAACCTGCGCCGCAAAGGGACAAGTCGTCTCCGCCGCTAGCGCAGTCCAGTATGTAACAAAAACAAAATAATCACAATAAATTATCGGCAAAAATCTAACCTAAATAACTCAACCTAAATTAACAAAGTTAGGAGAAACATCATGTCTGAACAAGTATTAATAAAAGCATTCACAGCGCAAGATACAATAGCAAAAAATCGCTTCGTTGCAATTAGCTCCGATAAAGTTAGGCTCGCAACCTCTAGCGGAAAAGCCATCGGCGTTAACTGCTCGTTCAATGTAAAGGCAGACGAGCGAGTCGATATAGGTGTTCTCGGAATCTTCGAAGTCGAAGCAAGTATCGCAATAAATGCTGGCGTAAGTGTCGCATCAACAACCGAAGGGCGTGCTGCAACTCATTCCTCAAGAACCAGCGATAAGGTCGGAATCGCACTAAACTCGGCAAGCCGAAGTGGAGACCTACTGCGCATACTCGTAATACCTCAATAAATCATAAACTCTAAATTATAACTATAACTATCTACTAATAACTAACTCAACTTCTTGATCTACTCGGAGAAAATAATATGACCGAAACCGCACCATTTCCCGTAGACTCGCACCTGCAGGGGCTATCGATCGCCTATCGCAACACGGCTCAAAACTTCATCGCTGATAAATTGATGCCTAGGACGCCAGTCGCTACAAAAAGTTTCAAATACCTAACTTTCGATTCCGCTCAACATTTTACCTTGCCAGATACAAAAGTCGGCAGAAAGTCCGAACCCACCATCGTCGAATATGTTGGCGAAGAAAAAAGCGCAACAGTGCTCGACTACGGGTTGGAAGATATCATACCCATCGACGATATCGAACAAGCTAGTGCCGCTCAACACGATTACGATCCAAAGGCGCGCGCAGTCGAATTTCTAACCGACCTAATCTTGCTCGACAGAGAAAAAAGAGTAGCACAAATAGTACAAGACGATAATAACTACCTAGCCGCAAACGCAACTACCATCGGAGGCTCTAGCAGCGATAAGTGGACACACTCGTCAAAAAATCCTCGAGACTTGCTGCTAACCGCACTCGATACGCCGATACTGCGTCCCAATCTGATGGTCATCGGAAGAGAAGCATGGACAAAAATAAGGCAGCATCCAAAACTCGTCTCGTCCGTAGCTAGAGCCGAAAATAGCGAAGGCGCTATATCTAAAGCCCAGCTAGCAGACCTGCTCGAAATCCAACAAGTCCTCGTCGGCGATAGCATATATAACAATGCAAACCCAGGGCAAGACCTCAGTACAGCCTACACTTGGGGTAAAAACCTCGCGTTGCTACATATCAATAACGCAGCCGGCGCGCATAACGGCATAACTTGGGGATACTCCGCAGAATACGGAAAACGTAGCGCCGGAATAATACCAGACCCCAACAAAGGCGCGCGCGGGGCTATGGTCGTCAGGGTCATCGAGTCCTGTTGTGAGGTGGTCGCCGCTAAAAGCCTGGGAGTCTTGTTCAAAAATATAGTCTCCTAACAAATACAAAATATAACCTAAATTAACAACCCACGTTTGTAACACACACTTATAGCATATACTTGTAACATATACTTGGGGAGGCACGCGGGTGACAAAAACCTTCGAACCGTGCCTCCTCAAGTTATCTACAAGTAAGTCTCAATATAACTTATATCTAAATTATTACTCATACCATAGAGAAGCTAAACATGACAGCTAATACCATATATATAACTACTAGCGAAATGGTCGAGCTGTTCGGACAGCAGGAGCTATTCGACGCATTCCAAGTGCAAAGCAACGAAGAGCTAAACACTAGTCCCATTAATAAATATATCGAAAATGCTAGCGCAATAATTGATGCGCATATATCCGTGCGCTACGCAACCCCGCTCAACGAACCCATTCCTAGCATCGTAAAGCGAATCGCCGCCGCAATAGTGCGATACGACTATCATAACTTCGATAGTAGAGAGCGGGTCGAAGACGCATACCGTGAAGCTCTACGATTTCTTAGATACTTGCGCGATGGGAAAATAGATCTAAATAGTATCAAAATTACATCGCAAAACTCTCCTCGATTCATGCCAGATACAAGCGAGCAGAAAAAATGGTGAACGCAAGTACAAGTAATACAAGCACAAGTAATACAAGCACAAGTAATACAAGTGCAAATAATAACAGTGCGAATTCTTTCGAAAAAGAGCTCGTCAAAGTTATTAAACAAGCTATGCCGCAAATCGGAAGAGCCCCTCGTTGGATAGCCGAAATAGGTGAGTTGCCCGCCAACCTGCAAGCAAACGAAGTCTTCTTATGGCGTTCGGCAGAAAAAGCCGAGCCGCCACGATTGCTCAACGACCCGCAACAATCAATCAATATCGAAATTACAATCCTATTCGCAATCGTCAAAAATCCACGCTCGAACGAAAAATCTCTCGCAATTCTAGAGACCCTCAAACAGCAGCTGCGAAAAACTATGCAAGGGTGGATACCGCAAGAAGATCAATATAGGCAATTCTTGCCAGTCCGACTCTATGGCGGAGCACACCTCGCAACGCGCGACGGGAGAGAGCTATGGGCCGAAAAAATAACATGCCAGTCTATACAAAAAGCTATGCAATAAGCTATGCAACAAACTATGCAAATTACATAAAAAACAAATCTCAATAAAATAAAATTATAACTCGGTGAATAAAATATGAACTCATTTCTTCTCGCTCACAAGCGCGCGCTACTCGCAAAAACAGAAATATCTATCGGGGTTGATATTAATCCTACCCCAGAGCAAGACGCCATACTGGTATCAGAGCTGGCAATAACTCCTCTGATCGCCGAAGAAGCACTCAGAGCCAAATCTTTAGACTATTTCGCAAACAACGAAAGTATACTCGCCGGTCTGCACGCAGAGGTAACGTTCGCTATCGAGTGCGCAGCCTCCGGTGAGCCAGCCCTAGAGCCAGCATGGGCAAAATTAATGCGGGCTTGCGGGTGCAGACAAACAAACCTCGCGCAAGGGGCGGGAACACTATTCAACCCATCTTCTCAACAAGGAGAAACTCTATCAATACATATATATATGGATAAAACAAGGCATGTCCTAACCGCATGCCGAGGAACCTTCTCTATAAATTTTGAGGCGCAAGAATTTCCTCGTTTCCAATTTCAGTTCCGCGGAAAATATACAAACCCACAATCGCAATCATTCCCCCAAACTCAAACTAAAAGTTTCATTCAACCCGAGCTGCCAAGCGCACAAACCATAAGTGTATTTCGACTAGGCACTATAGATTTAGGAGTAGAAAGGTTTCGATTCGAGCTCAATAATAACTTCCCCTACTCCGCTAGACTAAACGAAGAGCAGATCGATATCGTCGGGCGCGAGCCTGCCGGGCAAATGACAATACGAGACCCAGGCATAGAAAATGAAAGCGAAAACAAAAATATATTCCAAAGCGCAGAAAACGCACAAAAACAATCCTTGCAAATAAAACTTGGAAAAATCTCGGGGCATCAAATTGAATTTACCTTTCCGCAAGTGCAGGTAAAACCTCCGCGCTACGATCTAAGCTACGGAATACAAAACCTAGAAATACCACTCGTCTTTTTACCCCTAATGGGCGATGACGAATTCTCAATAACGGTGAGCTAGCATGTTTCGATTAGAAAGAAATTTTATATTCGAGAGAAAAATAAACCTCGCCTTGCCTTCTGGCGAACAGCAGGATTTCCTATGTTCGTTCCGCTTGCTCGACGAAGAGTGCTTCGCTCAACAGCTCGCTGACGAAAATGATCCAGACCGAGCAATACTCGAAAATGCCATAGTCGGATGGAAAGGTATCGAGAATAATGAAGGAAAAAATTATAACTTTTCACCGCAGAATCTACAAAGACTCCTAGAGTTGCCGTTCGTCAAGCGAGCTCTTACTCGTGCCTATGTCGAAGGGATTAAGGGTAGTTTGGAAAAAAATTGAGGCGGGCGGTGCGAGTGTTGCTCACACCGTCCGTAAATAATAACCCACTACAAGAATCTCTGAAAAAGCTCGGTGCTCAACAAAAACAGATCGACGCATGGATACTAGCCGTGAATAAATACCATAAAAATAAACCGATGCTCATAAATGAACACGAGCAACTGGAAAACTGCTTGCAGGAAAACTGCTTGCAGGAAAACTGCTTGCATGAAAACTGCTCGCAGGAAAACTGCTTGCAGGAAAACTGCTTGCAGGAAAACTGCTCGCAGCAAAACTGCTCGCAGCAAAACTGCTCGCAAAGGATGTTGCAAAATGAATTATCACAAGAAGATTGCTCGACAGATTTGCCAGTTCCTCCGAATAACTGGAACGCTGTACGGCTGTTTATGCTGCTCGCAACGCAATGGCGGGTAAGTGATGCAAAGCCCATCGGCATCGACTATAGCGCGATCGAGCCGACCGCAAGGCTCGCAGAAATAAAACTGTCTCAATTAATCTTCGAAAAAATAAGGCTCATGGAGCAAACGACCCTAGAAATATACGCAGAGCTAACAACTGCCTCGTAGCATAAAAATAGGAGAAAAACATGCCGAATTTTCGTATCTCAACAAACCGCGAAATAGCTGAGACTAATAAACAGCTAAAAGAAAGCGCAGACGCAATAGCCTCGCTACGCGAGCCGCTCAACCAAGCTGCTCGTGAAAGTGATAAGCATCGAAGAGCAATAGAAAAACAAAACTCCGCGCAAAAAATCGCAAGCTCAAGCATAAACTCTTTGGAAAAATCCCTCTTCTCCCTAGCGACCGGTAGCAAAAGTGCTAGCCAATCCATAGCATCCTTCGGGCAAAGTTTCCTAAGCGGATTGCTGAAGCAGACCCTGAAAGCATCCATAACTAATCCGCTCAGACAGCTCTTCTCCGTTGCTCATAGCGGTGGCATCGTCGGCGAAAGTCGAAGGGCAGCATCGCTAAACTCAGCCCTGCCCATATACCACTCTGGCGGAATAGCCGGCTTGCGACCAGACGACGTGCCGCTGATCGCAAAGCGCGGCGAAGAAATTATCACCCAAGATGATCCGCGCCATAGAGCAAACGCAGCCCCGCAAATAGCTATGCAGGTAACTATCAACTCAAGCGAAAGCGAGGCTAGCCAAATGCACGAGCAAAATAACGCCATAGCTCTCGCCGTTAGGCAAGGTGCTATCGCAGCTATTCAGCAACAAGTAGCTAGGGGCGGAAATTTCGCTCGTAGTGTCGGAAGACGCTAGTCAAACCGCTTGTAAAACCGTTTGTAAAACCGCTTGTAAAACCGCTAATAAATTTATTTGGGAGACCCTGAAAAATAAAAATGGCAAACTCAACAAACGCTAGCATCGAAAATAGCTCGGTAATATCATTCCCCTCCAGCCTCCCCGCGCCAGAAGCAGAACGTTGGTGGCTAGAGCATAAAACTCAGATATTTACCTCGCCCTTGTCCGCCCAAGAGCAAAGGATAGCCTTGCAAGCGGCTAGGTGGCGGGCTGAAATCGTATTCCCCAATCTTAAAGAAAACGAAGCTCGGGCACTGCTCGTCTTCGTAGCCCAACTGCAAGGCGCAAAAGGAAAATTCCTATACTCGCCAGCTCATAACCGTAGCGCAAGGTGGAGTAGCTCTGGCGAAGTGCCGATAGTAGCAAATCCTCCAACAGCCAATCCTGCAGCCGCAAACCCTGCAGCTCACGAAAGTGCTAATCAAACCGCAGCGACAAAACTATACATCGACCTCGCGACAAGTAGCGCCGAGCATCGCATCAAAGCGGGCGACTATTTTACTATACGCTCCGAGCTCGGTGAAACTGCCATGCATATCGTAACAAAGTCTTGGCAGCCTATTCCGCAAGGCGAGCAGTTCGCATGCATCGATATATCCCCTCCCCTACGCTTTCAGCCCATTGTCGATACAGAAGTCGAATTGCTCAAACCTAAAGCAACCATGCGCTTGCTAAACGATACTCAAGCACGAATGCTATGGCGTAGAGGCTTGATCGTCGACGGACTAACCCTCGCTCTAAGCGAAGTAGTGTAAGTGCTAGTAGCATAAAATCTAATGAATAAATCATGACACGACCGATAAATACAAAAACAAAGGATGCCGCAAACGCCTCGGAAGTCTCAGGCATAGCGCATCTGTTCGAAGCAAAACTAGACTCGCAAAACTTGCGCATAACTAACGCTCCTCGTAACATAACTATTAATAATAACGAAAATAAAAAAATAACTTTTACCAGCGTCGGATCGTTGGGAAGCGTCTCGGCTATCGAAGAAGGTGCAGAGCTGCAAGCCTATAGCATCGCCGTTACCCTCGCGGGTATAAATAAAGAACTGCTCGCCATCGCATTGCAGCAACATTACCAAGGACGAGCGGCAAAGCTATGGCTCGTATTGCTCGACGAAAATAACTCGACAATCGGCGAGCCTATATTGCTATTCGCTGGAAGGATAGATGCAATGCAGTGGAATGCCGGAGAAAACTCGCAAATTATTCTCAATATACAGAACCCGCTCGCAGACTGGGAGAGAGCCAAGCTAAGTAGATACACAAATAGCGAGCAACAAAAATTATTCCCCAACGATAAATTCTTCGAGTTCCTAACCAACCTCGCCGAAAGACCGATCTTCTGGGGTAGCTGATATGCGATACGAAGACTGCTACCAGAGGCTACATAACCTCTGGCTCGACAAAAATAACGAGCCTTTTGTATGGGGCAAGCACGATTGTCTCGCGCTCGCGCTACAAGCAATTGAAACTATAACCGATAAAAAATATCCGTTCCGTGAAAAATACATGCAATACGACTCGCCTAAAGGCGCATACAAACTACTCAACAGACAAAGTCTAGAGCAACGTATGACGGCAGCTCTGAAACCATTCTTCCAAGAAGTAGCAAATCTATATCGCTTGCAGACCGGGGATCTCGTTTTATTGAAAAGCAGATATTGCAAAAAGTGGAACGCCTTAGCAATAGTCGATCTATGTCCATCCGGTTTCGTAGTGCCAGCTAAACCTTGCGGCATAACTCGCCAGACTCGCAAAACAGCCATTGTAATAAAAGCCTGGCATATCGCCTGAGGAATATAAATAATGCCAGCAGCTCTAATACCCGCAGCTATTAGCATACCTTCCAGTATCATCGGGGGTGCCAGCATAGCAACCGCCCTCGCCTATGGCGGCATTAACGCAATACTCTCGCTAGCCCTATCCCCATCCTCAAGGAAAAATTACAACTTTCAAAAACCTCAATTGCAAAGCTCTCGCAAGCGTATCCTGCGCTCTAGCGAAGCTCCGCGTGAAATAGTATATGGGCGAGTTAGAAAGTCGGGGCTGCTGACATTCGCATACTCAACCGGGCGTGAAGGAAATTTGCACCTAGTTCTAACCCTCGCAGCACACGAAATAGACGGAATCGAAAATCTATGGATCGGCGAAGAATATAGCTCGCTCGAAAAATATCAGAGCTCCGTAAGCTACTATCTGCACAACGGCTTAGTGCCGCAAGACGCAGACGCCATATTGCTCGCAAGCGCGCCAGCCTGGACAGAGCAGCATAAAGGAAACAACATTGCATACCTGCATGTAGTCCTAAAGTGGAATGAAAATCTCTGGAACCTCGGACTGCCAGACATAAGCGCAACTATTCGCGGAAAAAAAATATACGATCCAAGATTGATTACAGAAAGTTTGGTTACAGAAAGTTTGGCAACAGAAAGTTTGGCAACAGAAAGTTTGGCAACAGAAAGTTTGGCAACAGAAAGCTTGGCAACAGAAAGCTCAATACATCCTAGCAACGAAGAGAGCGCTCGCCAGTTTAGCGATAATCCAGCCCTGTGCGTTCTCGATTATCTGATAAGCGAGCAAGGACTCGCCTGCGAGCCAGACGAGATCGATTGGCAGAGCTTCATCGACGCAGCAAATCTATGCGAGCAACAAGTCGGAGGTGATAATAGGTATCGATGCAACGGAATAGTCGTCCTCGATCAGACGCCAATCGAGATCGTCGAACAACTCTTGACAAGTTGCGCAGGCGTGCTCGTATATACTCAAGGAAAATATAAAATCTTTGCCGCCGCTCCCAGAAGTGCTAGCGCTAGTCTAGGCGAAGATAACCTGCGCGCTAACCCTCAAGGAATACCAAGACCAGAAAGAGCAAATCTAGTTAATACTCTTAGAGCTACATACAACGACGAAAGCGAAAACTGGCAGCCTAGCGATATCACTCCGATAACTAACTCAAGCTACTTGATAAACGATGGCGGAAAAGAATTAACATATAATCTCGAACTACCTTTCACAACCGCAAGAGCGCACGCAGAAAGACTAGCTCGCTTAGCATTCGAAATAGTTAGACCAGGCGCTAGGATAAGGTTCCCCGCAACCCTAGCCGCTATCGGGATCGACGTATGGGATGTCGTAAGCGTATCCCTGCCGCAAGTCGGATACGAAAATAAACTGTTCCGAGTACTGTCGTGGAGAATGAGCGAAGATTTTGGAATAGACCTAGAGTTGCAAGAATACGATCCCGCCGCATACAAAGAGTATCCTACTAGCGAAGGAAGGGGGCAGCCTATACAAACAAATCTATTGCCTCCTCCTTTCTTCGATAATATAGATTTTAATCTAAATATCAAAACGGTCGTCGAAGCAACTCCAGAGCAAAGCGACGATGGAGCATTGCAAGCTAAACTAGTCGCAACTTGGGAAATACCCTCGCGGTTAATTCAAAGCATAAGCCTACAATGGCGCCAGCATAACTCCGTTGAAAAAAGTTGGTCGGGCATAAACCTACCTCCGCAAACAACTCAACATCAAATACCTCAAGCGCAAACTCTAAAGACTTATGACTTTCGCTTGCGGATGGTCAACAGCATTGGAATAGTCAGCAAGTGGCAAGAAAAAAATGCCTACTTCTTTAATAGACACTTCAAACCTCCACTGCCACCAAGGCAATTTAGAGTAAAGCAACAAAGCGGTAGGGTATATACATCTTGGGAGGTAGGGGGAGCTCTGTACCTGCACGGTGCCGTCGAAATAAGGTTTCTAAAGACCTCCAACGATCCTGAGTGGGAGGATATGGAGAAAGCTCACCAAATACCCATACGCAGAAGATACGATTTCTCAATAACAACTCCAGCCGAAGGAAGGCATGTCTTCGCTATCAAAAGTTATAACCAACTCAATATACCTTCAGAATTCGCAGCTAAAATCTCTCTAATACTAGAAGCCGCTGAAATAAATACATTACCTCGTGATGAAGCCGCAATAAATTGGCCAGAGCTCGATAATCTTATCGCCTTTAAAGATGAGAAAAATACTCTCATACCAAGCTCAAAAGGAGCATGGCGCGATATAAAACAAGAGTGGAAAAAATTACCAGATATGTGGGCTAAAATATTACCCATAAACGAAAAAATTACATACCAAACTCCAGTCATCGATATAGGGGCGATTAAAGCCTTCCTGCCAACATACAGTATAACCGCTCAAGGGCAATTCACTATAACTTGGAGATACTCTAATCAACTACCCTGCGAGGGAGAATTCTTCGCAATAGCAGATGTTGATACAGAAGCTAGATTCATACAATTCAAAGTACAAGTGCAAGGCTCTGAACAAACTACACCTAAATTAATCGAAATGGTAATCGACGAACAATAAATATAAATTAAAATAAACGCCTAAGAGGGAAATATGCCAAGCTCAGATGCAACACTAATACAACACGCAACCGCAGTACATTTGCAAACAGAAGAAAACGATCCTCGGCAAGCTAGAATCGAATTGCTCGAGCTTGTCAAAAAATTTAATCAACTGTTAGACGCTCTAGGCAGCGCAGCATTCAAAAATGTCGGGGTGGCAGAAGGTAATATCATAACCCTAGGTGCCGATGGAAGCCTGCCTCAAGCAATTATTCCAGCCGCAGGGGCTAATATACCTACCGCGACAATACTCGATTTCTTCGCAATTAGCCCGCCCGCCGGTTGGGTCGAAGCTAACGGACAAGGAATACAAATAGCCAACGGAACAGAATACTTGCCTCTATACGAATATCTCTTCAACGCAGCCATAAGAGCAAGCAACCCCATGCCTATATTCGAAACACAGCAAGACCTAGAAAACGCCAAAACCCTAGGAGACGCTCAACAAGCATGGGAGAGAAACCTCATAATACCATTGCCAGATCTAAGAGGCAGAGCCAGAATCGCCAATAACAATGAAGAAGGTGAAAGTCAAAAATTAGTCGGACAAAAACTCGGGGAAGAAAATGTGCTACTCACAAGAGAACACTTGCCGAATGAACAGCTAGCCGTATGGAGAGACCTTCCCGTAGGACGAACAAGAGGAACTCGTAAAAATTATATTTCCTATACATTGTACGACTTCGCCACATACCAACAAGAATTCGATTTGGAAAACAAAACAGAGGCAATGGGACAGGGAATGACTCACCCCAATATGCAGCCCAGCTTCGTCGTGCTAACATGCATAAAATTATGAAAAATTAAAAACTATAACGCCTAGAAAAAAACGAATCATACAAAGTGATAAGGCTACAAAGAGGAGCTGCGTAAAAGGCTCGCAATAAAAAACTCGCTGCTTGAAGAGGAAATCCGCCAGTAGCCTGACGCCGAGCTAAACTCAACGCAACCCAAACAAAGCGGTCGTGCGGTAATACGCCAGCTCGTAAACCTCTGAAACGCGAGGTGAGAGCTGAATTGCTAAGCTTCTCGCCGCTCGATATATCTAATAATAGCTTTTGTGAGGCTAAATCTTGCTCAAAACAAGCTCGCTCCGCCGAAGTCATAAAAGAACTCGCTTGTTCTATATCAACAACCGCGCTGCTACGCAACGGATCGGGAAGACCGCTAGCCCTACGCCGTGCAGAAAAAAGAGCGTAGCAGTGATTGCGCAGAATCTGCTCTGCGTAGCTAGATGTGCTCTGATCTCCATGCCTGCGATAGAATACTAAAAGCTCGGGCAGGTTAGTAAGGATAGTCCCAAAGCTCGGTTGGTGCCTCTTAACCGAGCCTTCGTATCGAATAGACATGCGCAAAGACATGCGCAAAAATAAATCGAAGTCCTCCGCACCTAAACTAAATAACTCATTATAACCCTCGACTGGAAGCGCAGACGCACGCAACATAATACTAGGGTGGAACAAAGGCAAAGCACCCTGCCTCAAAGCGCGTAAAACAGAACCTCCGCGCCGCAATAGAGTCGTTCCGCCTAAAGCCCTACCCTCGCTGTCAATACCAGAGGTCAAACAGCCCAAAATCGATACGCGAGGGTGGTGCAACATATAAAAAAATTGACGCTCTAGACGCCGAGGAAACGAAATATCGTCCGAATCCGCTCGCGCTATAAAAGCAGCACGCGAAGCTCTAATGCCGCAATTCGCAGCGTAGGCAATACCTCGATTCTTCTTTAAAAAAATTAAACGAACTCGTTTGTCCAATCTAGCTATCCTTTGCAAAATCCTCGCTGTGCCATCCTTGGAACCATCATCTACAATGATAAGCTCAAAGTTAGAAAATGTTTGCCGTTGCAAAGACTCTACCGCCTCCCTAATAAGCCCCGCACGGTTATAAGTCGTCATAACAATACTTACCGCAGGACAGCTATCTAAATTTATGTAATCCTTTCGATTAGAAAAATTTAAAAGCTTTTTGATTAACTCTATACATTCTTCTAAAATACAACGCAGTAAAAAAATAGCTTTGCCAAAAAGCAATGATAAAATAATTGAAAAATTATAACGCAGTGCTTGCATAATGTAGCGTAAAAATAATATCGGTGCTCCACAGCGAGCACTGGCTCGGGCAAGTTGAAGGTGGGGGTGCGGGAAGTTCCTTAACTCAATCTTACTTGGAAAGTGAGTATCTAATAGACGATCAGCTCGTCGAAGAAAAGCCGCGCGGGCTCTCTTGTAGCGGGGTAAAGAATATAGCGAGTTGAAAAAATCTAGCGCCTGCAAACGCTCCCGCTCCTTGTTGGCTATGCCTAGCGTAGATAAAGATAGCTCGCGCGCATTCGCCAAAGGGTCCGATAAGCCTTGAGAGCGGCACTCGAACGAATGGTGGATCAGAACCTGCACCAAAGAGTGTTTCGCCCAATCTCTAACTTGCGTAGAAGAGTTCAAATAACGACGATAGGAATATAATCTACTCGATAAGTTTGCAAAAACATCTCCATAACGACTAAGCATGCGCTTGTACAGATCTATGTCTTCTCCTATACTAAATACCTCGCGGTAGCCGCCAAGCGCACGCACCATAGCTGTTCGATACACTAATGTCGCATGCAAAAGGAGGTAAGAACTTCTGCTTATACTATCAGAAATTTTCTTGCGACCCATAGCAAATGGAGTCTTGGAATTTTTTAAACCTCTTATCCTATTACCAGACTCGTCTATATTGATGCTATCACAACCTAGCATATAAATATCTCGATGCTCGTCCATGTAAGAAACTTGCTGTGCAAAACGACTAGGCGCGCAAATGTCATCCGAATCCATACGAGCTACTAATGGCGCACGTGCCTCGCGCAGTCCTCTATTCGCAGCACGCGGAATACCAACATTCTTGCGTAACAAAATACCTCGCACTCGTGAATCATAGGAGGCAAAAGAGCGAATGATCGAAGCACTGCCATCGCTAGAACCATCGTCAACTATGATAAACTCAAAGTCAGAAAACGTCTGCTCTAAAACTGAGACAATCGCCTCGCTAAGAAAACGCTCGCCGTTATAAGTCGTCATCAATACGCTCAAGCGCGGACTAACCATCTTAGTTCTCTCAATTTGTTTAATTAAACCTAATTACCCAAAATTACTTGCATAGACCAACTCACCTTAAGCGTGCTTTCACGCGAGTCCAAAAAAAATATAAAGTGAAAATAAAATCAATACGAAAAGCCTTTAGTAAATAACAGAAGAAATACATATACTCGCCATAACCTAAACATCCTCGCGCAACAATTATACAAGGTAGACAACCTTGAGGATGCCCGCACTCATACGAAAGTGCCTTATCAAAATTAACAAAAAAAACTTGCCGTTGCTCCCTACCCGTTGGCAAGTGCTTGACCGAATTAATGAAAAATCTATATTCAAGCTTTTTATGCTCCTTCGCTGATATCGCTAAAGAAGACAGCGAAAGCTCGCTCACCCCAGCAAGAGGATCAGACAAGCCTTGAGTTCTACACTCAGACGAATACCTAATCATAACATGTATCAATACATGTTTATTAAATTTTTTAATGTGAGAAATGGATGAGCCATGACGGCGGTAGAAATACAAACACTGCGGTAGGTTCTCTAATACATTGCCATAACGGTCGAGTAGATGTAAAAATAAATCATCGTCCTCGCCAAAAGGAAAAAGCTCGTTATAACCACCAAGCGCACGCACCGAAGCTGTTCGATATACTAATGTCGGGTGCAGCAGGGGATAAATACCTTTCCTCATAAGGTGGGCAATTCTCTTGCGACCCCTAGCATAATTTATGTTATATTTTCTACCTTTTATCACATCTCCATGCTCGTCGATGTCAACGCTACGACAGCCTAAAATGTAAATGTCGGGATGCTTGTCCATATAAGAAACCTGCTGCGCAAAACGACGGGGGGCGCAAATGTCATCCGAATCAACCCGCGCTACCAACGGTGCCCGCACCTCGCGCAAACCCCTATTCGCAGCACGAGGAATACCAACATTCTTGCGCAAAAAAATACCCCTTACTCGCGAATCTCTCTTACAAAACGAACGGATGATCGAAGCACTGCCATCGCTAGACCCATCGTCAACTATGATAAACTCAAAGTCAGAAAACGTCTGCTCTAAAACTGAGACGATCGCCTCGCTAAGAAAACGCTCGCCATTATAAGTCGTCA
>JABABG010000010.1 GCA_014238315.1 Alphaproteobacteria bacterium
CTTTCTACGCAAAAGGCAAGAACTAAGACTACCGTAATTCAAGATGCAAGAGAGTCCGACAAGAGAGTCCTATAAAAGAGTCCGATAAGAGAATCTGCATGACAGAAAAAAGAGGGTGACTTATAATATCTAGAAGGCAGTATCTAAAAACGATAAAGCTGGCAAAGCTACATACAAAACTGACAAAAACACAGAGGAAAAAACATGGCAAAACCCGCACGCATACAAGTGCGACTAGTGAGCGAAGAAGGCACTGGCTACTTCTACATAGCTAAGAAAAATCCTACGCAAAAGCCAGAAAAAATGGCTGTGCGTAAATACGACGCGCGCGCGCGCAAGCATGCGATGTTCCGCGAACAAAAAATGAAATAAAGTAAAAGCAAGTCAGAATTTTGTCTGGCAGAAGTTTGTATGGCAGAATCGATAAACATTGAGGCTAACGAAAATAAAGCTGTCCTCCAACCCTAAACAAAAACCCTAGCTAAAAGCTCTAACTAATGAGTCTAATAAGTGGGTAGGATAACGAGCGGGTAATCTACGGATATTCTACGGGTAGCCTAATAAACGGATAGGCTGATAAGCGGATAAGCCAGTCCCCCCATATTTATAAGTCTGCGCCCCGCACAACCTAAAACTATAATCAAGATTCCTCACCCCCGTTGGGGTCTTCGAGCGCGAGGTAGCTGTTTGCAGAAGCCTCGCTCGCGCCCTGCTCTGCTTTCTCTTGCGGCAGGTCGCTTGCGCCAGGTAGGGATTCTAGACTCGTGAGACCGAAATGGTCGAGAAAAGCATTCGTCGTCTTCCAAGTCAACGGTCTGCCAGGAATCTTACGCCTCGCACTAGGTGCTATCCATTTATGCTCTAGCAAAGTCGAAAAAACTCCGCGCGAAACGCTAACTCCTCGTAAAACTTCGATCTCGGGACGCGTGATCGGTTGCTTATAAGCAATAATCGCCAATGTCTCTAAGGCTTGACGCGAAAGGCGACGCTTCTGCTTACGGTACGCAGTCAAAGACTCCGCAAGCGCGGGGTCGGTGCGAAAAGCCCAAGCATCACCTCGCTTGACTAGCTGAATACCGCGGTTGCAATAAAAGTCGCGTAGCTCCTCCAGCAGAGAATCTAGATCGCTGTCGCTCGGTAGCACTTCTCGCAAGCGAGAGATGGGAACAGGTTCCGTGCTCGCAAAAATATAAGCCTCTAGGCAGCGAAGTTTTTCGTTGCGTAAAAATGTCGCATCCTCGTGCAAATGCGTTTGCTCGGCTTTAGGCATTTTGGGCGGTAGCGCTGGAGGGGGCGACATGGGTTAGTGAAAATAAATTAGCGAAAATATGTTAGTGAAAATATGCTGATAAAATTTGTTAATAAAATTGCCAATAAAATTCTTGCCTAAAGGCAACAGCAAGCTATAGCTCGCTGGCTCTAAGTCCCGCTTTGTCCCGCTTTTAATCCAGAATTCGTTCGCTCGTCTGCCCGCAAGCGAATCTGGAGCGGACTATCGATCGAAGGCTGCTGCAACTCGGCATAAGCCTTACCCCTCGTAGAAAAATTCGTCAAGTCGAGGGCTGCCGAAAAAAAGCCCGAAATAATAGATTTCAAGAATAATCCGCTGTCCTCCTCGTTCTCGGCTTGCCGTAGCAAGCTGACTGGCACCAGCGACAGTAAGTCGCGCCACTGCTCGTCAAGTTGCGGCTCTAACGCCAAGCTAGCTTGCGTAGAATCATAGAGGTGCGGCGCGCGAATGTGTAATCGTTTCGCTTGAATATCTCGCCGCCGTTCTATCTTCGCATAGCTCTGCAACAACTCGAACAAACTCGCCTCGACCTCCCAATCGACGATCGTCTCCGGAAGAGCCTTCTGCGCCACGCCACAAGAAAAAAAATGCGAGCCGAGCCGTGCTAAATTACGCAACAAACGCGCAGTCTCACGAGCACGGTCAAGCAACAATAAATTCTCGCGTAAAGCCTCCGCGCTCGTTGCAGCATCGGTAGCCTCCGCATTGTCGCGCGGTAGCAACAAGCGAGCCTTCATGCGCGCGAGATGCACCGCCATAACAAGATACTCAGCCTTAATAGCCAAATGCAAATCCTTCGCGCGCGCAATAAAGGCTAGGTATTGCTCCGCAAGAGATTTGATAGAAATATGCTGAAGGTCAACTCGTTTCTGGCGCGCAAGACCTAGTAGCAAGTCGAGCGGACCCTCGTAGCCACCGAGTAGCAAAACTAAGCTATTGGGTTCCTCAAAAGGCACTCGCCTATAGTCTTGCTCATGAACTTGCTCGTCCTTAAGCACCCCATTGGCTCTAACCCCATCAGTTCTAACCTTTGTCTGCTCTGCCATACCTATCCGCTCTATTTCTCGCCTAAGCTGTCGGGTCAAGCATAGCACTATCCGAACCGCTATGGATGCAACTTTGTAGCTCGGCTAGCGAGTTCACGGCACGATGTTGGGCAATTTGCGAAAACTTTTTTCGACACTTTGCCGCGTAAACCAAAGCATTGTTCAGCAAAATCTCGGCTTGTTCGCACGACTGCGACGGGAGCTGCGAGCAGGCAACACTGATAGCCTGCATAGTCCTTACCTGCGAGCCGCAATATAAGGCAAGGTCGCAACCCGCTCTTAAAGACGCGAGCGTACGCGAAACTAGGCTACCGCGCAAAGCCCGCATGCGCAAATCATCGGAAACAAGCAAACCCTTAAAGCCGATGTCTCCGCGCACAGCATCGCGCAAAGTTCTCGCGGAAATGGTCGCCGCTAGCGTAGGCTCAAAAGCCCTATAGCAGACATGCGCTGTCATCATCGCGGGAAAATCCTTGAGCGCAGCAAAGCAGGCAAAGTCGCTCGCCAGTAGCTCTTCGCGTGTTTGGTCGACGTATGGCAAGGTTTTGTGACTATCGCAACGCGCGCGACCATGTCCAGGCACGTGCTTAACTATCGGGAGTATGCCCGCATCGAGCAAACCCTCGGCTTGCGCTCGTGCCAACGCGATGACGCGTTCGAGCGACTGACCGAAAGAGCGGCTACCTATGAAGAGCTCGGCATCGTTGGTGAGTAAGTCTGCTACCGGCGCACAGGCAACCGTGATGCCTAAGCTCGCAAGCTCCTCACCCATCAAACGAGCGCTCGAACGACAAGCACCTAGGGCTGACTTGCGCCCACGCTTATCCCAAAAATCGTCAAAAGATTTCGCAGATGGAAAGCCTCGCCAATGCGGAGGGCGTAAGCGCTGCACAACGCCTCCCTCTTGGTCGAGCAAAATAGCCGTATGCTCGCGTCGCTCGATAGTGCTGCTGACCTCTCGTAGCTCGGCTACCAAATCCCTCACCTGCTGTGGAGTGCGGATGTTGCGGGCAAAAAGGATGAAGCCCGCAGGAGGATGCTCTGAAAAAAAGGCGCGCTCAGCCCGTTGCAATCTTGTCGAACTGCATCCCAAAATTAACGGAAGCATCGACTATTATTTATCTAAACGTTTGACTATGCAGCTTTGCGAGCGCGACTGCAAAGCACGGCATAAAGCAGTTGCCTCGCCTTGACCTTGCGGTCCTAGTAGCAGACGCCATACTCGTTTGCCAGAAGCGAGCCTCGTCTCTTTCGCAATATATTTTTGCGTATACAATAACTCCGGCAGCTTGTCGTGCAAGCGCGCCCAAGCGCGGTCGGTAGCCGAGCGCGATTCTAAAGCGGCTATTTGCACATACCACGAACCTTGTGCCGATGGTGTGCTGGACCCTTGAACAGCCTCTTTGCTAGCCACAGATTCCTCATCCTTTCCCGCCCCGTTCGAGCTCTTTGTGGAAGCATCCTCGCTACTATCCAAGCTATTATTACTATTATTATTAACAGCTTCATCAGGGCTCACCTTAGTGGAAGTTTTATCAGAATCTATATTATTGCTATTTCCTCGCTCTCCGCCCTGCTCAGGCGTCGATGTTATCGATTCGACTTTCGTGCCAGATTTAGCCCCAGAATCTATAACGTCAGGCTCTACACCAGGCTCTACACCAGGCTCTCTAACACCAGATGCGGCTTGCTGTGTTGGCACAGCCGTAAGGCTAAGCGAACCACCAGAACTTCCCGTCGAACCTGTCGATTGCTCATTGCCTCTCCCATCGCTGTTACCATCCCTACCCCCCTCCCTGCTAGCACCACGTAGCATGCGAAAGACGCCGACATCGCTATTGGGCTCCGGCTTGACTTGCGTATCGCTTGGCACAGATTTAGTAGCACCCTCCGCCTCGATAAGAATAGGTTGCCGAGGCGCGCGTGGCGCAAGTAGCAGGTTGTAGATGACAATTCCGCCAAACGCAGCAAAAGAAATCAAGCCCGCGACCATGACGATGAAGCCAAAGCCCGACGGTTCTTTGCTATAAGAATCATCGCCGTAAAAGGCCGAAGAATCTTGACCATGATACTCTTGTCCCTGGTATTCTTGTTGCTGCGGATCCTGAGCTAAAGATTCTCGCTGTTCTGGGTCGTCTGATGGCGGGTTTGTCATAGTGCTATAGATTCGCTATAGGTTTGCCATAGGTTTGCCATAGTTTAGAGTCTGGCTCTTCGCTATGTCTATGATACTAGTCCTAGTAGATATTATGACTACTAATTCAGTCTTCTAATTTAGTCTTTTTAATTTGTTTCTTTAAATTAATTCTAGCCCTTCTCCAAGCTAATCCCTTCAAGCCATCTCTTCTGGCGCATCAACCCCACACAGCTGCAACCCTATCGCCAAGACAATCTGGGCAGCGCGCACCAACGCCAAACGTGCGCGCATCGTAGCCCTATCGTCTGGGTAGATGATCCTCAACGAGCGAGCCTTATTGCCTTCGTTCCACCAAGAGTGTAGCACCGAGGCTAGACCTATCAGCGCAAAGACGACTCGGTGCGGTTCCAAGCTACGCGCAGCAGATTCTAGCGTGCGCGGAAAAAGAGCAATGTCGCGGATGAGTAGCCGTTCCGTTTTTTGCGAGAGCTTGTCAAAGTCGGCTTGCGTGAAAAAATTATCCTCTAGCTTTTCCTCGACCCCGTTCTGCGCTTCCATCTCTATTTTTTGTGCCATCCGCAAGACCGAACAGCAACGCGCGTGGGCATATTGCACATAAAAAACCGGATTGTCGTGCGATTTCGCAACCGCCGCGTCAAGGTCGAAGTCGAGCGGCGCGTCCGATTTGCGCGTGAGCATCAGAAACCTAACCGCATCCCTACCAACGCGCGTAAGAAGCGACCTGAGGTCGAGAAAAGAGCCGCCGCGTTTCGACATTTTTAGCGGCTTGCCGCTTTCTAACAAGCGCACAATCTGACAAGAGACAACCTCAAGCACTGGAGAGGTCTCGCTGCCATAGTTGCAGGCTCGCAACGCCGCTCGCAAACGCTGAGCGTGCCCCGAATGGTCGGCGCCAAATATGTCTATCAGGTGGTTCGCCCCGCGCGTTAGCTTGTCCACATGGTAGGCGATGTCCGAGGCGAAGTAAGTAATCTTACCATCCGCCGTTTGCAAAACGCGGTTCTCGTTATCGCCAAAACGTTTCGTCTCTAGTAGCAAATGCTCGCGCGAAAGGTAGCCCGCATCAGGACTGGCTCGTGAAGTTGCTACTTCTTTTGCCGCCAGCTGCCCACGCGTAGCCTTAGGTGGTGGCAAACGTCCGAGTTTGGCGACTCCAGTCCGCTGCAAGTCCGCCAGCAATTTCTCTATCTTGCCAGCCTCTACTAACGCCTGTTCCGATATAAAATTACCGCGGAAGTCTACGCCTAATGCTAGTAGGTCGCTGCTTATCCGTTCCATCATATACTCGCGGGCAAACTCTAAAAGCGGTTCTAACCAAAAAGGCGAAGAAGTCAAAGGCGAAGCGGGGGCTGAAACTCGTCTTGCATCCCGCTCCTCTAGCCATTTGTCGCCATCGCGCGACTTTAAAGCCTCCGCGCATTCGATGAGGTAGGCGCCTGGGTACAGCCCCGCCAACGTAGGAGGCTCTTTAGAACCTCTCGCAAACAGCTCGCTATAACGCCAATACAGCGAGCGAGCTAGTAAACGCATCTGCTCGCCGCGGTCGTTTACATAATACTCCCGCAAAACCCTATAGCCGCGTTTCGTGAGTAAGTTTGCAAGCACATCGCCTATAACCGCTCCGCGCGCGTGACCTATGTGCAAAGGACCTGTCGGGTTGGCTGATACAAACTCTATATTTATTAAAGAATCTTGGTTTGTTGAAGAATCTTGGTTTACTGAAGAATCTTGCGCGAGACGCTGCCCGCCATAGTCGCACCCTTGCTCTAACACAACTCGCAACACCTCCGAGCGCGCTTGCGCCGATAGGTGAATGTTGATGAAACCAGGCTTTACGACCGTGCAACTAGCCACATAAGGGCTCGCTTGCAAAATCGGTTGTAGGGCTCGCGCAAGTTCGAGCGGTGCTCGTCTAACCCTTTGCGCAAGCATCAGCGCAGCGTTAGTCGCCAAATCGCCATCTACATTCGCCGGCGCAAGATCGATAGAAACGCGAGCACAGTCGGAGCGTTCAAGGGCAAGCTCGCCGTCAGCGAGGATGCCTGAAACTAAACTATCGCGCAGGGTGCTTGCTAGGTTCAAAAGAGAAGAGGTAAGGGGCTAGTTGGCTTTCGTAGCTCGTCTACAACACTCTACTATTTTGTCGCGTCTATTGCCCTTGCAATCATCGTTTGTCCGTAATTCTTTTACAAGGCGTGAGGCGTACAAATCAGTCATGCCCGCGATATAGTCGGCTAGCACGCGCTTTTTCTTGCCTTCTTTCCGTTCGAATATATATGCTTTGCGAAATTTAGTGTCCCAAATTGGCAAATTGTTTGGAAGCTCCGTGAATAGCTGCCTAACAATCTGACTAGATTCCCTCCCTTCCGCTACAACATCAGGGTGAAAGTATAAATTTGCATGCAGAAACTTTTTTAAATCCTCGTTTCTTTCTTTTTGCTCACCCGAAAGGACAACCCTCTCTTTAGCGTAAGCAGTCCCGTCTAGTTTTAGTTCGCTTTTTGTAGTGGCTATCGCATCTTCGACGCTTGCGCCGATTAAATTAGAGATAAGTCTGCGCTCGCGCCGCAAGTCGTCCATCCCTCTGGAGTCAATAGAATCGTATGCTTCTCTTATATGCGGTAAAGAATCGCAGACTTGATCGAGCGTGATTAGCTCCGCGCGTAGACCATCCTCTAGGTCGTGGTGATTGTAGGCTATGCCATCGGCGATGCTCGCGCATTGCGCCTCTAACCGCGCTGGCTTGGTAAAATCCTTGGCAAAATCGAAGCCTGGCATTAACTCTTTCATCATCGGCAAAAAAGAGCGAAGTTTGTTTTCATCATTCTTGGCTATACGCTCATCGACTCCGTGATGTTTCAACAAGCCTTCCAGAGTGGCAAAAGTAAGGTTCAAGCCATCGAAAGGATGCCCGATAAACTCAAGCTTGGTCACGATTCGCATGGTCTGCACATTATGGTCGAAACCGCTAGGGTTGCAGCCTCCCGCGCGTAGCAACCCATCTAGCTCCTCCTCGCCAGCGTGCCCAAAAGGCGGGTGGCCAAGGTCGTGCGCGAGCGCGATGGCTTCGGTCAAGTGCTCGTCTACACCAATCGCGTGGGCAATCGAGCGGGCTAGCTGTGCAACCTCTAGCGTATGCGTCAAACGCGTGCGGAAGTGATCGCCTTGCGGCGCGACAAATACCTGCGTCTTATGCATCAGACGCCGAAAGGCGCGCGAGTAAAGGATACGGTCGCGGTCACGCTGAAAGGGATTTCGCGAGTCAACGCTACTCCTACCCCCACTCTTGCCCCCACTCTTGCCCCCACTCTTGCCCCCACTCTTGCCCCCACTCTTGCCCTCTTCGTTGTGTCTGTTGGTGTAGGGTTCTCTCGTAGCTGTCGCGTATTCGCTCATTTCTTCTGGTTCTGGCACTTATACTTGTACAGCTGTTCGTACCTATATAATCTTCATAAGATCAGAGGCGTCTATCTTCTCCCTAAGCGCCCGTCTTACTTCCATCGCCATCTCGTTGTGATTCACAAAAACCCCGCCGACTATCTGGTTGTAATCGTTGATGACAATCTGCCACCACCTCATATCCTTATCCGTACCTCGATTATGTGTGTGGTCGCTCTTGAGAGGATTAATGCGTCCAAAACAAAACAAGTTAAAGTTCGGTGCCTTCAAAATATAAGGCGTGTTGTAGATGTCTATGTCTATGCTCTTATCAAAGCCCAGCATATTATAAGCAGCAATGCGTCCCATCTCTAATCCTATGCCCCACAAACCGCTGGTAGTCCCTCGACCCCAGCGCGCGCAATCACCAACAGCATAAACACCCAAGCGCGAGGTTTGCATGTTGGAGTTGACCTCAATAGCCCCACCTTCCATCATTAGTTCCGCCTCCTGCGCTAGTTGAGTTTGCGGACGCACACCGATCGAAAAAACACAAAGGTCGGCCGCAAGCGAGTCTCCCTGCTTCAACTGAACCTCGGTGATGCCATCCTCGCCACCTAAAACTTGAGCAACCTCATCCTCCAATAGAACGGTGATGCCTTTGTTCTCTAAAAACTCGCGCAGGATTTCACCCGAAGCGCGATCCCCTTGACGATCGATCAAATACTTATTGCGATGCACTAGCGTTACTCTCAAACCTAGGTCGCGCAATGCCATCGCAAGCTCAACGCCTTGCAAGCCGCCGCCAACCATAATAGCTCTACGAGCTCCTCGCTCCTGTACCCAACGGCGAACCGCCATCGCCTCGTTAGCACCGCGCAGAGTGAAAGTGCCTGCAATGTCGGTAAAAGGTGGCGCAATCGCGCGCGAACCTAACGCTAAAACAAGGCGGTCGTAAGGAAGCGTTCCACCCGTCGATAAAAAAATATGTCGCGAATCTAAATCTAGACGCGCAACAGAAGTATTGAGCCAAAGGTCAATATCATTCTTGCGAAACCAATCATCGTCTAGCAAAAATAATGAACTCATACCACTACGTCCGTAAATCAAACGACTCAAAGCCATACGGTTGTAAAAGCTGTAGGACTCGGCGGTAACTTGCGATATCTTGCAATAGGGGCTGATCATTCGCGCAAACTGAACCGCGCTAGAGCCAGCTACTCCATTACCAACAACAACAATACGCAAATCCTTGTTACGATCTTGCGAGCGAGACTTGGCTACAACTACCTCAGAATCTATGCTGCCTAACGAAAAAGACTCCTTCGCAGAACTAGGCTCCGTCGAGAGGGATTTCGCCCCTTTATGCGACAAGTCTAGGCTCACCTCAACCCTACCGCAAACCTTCATCATACAAGCCAAGCGAGCCTTGCCTAAAAGACCTAACCGTTGCAAAGTGTTTTGCTCTTCCTGCCCAGCTGGTTCCACATTATTCTCGCCTTGTAAAATTACGATCGGATCAGCTCCACAGATGCCCATACGACAACCACTCTCGATGGGTACCTCCGCGTTTTCCATCGCCTCCAGCACCGGGCGGTCTGGGCGAACTAGAAAAGATTTCTGCGACTGTTCTTCTAGAACCTCAAAGCCACCACTCTGCTCGGCTATAGACTTTTGCAAGTCGCCCAAGTTGCCTACAACAACATTATTGCCTTTCCGCTTCAGCCAATTAAAGCGCGCCTCTTGCAGTAACGAAACAACAGCCCAAGTAGCGAGCACAAAAAATAAAACAAAGCGCATAGGTTGCTCATAGCCAACCGCCCAATCGCCAACCACAGACAACAATTCCCCGATAGACGCAACGAAGGGCAAAAGCGCGCCTACAATGCCCATAAAAGCCTCGCTGTCCTGCGCAAGCTCGCCGCGAATAGAAGAAAGAGCCGAAAGAGATAAAAATAAATTCGGTATCGAAAACCAATAAAAAATACCCAAAGACGCACAAAGCGAACAAAGCGCAAGGCGATAACCACTAATAGGCGCGTAAGACGAAAGAAAAAAATAAAGACCGCCAGACAATAATACCGAAGAAATAAGCATGCGGAAATAAGTGGCAGTGCTCTCCTCCGCGAATCCGCGGTAGCTGAAAAAACCATAAAGCAAGCCAGGTAGCATTCCCAAAAAAACATACCTATGTAACAAATAACGATGGTTCGGGTCGCGCAAGTCCTCGAGCAACGAGGGACGAGGGTTGAAGTCGTAACAATTCTTTTGACAAGCAACGCAAGTCTTACAAAAACTATTCGGGACAACTAAAAATGGAGCTTGCCCATAAGCCTTCTGCAATGCTGCAAGCGGGCAAATGGTGCCACACCAACCGCTCTTACCCTTGAACAAAACTCCACCCGAAAATGCTAAAAGCGCAAAGGCAGAAAGTGCCAGTAGCAAAGCATTGTAATTGGGCTCTAACAAAATAGGGCGCAAAGATACCAGCAGAAAAAAAGCTAGACCAGAAAAGGCAAAGGTCGAGCGCATAAGAAAGCTCGGGAGCTTCCATTGAAAAGAAAGGCGTAAGGCTCTCGGTATTTGGTTGATCGCCGCAAGCGGACACAAATTGCGCCACAAGCCCGGCATTGCTAGAAAAACTAGCGGCAGTAAGGGAACGCAAATTCCCCACAAAAAAACTCCAGACCAAGCGTGACCAAGCGAATGGCAAGCAAGCACGAACAAAATGGACGAGAAAAATAACAAGCGCAAGGGATACCACCATAAAGGCGGTAGCAAACGGCGCGCTTGCCTATAGTTGAAAAAAGGTCGACGAATGATGAGGGGCATGGCTAAGACAACGCTCAAGTCGTTTTATAAAGGTAGCCTGAAGGACTCCCCCTTAGCTCAGCAAATATTTGAGCTAATCCTTAAGCTAACTAGTGTGAAGCAATCAAAGATGCCATGAATCGGTTGCGCATCGAAAGCACCTTACCGAAATCGAATAGCAACTGCCTCGCCAAGTAGGGCTCTTCTGCAAAAAGACGCTCAAAGTCTTCGCGGGTGATGCGCAAAACTAGACCTTTGGTGATGGCTTGGATAGTGGCACTGCGAGGACGTCGCTCAAAAAAAGCCATCTCTCCGAATACCGAGCCTTCTGGTATAACCGCCAAAACTCGCTTACCGAAAAAAGGTTGCTTGACTACTACCTGAACTTCTCCCTCCGCTAGGATAAAAACAGCATCGTCCTTTTCGCCAACGTTGATCAGGTTCTCTTGCGGTTTAAAACGTTGCGCGGTCGCAAAGTCTAGCAGGCGCCGCCAGTCTTCTTGTTTTAAATGTTTTAGTACAGAGTTCGCCTCCTCGTCTAAACGATTAGACGAGCTGTCCTCGTTTTTCTCTTGTTCGTGGTAATCAAAATTCTTCATAACACCTCAAACCAAACCAAAACCCAATCCAGACCCAAACTCAAGCCAAACCAAACCAAAATCCAATCTCAATCCAAGCTAACCATCAGCCAAGCAACCTTCTCGGCAACCTCTGACAAATATGTCTTTATAGACGCATAGCCAATATCTCACCGCCCATACATGCAACATTTGCGCAAGACAAGTATAAAGGATTTATGCTAGACTGGCAACGGCTGTTTCAGCTCTTGGCTACTCAGCCCGTAGCTACTCAGCCTTTTTATAGCAAGTAATATGGTATAAATAGTTATGTCCGCAAGAAGAAAATCCGAAAGCCTTGATAGCTTTTCCACACTCACATCGTTCGGCGATAAAAACAAAAACTTCTTCTATAGCCTAAAACCCGTTTTCGAAAACTTTCCCGATGCAGCTCGCCTGCCCTTTTCTCTGCGCGTGTTGCTGGAAAATCTGCTGCGCTTCGAGGACGGAAAGACCGTCCATCGCGACCATATCGAAGCCTTCGCCAGCTGGCAGAAAGACCGACGCATCGATTGCGAAATAGCATATCGACCCACCAGAGTGTTGCTACAAGATTTTACCGGCGTGCCAGCCGTCGTAGACCTAGCAGCCATGCGCGATGCCATGGCGAGCCTGAAGGGAGACGAGCAGCTAATCAACCCCATGATACCTGTCGATTTGATCATCGATCACTCCGTAATCGTAGACCATTTCGCCAGTAAAAATGCCTTCAGCTTGAACGTCAAACGCGAGTATGAGCGCAACAAAGAACGCTACGAGTTCCTACGCTGGGGACAACGCTCGTTCAAAAACTTTCGCGTTGTGCCTCCCGGCACCGGGATATGCCACCAAGTAAACCTAGAGTATCTAGCGCAAACTGTGTGGCAATCGGAGCAAGACGGAGTGAAGCTAGTCTACCCCGACACGCTCGTAGGCGCCGATAGCCACACCACGATGGTCAACGCGCTAGGCGTTCTCGGCTGGGGGGTTGGCGGAATCGAGGCGGAGGCGGCGATGCTCGGACAACCCCTATCGCTAGTCGTTCCAGATGTCGTAGGGTTTCAGCTAAAAGGACAGTTGCAAGAGGGTACTACCGCAACAGACCTCGTCTTGCGCGTTGTCGAAATGCTGCGCGAAAAGGGAGTAGTCGGAAAGTTTGTCGAGTTCTTCGGCTCGGGAATCGCTTCCCTATCTCTTGCCGACCGCGCGACCATCGCCAATATGGCTCCAGAATATGGCGCAACTTGTGGCATCTTTCCCATCGACGAAGAAACCTTACACTACCTGCGCCTGACCGGGCGTAGTGCTGAGGTGATAGAGCGAGTCGAACGCTACGCCAAATTGCAAGGATTTTGGCGCGATGACGATGCTCCGCCGCTATTCTCCGATACGCTATCCTTGGATTTGACGAGCGTCGAGACTTCCCTCGCCGGACCAAAGCGTCCGCAAGACCGAATCCTCCTATCGGATGCCGCGAGTTCTTTCGCGCAAAGTCTCGAAGAATTTAAAGCTGGCGAGGCTAGACAAAAATCACCAGCAAAAGCAGTAGTGCAAGCAAAAAGCTCTAGCAAGCCCTCATCGTTAGAACACGGTGCAGTCGTCATAGCAGCCATAACGAGTTGCACTAACACCTCTAACCCAAATGTGATGATAGCCGCCGGGCTCTTGGCAGAAGCGGCGTGCGAGCGCGGAATGTCCATTCCTCCTTGGGTTAAACCTTCTTTGGCACCAGGCAGCCAAGTGGTAACAGACTATCTAACTCGCGCAGGGCTCGACAAACCATTGGAAGATTTGGGTTTCGCGCTGGTTGGATACGGTTGCACGACGTGCATCGGAAACTCGGGTCCGCTGCTCGAAGATGTGACAACAAGGGTACGCGACGAAAACCTCTTCGTATGTTCGGTACTCTCTGGCAATCGAAACTTCGAAGGGCGAGTCAATCCATTGGTTCGCGCTAACTACCTTGCCTCACCACCGCTAGTAGTCGCATACGCGCTCGCGGGCAGCCTAACGCTAGACCTGCGGAAAGAGCCCTTGGGTAAAGATCGCAACGGAAAGGAAGTCTTCCTCAGCGATATTTGGCCTTCCGACAAAGCTATCGCTGAAAAACTTGAGCACGCGCTAACGCCAGAAATGTTCCGCAAACGCTACGAAAATGTCTTTGAAGGGGCAGATAGCTGGAAGGCTTTGGCAGCAGAGCACTCGTCTTTATATAATTGGAAATTGGAGGCTGGGTATATAAAAAAACCTCCTTTCTTTGAAGACATCGCTGAAGAACGAGAAACCGTCAAGGACATTCGCAACGCCAAGCTATTGGCTTGGTTCGGCGATTCTATAACAACAGACCATATCTCTCCCGCTGGCTCCTTTAGCCAAGATTCCTCCGCTGGTAAGTATCTAGTAGAGCAACAAGTAGCCGCTCGCGATTTCAACTCTTACGGCGCAAGGCGGGGAAACCACGAGGTAATGATGCGAGGGGCGTTCGCAAATATTCGTATTAAAAATAAACTCGCGGAGGGAAGAGAGGGCGGTTGGAGCAAGCATATACCTTCTGGGAAGGTCGAAAGCATGTTCGATGTTGCGATGCGCTACAAAAAAGAACA
>JABABG010000008.1 GCA_014238315.1 Alphaproteobacteria bacterium
AGAGCCAGAAGCAAAGCCACCACCAGATATCCCATTGGCAGCCATATCTTGCCCCAACAATGTCCGCGCGCTAGCGGCTAGGTTGATCACAACCCCAGAACCCCTGCTCCCTAGGTTAATAGTATCGTAGCCCCCTAAAGCATACAGAATAACAGTGCTCATCTCTCCTCTGCCGAAGGTCAAAACGTTATCGGTATCACTGCCGTAAAATGTAAAGGTTTGGTCGCTACTATAGGAAGCACTGAACAGATCAATATTCTCGAACTCCGCAGTAGTCTGCGTAGCAACAGAGCCATCGGCGAGCGTAAGAGACGTCGAGCCTCCGTAAAAATTGACCAATAGCGCGCCAGCGTTATTCGCTCCGCCCAAAGATAGAATGTCAACGCCAAGACCGCCAACAAGATAATCGCCAAAATACTCGTCAGAGCTGCCGGTAAACTTAATAGTGACCCTATCAGTGCCAGCAAGTCCGCTGAACAGACGGAAAACACCATCGTTCGCCTCAAGGGTGAAGCGGTCGTTATGCTCCGAGCCAGTAAAGCCCTCTACGTTCTTTATCTTGTCGGTCTCGCCGCCAGCGACAGTAACATCGCGGAAGCCATCAGAATCGGGCGTCGAAGTGCTGTCAAAGATAATGCCGCCAGAAGCAGCCTCGTAGCTGGTAGTATCATAGCCCGCGCCACCATCTATCGTATCCGCACCATCGCTACCTACTAGCGTGTCCGCACCAGAGCCGCCGTCAAGCGTAACTCCATTATTAGCAGAAGCAACTACGACATGCCCAACGAACGAAAGAGCAAGCTGGCTGACTAAAAAGCTCGCCCCATCTCCCGCCGCCGCAGAAGTCTTAACTCTGTAGCCAGAATCAGCAGCAGTAGAAAAGTCCGTGATAGTTATCGTGTGAGCCTCGCCATTAGCAGAAAAACTCAAGACCAGATACTCGCCCGAAAGGCTGTAAGACCTATCTGGAGCATCAAACGCGTCAAAAAATGCGTTGACGTCTGGGACAGTGTTCTGGAACTCGGCGTTGGCAGCCGGCGTCGGGAAAAGACCAAAGCCGCTAAGGTCGATAACCCCTCCAGAAATGATACGCCCTACGGCACTATCATCGGTGCCGTAAAAATTTGTCCCATAGTTTATTATGTAGTCAGCCATATTCTCTTCTCCTGCTAAGTATCCTTGTTCCAGTTACCTTGTTGCATTACCCCGTTTGTTCCTCTGAAATCCCAAGTCGGTTGTGCCTATTATGCGATAAGTATGGCTAAAGATTTAAGGTTAAGACTAGCTCACTAAAAAAAGAGCCATGCATTAAGACGACCTGCCTTGGAACAAAAAGCCAAAGCAAGCAACCTTCACACACGCCCTCCCAAAGCACAAAATGTTCAATCAGCGAATCTGTAGTCTCTTATATCCTATTAGCCCCTTTTAACTCCTTTCTTATCCTCACCCCTAACTCGTTTTCCTCCGCGTGACAAAGGAGACTAGGGCGGAGCAATTCATTTGTCAACAAAAATGTTGAAATAAATCTCGTGTAACAAAAATTTTACCATAACATAAAGCTAACGTGGCGATTCGCTTGTTCCTTCAGCGCGAATAGATAACAAAATTCAGCCTCTTTAGGCAAACCCGAACTGCGCGTTGGTCTGTTCCTGCGAGGCGAGGTCGATGCCACGTGCCTCAGCGGCGCGCGCAAACGACAAAACTTGCGCCGCGTTCGTCTCGGCTAGCTCGCCTACTAGCTCGCCGACTAGCCCACCGTCTAACCCACCGTCTGACAAACCGACTAACCCACCACCTTGGGCGTATAGGTTGTTTTCAAAGCCCAAACGCACGCCAGACCCTATGCTCAAGCGCGAATCGTACTCCGAACGCGGAGAATCGTCGCAAAGACGCGGTTGAGATAGCAGGCTCGCCTGTATTAGCCGCGCCTGCTCTTGCTCGCCAAAGGCACAGACAAACCATAACGGCGCATCCTCGCCAAAAGGTCGTAGGCAACTAGCAATAAAAGCCGAAAAAGACGCAGCGTCCGACTGGGCGCGAGCCGCATCCCTGCCAAAAACGAACAAAACACAGAGTCTATGACCTCGCGCTTGAACGACAATGCCCGCCGTTAAAGCGCGTTGAAAACTCTCTGCCTCGTTGACAGAGTATAGGATATGCTGAAGGTGGATGCCACGCGCGGCTGCCTCGGCGTAAAAACCTCGCGCAAAAGCAGAACCCTCCGAGCATATCTCCCTAAAGGAGACGCTCGCAGCGGCGCAGTTGCTAGCGAAAATACATTGTGCCTGTTGGTGAGGGCTGTAGAGCGCATCATCGCCAACGCTATGATAATCTTTGCTAGGATAATCTTTGCTAGGATGATCTTTTGCCAGATTTCTGTTGGCAAAGTTTTTACTAAGGTTTTTACCAACACCTCTGCTCTCGCTGGAAATCTGCAAAACCATGCCATCCGCATGAGGCTCTATCTCGCGCAGAGCCTCCCTGTATAAGCCCGCGTCCAAACTATGCTCGCCATGAGTGCCGCGAACATGGAAGTGCATCAGACGCGCACCAGCAGCACTGCAAGCACGAGCCTCTTCAGCCAGCTCGGCTATCGAAAGGGGGAGGCGCGGGTGGTCGAGCTTGCTAAGCCAGCCGCCGTTCGGCGCAACGCTAACTATTATGCTCAAAATATCGACGCATTCGGCACATTCGGCGCATTCGCTGGACTCAAAAAATATCTAGCTCGGAGAAAACCTGCTCTAGCGAATCGTAGAGCGTCTCGACGAGAAAGTCGATATCAGAGCTCGTCATGGTGAAGGGCGGTGCGAGCAAAATATGCTCACCGCTAACGCCGTCCGCGTTGCCAGCACCCGGATAACAGATAAGACCGCGCTCGAGAGCGCACTCGCGCACTCGCTTATATAAATGTAGCTCGGCAGGAAATGGACGCTTGCTAGACTTCTCTGCCACTAGCTCAACCGCGCGTAGCAAGCCGCGACCGCGCAAGTCGCCTATGTGGGTCGCCAAACAAGCGCGGCTGTCTAGTGCCTCGGCAAGTTTGGCGTGCAAAACCTTGCCGTCTGCACGAACCTTCGCCAGCAAACCCTGCTCTTCTATGACACGCTGGGTCGCAAGCGCGGTTGCGCAAATAATCGGGTGACTCATAAAGCTATGCCCGTGGCGCAAGATTCCACTGCCATCCCTCATCGCCTCGACTATACGACCTGCCACGAGGGTAGCACCTATCGGCTGCACCCCGCCGCCCAAGCCCTTCGACATCGCTAGCAGGTCTGGTGAAATGCCGTCCTCCGTGCAGGCGAATAAGTAGCCCGTACGACCAGAGCCGCACATCACCTCGTCCAAAATGAGTAAAATACCATTGCGATCGCAAACCTCGCGCATGGCGTGCCAGTAACCCTCCGTCGGTGGCATCGCACCGAGCGTGCTACCGCTCATCGTCTCCGCAGCAAAGGCGATTACATTCTCCGCGCCCAACTCGTCTATCTTGTCTTGTAGCTCGCCTTTCAGACGAGCCGTGTAGTCGCTGTGGCTCTCGCCACTATTGAGACCGCGGTAGAGATCGCAGGCAGAAACTTTAGCCTGCCGCAACAAAATAGCACTATAAGGTATGCGGCGCGCATCGTTGCTGGCAAAGGAAAGAGCCCCAAGCGTATTACCATGGTAGCTCTGCTCGCGCGTGATTATCCAACGCCTATTCGTGCCCTCGCCGCGCTCCTGAAAATACTGATGCGCGATCTTAAAAGCCGCCTCCATCGCCTCGGAACCTCCGCAGCTGAAGTAAGCGTGCGTCAAGCCGCTCGGTGCGCGCGAGCAGAGAAAATCGGCCAGCTCCTCAACCGCAACGTTGCTGAAAAAAGCCGTATGCGCGAAGTCTAGCCGTTGAGCTTGCTCGACTAGAGCGCGCACAACATCCTCTTGGCAATGACCTAGGCAAGAAATGGCAGCACCACCGGAAGCGTCAAAGTACCGCCTGCCCTCGGAGTCTACTATATAGTGTCCCTCTGCAGAAACCGCGCAAGGATACGCGTGTCGCAAGTCGCGTTGCAAAACCGAGCTTTCGTTGCTCACGGGCGACCTCCGATTTTTAAAGCTCGCGCCGCCACAGAATGCCGCCAGAAGAATAAAGCTAGTAACAGCATCGCTATCAGCGAAACCCAATACGGCGAGGGACGCTCGACTACGCGCACCTCCGTCTTAGTGATTCGATCGTCTACGCGTAACCCTTTAGCCTCCACGCCTGCCGTCAAGCTCGTTATCGCCAGATACGAGACTCCCTGCTCGTCCAAGCGCTGTTCAACGCCTAGACCTAATGAGGAAAATGAGGAAAAGCTGTAAGAAAGCCCTTCAGAACGCTTTTGGGAGAGCTCTTTTGTCCCACTAGAGGCGAAGTTGACGAGACGATAGCGGTCGCCGTAATCGGTCTTTCTGGTCACCGCAACTCGCAAATCGCTGCTAACGATCTCTTGTTGAACAGCCTCTTGCTGAGTTTTGGGAAGCTCTACAACTTGCCAGCGCGGATAGACCAGCGAGAGCACCCCGTCTGGACGAAACAACGCCGCGGCAAGAACTAGCAATAATACCATCTCGAGCATGCGCAGACGCCTAAACAAGAACCTCTGGCTCGCGGTCGTAAAGCACAGAATCGCCAGTAGCGAGGTTGTAAACACAAACAAACCATGTAGCCAACCCTTGATGCCGATCAAAACTAGCTCCGTGTTAAATATAAAGACGAGTGGAAGTATCGCCGTTCTTATCTCGTAGGCAAATGCCTGTATTCCCGTCTTTATCGGGTCGGCACGAGAAATGGCAGAAGCCGCGTAAGCAGCCAAGCCGACCGGTGGCGTTACATCCGCCATCAACCCGAAGTAAAATACATAGAGATGCACGACGATCAGGGGCAAGACTAAACCCGCGGCACTACCTAGCTCGACAAGTACCGGTGCCATCAGCGAGGCAACGACAAGGTAGTTCGCCGTAGTCGGAAGTCCCAATCCCAAGACTAGACATAGCACCGCTGTAAGAGCCAGCAGTATGTAGATGTTATTGCCAGCAATCGATTCGACTATTCCAATCAGAGCGTTATTCAAACCCGTAGCACCGACAGAGCCGACTATGATGCCCGCGCAACCGACGGCTATCGATATGCCAGCCATATTGCGCGCACCAGCAACAAGCCCAGAGCCTATATCTTTGCTCGCGACAATCAAGCCACCTAGCAAAGCCGAGGGAATGACCGAGGGAATGACCGAGGAAATGACCGAGGTGAGGCTACCATCGCTCTGCCCGCGAGATGCCAAGACAATAGCCTGGACAATAGCCTGGACAACGCGCTGTGCAATCATAACTACGAGTAGACTCGCGGTTGCCCAAAAAACCGCCGAAGAAGCAGTAAAACGTTCGACCAAAAGTAAGTAGATCAGAACCACTATCGGAAAAAGAAAGTGCAGACCGCTAATGAGGGTCGTGAAAAAACGCGGAATATCGCGCGACGCCATCGGGCGCAAGCCGAGCTTCATCGATTCCAAGTGCGATATCCAAAATAGTGCCAAGTAGGCAATAACCGCAGGCACAAAGGCATGGTAGATAACCTCGCGGTAGCTGATGCCCAAGAGCTCTGCCATTATGAAAGCCGCCGCACCCATAATCGGTGGCATTATCTGTCCGTTTACCGAGGCTGCTACCTCGATAGCCCCCGCTTTCACCGCTGGCAGTCCGACCTTGCGCATGACCGGAATCGTGAAAGTACCAGTAGTTACCGTGTTGGCGATCGACGAGCCAGATATCATCCCCGTCATGCCAGACGCCAAGATCGACGCCTTGGCTGGACCGCCTCGATAGCCGCCGACTAAAGCAAAGGATAGGTCGATGAAAAACTTGCCGCCGCCAGCCCTCTCTAACAACGCGCCAAAAAGCACAAACATGAAGACAAAGCTGGTCGCAACATCCAAAGGTATACCGAAGACAACCTCCGCGCCAAACCAGTAGTAGCCGATCAGGCGGTCGAAAGATAAGCCGCGGTGGGATATCAAGTCGGGCATCGATTGCCCAAATAAAGCGTAAGCGATAAAAGCAAGCGAGATAAAGACTAACGGCAAACCTATCGCTCGCCGAGTAGCCTCTAGTAACAGGAGCAAGCCAACAAAGCCTACTACGAACTCGATAGGAAAAACACCCTCGCCAGACTCACCAACCTCGCCAAAAATAAACGAAGGGATAAAGACAGAGCGCAACTCCAGCAAAACGCCGACCCGCTCGACCAGAGCATCGTAGAAAACAACGATGTAAAGGCAGGCAACGACCGCAAGAATACCCAACAGCAAGTCATACCAACGCGGTTTGTCTTTATCTTTGCCCTTATCTTTACCCTCGCCTCTGCGCTTGAAAAGCGGGTAGAGCATAAAGACCAGCGCGAAGGCAAAGGCGAGGTGGATAGCGCGCGCCGCGACCCCGTGTATTATGGCAAAGTCTAATAAGAATGGCAGCGGGGAGGCGATCCATATCTGAAACAACGACCAAGAGCCAGCCGTCAGCGCAAAAACCTTGCCCCAGGTGCCATGCAAGCTAGAACCGAACTCGGCAACGCGCAGAGCGTCAAGGTCCGAAGTACGAAGGCGCGCAGGACCGCCACTATCTTGGTCGGCACTATTTTGGTTTGAGATTTTGTTTGCCAAAATAGTCAGCCCTCTTCCACTACTGCCTCGGTCGCTATCTCTTATGCCACAAGCAATCTTACTCTGGCAATCCTACGCTAGCCATCCTACTCTTGCAATATTACTCTTGCAATATTACTCTTGCAATCCTACGCTAGCAACCGAGCTTGAGGGGGCTATATGTGTGCGTGAATGCGTGAATGCGTGAATGTGTGGGTGAGGGGGGAGAAAGAGGAGCGAGAACATAAAACAAGTTTCCCGCTCCTACTTCCTGCCTCCATACTCCACCCGTTAGGCTATGGTTACTGCGGCTATGGTTACCGCGCCTATGGTTATTATGCCTATGGTTATTACGCCATGAACCATGAATAGCGACCTGCCCGATAGGCTACCTCTACTTCCAGCCCTTCTCTTTGTAATACTTGAGAGCTCCCTTATGCAGAGGCGCCGAGAGACCTTCCTCGATCATCTGCTTCGGCTGCAACCTGCTGAAGGCGGGATGCAACTTTTTGAAGTCGCTTAGGTTCTCGAAAACAGCACGCACGACCTCATAGACCGAGGCTTCGGACTCTTTAGCACTAGTTACAAAAGTAGCCTTGACGCCAAAAGTCTTAACATCGCGTCTGGTAGTCGCGTAAGTACCCCTCGGGATCACCGCAAAAGCGTAGTAAGCATTGTCTGCAACTAGCTTCTTGATCGGGTCGGTCGTAAGAGAAATGATGCTAGCCCCGCAACCATCCGCGGCTTGTGCTACGCCAGCGTTCGGAACGCCAACGGTGTAGCCGTAAGCATCGATGTTGCCATCGCATAGTGCCTTAGATTGCTCGGAGGAAGTAAGCTCGGTAGCAGAGGCAAAGTCCGATTTGGTCGTGTTATGAATCTTCATAAGCACCTCCATCGTTCCACGTTGCCCAGAGCCAGGGTTGCCGATGTTTACTCGCTTGCCCTTCAATCCCTGCCAATTCCTAATGCCACTCCTGCGACCTACGAGAATCTGAAAGGGTTCGGGGTGCACCGAGAATACGGCTCGCAATTTCTTAAAGGGTTTCCCCTCATACTTAGAGGTACCGTTATAGGCGTGATGCTGCCAATCCGATTGTGCTACGCCAAAGTCTAGCTCGCCTGCGCGAATTTGACCGATGTTGTAGTTCGAGCCCGCTGTCGAGGGTGCCGAGCAGCGCAAGCCATGCTTCCTGCCCTTCTTGCGACCTTCCGCCGCCTCCTTATGCACCATGCGACAAATGGCGTTGCCGACGACAAAATAGACGCCAGTCGGACCACCAGTGCCTATCGCGATAAACTTACTCTTAGCGTAAGCGCGCTGCTTATCTAAGGTCGCGCTGAACAATAAAACCGCAACTACCGCAACGAGAGAAACTAATGCTCTCGAGAAAAAGCCGCGTGGTAAAAAAGATGGATGATTAATCTTCATTGTGAAGTCTCCTTTATTGTGTTACTAGCCGTTTAGGCTTTTCACAACAGCTTATAGCAAACAACCAGCCCGTCTGTCAAAAACAATTTTTGGAGTTATAGGTTGATTGTCATAGCTCATTCGTGCATCCTCTCCCTCTTTGTAGTGCCTAAAATTAACGCTATGTCACTAACGCTATGTCACTAACTATGGTTATGAGACAACAGACTTCGCCAAAGTTTCGCATAAGACCCTGCATAAGACCCATAGAGCAGCGCGATATTTTTGCAATTACTAAAATCTACGCTCTATATGTCGAGACAAGCTACGCGACCTTCGAGACTACCCCGCCAGATGCCAAGGAAATGGGCGAACGCATAAAAAAACTGAACGAGAATAACTATCCTGCTCTCGTGGCGGTAGCTAGTGCGGGCGAAGGAGGGGGCGAGCAAAAAAATGCGGCGCAGGCTCCAGCAGATGATGTTATGGGCTACGCTGATGTTATGGGCTACCCTGAGGTTATGGGCTACGCTTACGCGGCTCCCTATAAGGCTCGCAACGCATACAGATACACCATCGAGGACAGCGTCTATGTGAAAAAATGCTACCTAAAGCGCGGAATCGGAAAAGCACTGCTAGAGGCTCTGATAGCGGAAGCCGCAAAGCGCGGTTTCTGGCAAATGATAGCAATTATCGGCAAAAGAGAGGGCGAAGGCTCGATAAGGTTGCACGAGGCTCTCGGCTTTAGGGTTGTCGGAACAGCCGTAGGAATTGGGTTCAAATTTGAGCAGCTGGTGGATGTGGTGTATATGCAAAAAAAACTCGACAACACTATAGATGATTCTAGTCGTAAAGCCGAAGAATCAATTTGACTCCGCTCAGAAGTATCCCCTAACATCCGAGCAAATGTTAGCTAGAATCTAATACACTTGTTAGATATTATGATAGACACTATGATAAACTCTAGCCCCATTAAATATCAGACACTGAAATTATTACCAAAGAGGAGAGACTGAAAATGGCTCGTAGAACTATATCGATGTTGCGCGGTGGCGCGATGGTTGCAATCCTGACGCTCGCTCTGAGCTTGTCGCTGGGTGCGCATAGCGCAAAAGCTAAGGAAATTTTAATCAAGTTCAGCCATGTGACCTCGCCGACTGGACACCCTAAAGGAGAGGCGGCTACCTTGTTCGCTAAGCGCGTCAATGAAGAAATGAAAGGGAGAGTTCGAATCGAAGTGTTCCCGAACGGACAGCTCTATAACGATAATAAAGTGCTCGAAGCGTTGTTGCTGGGGAATGTGCAGATGGCTGCTCCGTCTCTTTCAAAATTCGAGCAATATACTCTCAAGTACCGAGTCTTCGACCTACCGTTCTTGTTCAAAGACATCGAGGCGGTCAACCGATTCCAACAATCTGCCAAAGGGCAAAAACTGCTCACAGCGATGAAAGACAAAGGATTACTGGGGCTCGCCTATTGGCATAACGGGCTGAAACAACTATCGGCTAACAAGCCGCTCATCTCACCAGAAGACGCGGATGGCTTGAAGTTTCGCATACAGACCTCGGATGTTCTGAAAGCGCAGTTCGAGGCACTCGGCGCATCGCCACAAAAAATGGCGTTCGCAGAAGTATACGGCGCGTTGCAAACCGGTGTCGTCGATGGGCAGGAGAATACTTGGTCTAACATATTCACCAAAAAATTCTTCGAGGTGCAGGACGGAATAACCGAATCTAATCACGGAATCCTCGACTATCTAGTCGTCACTTCGGCAAAGTTTTGGGACTCCCTGCCCGCAGATGTGCGATCAGACCTAACGCGAATACTCGCAGAAGTAACGCAAGAGCGAAACGGAATCGCGCGCTCGATCAACCTGAAAAACCGCGACAAAATCCTCAAAAGCGGCTCGAAAATCAGAACCCTATCGCCAGCTCAGCGCAAAGCCTGGGTCAAGGCGGTGCGACCGGTTTGGAAGCAGTTCCGTGATGACATAGGTAAGGATGTCATTAAAGCCGCGCTTGCTTCTAACAAAAAGTAACCACTCGCAAAATTCTAGCTAAAATCTTAGCTGGAATCTTAACTTAACACCCCTCGATGCACCCAGCCGATGCTTGAAATTCTTGCATCGCTGGGTGCCGAGGTTCTCGTCGTAAAGAATCGATTGCAGAGAGTCAATTAAAAGCAATCGATTGTTCGGCGAGGGGAGAAGGATGCGCGTGAAAAAAATCTCCAACGCCGTACCTCGAATAGCAGGAGCTGTTGCGAGGGTAGCCGTGTGGTGCGAGGAGAGTATCCTCGCATACCTGCTCGCCGCGATGACGGCTATAGCCTTTGCAAATGTCGTGGCTCGGCGAGTCTTCGCGAGCTCCATGCCTTGGGCACTCGAACTAACGCTAAACTTGTTCCTCTATATGGTCTTGCTGGGGATGGCGTACGCGCTACGCAACGGCTTACACGCGAGCATCGATGCCTTGGTAGTGCGATTGCCCGCGCGAGCAAAAATTCTATGCGCGACTATCGCAAGCCTCTTGGTGATGCTGTATGCGGCATTGCTCGCGGGCGTGGGTTTCGATATCGCGCTTATCTTTTGGAGCAACAAAGCACTACGGCATGTAGGCTCGGAGGAAATCGGAATACCGCACTGGCTCACCTACGCGGTGCTCGCCGTATCCTTCGCATACTTCCTTCTCACAGCTATCGCAATGGCTATAGCGAGCACGAGCAAGCATCTAGCGAACAAGCGTTTAGAGAACAAGCGGTTGAGATGACACGCAAAAAAACAACGCAAAAAATGAATAGCATCGAGCATATCGGCAAAGAAGATGCTTGAGACAATACACTCGATGCTAGTAGCACAAGCGGGTTTATTGCTAATAACCCTAGTGTTCGTGATGCTAGCACTACGCGTGCCCATCGGAGTGGCGTTAGGCTTGCCGAGCATCATCGTCATCTTCCTCGTGTCTGGAAAAATTTCCGGCTTGGCGACCGCGGTAGTTGGCGCGATGAACGACAAGTTCCTGCTGACCGCGATTCCTTTCTTCGTCCTATCGAGCGTCTTTCTCGCAGGAGGCGGTGTCGCCGAGCGCATAGTGCGATTCGCTATCTCTGCCGTAGGACATTTGCGCGGTGGACTAGCGAGTGCGGGCGTTTTCGCTTGTATGCTGTTCGCTGCTCTCTCTGGCTCGTCGCCTGCAACGGTCGCTGCCATCGGACCAATAGCCATACGAGGAATGGAGAAGGCGCATTATCCGCAAAGGCTCGCCGTCGGCATAATATCGACCGCGGGTACGCTCGGCATTCTGATACCGCCCTCCATCGTGATGGTCGTATATGCCGCGGCAACGAACGAGTCGGTCGGAAGGCTGTTCATCGCCGGCATCATACCCGGCTTGAGCGCAGGGCTCTTGCTGATGCTGAGCGTACGCATAGCCGTGCGCAGGCTCGCTATAGATACTATCCCCAGGGCTAGCTTGCAAACTATCTTGCGAAACGCATCTGGAGCCAGCCTCGGTCTGCTGCTTATCGTGCTCATCTTATTAGGAATCTACAGTGGTTGGTTCACACCGACCGAGGCTGCAGCTTTCGCGGCAGTCTATGGCTTCATAGTCGCAAGCTGTCTCTATCGCGGTATCGGCTTTCTCAAAGGGCAACCCTGGCGCAAAAAACGCGAGGGCTATCCGCGTGCAGCCATGCGCGCGTTGTGGCAAATTCCTTTCGCCGCAACTTGCGGGATAGTGCATGGAGATACTAGGGCGAGCTTGCTCGAGGCGGCGAAGATAACCCTGATGCTGATGTTCATCATCTTCAACGCGCTGATGTTCAGCCATGTGCTGATCGAGCTACAACTGCCGCAACAAATAACCGAGGTTATCACGAGCAACAACCTGCCGCCGTGGCTGTTCTTGCTGATCGTCAATCTGCTACTGTTAGTCGGAGGGCAGTTCATGGAGCCAAGCGGGCTATTGTTGATCGTAGCTCCTATCGTGCATCCTATCGCACTATCGTTAGGTATCGACCCAATTCACCTAGGCATCGTAATGGTCGTCAATATGGAAATCGGTATGATTACTCCGCCGGTGGGGTTGAACTTGTTCGTTGCCTCGACCATCGCAAAAATGGAGTTCTTGACGGTCGTGCGAGCGGTCGTGCCGTGGATGCTGTTGTTGCTAGCCTTTTTGATGGTAGTTACTTATGTGCCGTTCATATCGACCGCATTGCCAGACGCACTCTACGGAGAGGCATTTCGCTAGTCGCTATTTTGTGATGATGTTATGCTCGGCGCCGAACGGAAACTTAGTTATGTTGCGCGCGCCTTGCTCCTCGATTATCAAAATATCGTGCTCGCGGTAGCCACCGACTGCGGCTTGTCCTTCGGGTAGCATAAGCATGGGTTCCATCGATACGACCATGCCGGGCTTTAGCTCTGTTTCGATGTCCTCGCGCAACTCTACTCCCGCCTCGCGACCGTAGTAGTGGCATAGCACCCCGAAGGAATGTCCGTAGCCAAAAGAGCGGTACTGCAACAAATCCCACTCGCGATACATCGCGTTTAGCTCTTCGGCAATGTCGCAACAACGCGCGCGCGGTTTGATTAACTCTAGGCCACGCCGATGCACCGCGCAGTTCTTCTGCCAAATGTCTAGCTGCGCATCGCTGGCGTGCTCGCAAAATAATGTGCGCTCCAATGCCGTGTAGTAGCCAAAAAGCATCGGGAAGCA
>JABABG010000007.1 GCA_014238315.1 Alphaproteobacteria bacterium
GCGGCGGGGCTAACACACCCACTTACACGATAGTGCAATTGGCTTTGCGCCTAGTCGAGCATTTGCTCGCACAGCGAGCCTAAAAATGAGGAAGTAACAGCGAGCCTAAAAATGAGGAAGTAACTATGGCAATAAATAATCTAAATAACCGCAAAAAAAATAAACCACTCTCTGCCTCAAGGCGCGTAGTCCTAAAAGACTTTTCTAGGGTTGGAATCGTAATCTTGCTTGGCGCGACCGTTATAGCTACTTATAATGGGCAGAGAAAAGTAGAGACCTCGACACCAGAGAAAATAGACGAAGAAAACTCAAAATTGCTGGGCGATTCGATCATTATATTAGATGGCTGGGTGCTGAATAAGTAATCTTCATGCCAATGCAATGATAAATTATAAAAATAATATAACTTGTGTTTGCAATACTACATCCTAACCTAACCTAACCTAATCTATAATGTTTAAATGTCGTCGATAAACCTGCTACCTCGGCTGGGAGTCCAGTTCGGCTGACGGTCCTCCGCTTCTACTACAAAGTCTTTGCCATCTTGTAAGCGTAGCTTAACCCAGCGGGGAACAACCTCGTTGCGAAAGTCATCCATGAGTTGCACCGTCAAAGACTCAAGAGAATCTTGCCAGTTGCTATAATGCGTGAGCCACGCCCTCGCTGAACTGCGATCAAGAACATGCTGGTCGGGCGTATACCATAGTTCTAAAATTAACTTTTTGCTGATTGGAAAGCTGTGGAATACCCTAACCCAGCCGACAGGCTGGCGTTCTAATCTGCGGCAGACAAGTTTCTCGCGTGCTAGCGGTTCGAGCGGCGAGACGCCCGATGAAATGTTTTTTGCTGGTGTTGAGCTGGTCTTCGAAGGGCGCGATGAGGTCATAGTTTTATCTCCCAAGTAGTTTCGTTGCTAAAGTCTTTGTTAGAGCTTTTGGTAGAGCCTTTGCTAGAGCCCTCGGTAGAGCCTTTTGTCTCGTCTAGCCTAGTCTCCCTAACAGATTTGTTTATACCCGCCTTGGAGAATTCATCGTCCTTCGCTCTTGTCGTTCTTGTGGTCTCCTCCGCGCTCAGAGAGCTTATCGGTAGCGCGTCAACCTTGTGAAATACAATCTGCCCCTGCAAGTCTAAATCTTGCAAAATCTCTAAAAACCTCGCACGAATGCCAGCCTGTGCCTCAAGCGAAAAACTGTTCAGGCTACGAACAGCCATACGCAACTTGCCAACACTATGCTCGGCTTCGATCTCTAGCGCTCCGGTGTGCGTAAAGTCAATTGCAAACACAAGACGCGAAGGATGCCGATCATGCCGTTTCTTATCCTCCCTATCAGAGTCCTTGCCAGAGTCTCGAGGGCGACGCTGCGTGTGGTAGACGCCGATGCGCTCTAGGCGTCCTTCCAGCGCGATAGGGAGAAACCAAGCTCGCCAAATGATGCCGCTTTTATCGCGTAGTTGGTAGCTCTCTCCTAGCTTGTTCAGGCTAACGATAGGCTTGTTGTTGCTCGCCTTAGGTTTGCTATCGCTGGCTGGCTTTTCTTCCACCGAGCTTGTAGTCGATCTCGATGAATGATGACGAGCAGCAAGCTGAGCCTCGCCTACAGCTCGTGCTAAAGACTGCGCAAAGCGAGGGTCGGCGAGAAACGGTAGACGCTGCGAGACAAAGCTACGCAAAGCTTGCGGTGATAAAGCGCGTAGTTGGGCTAGAAGGTTTTGCTCGTTCGTGCTCGAAAGGCTGGTGCGCGTTAATAGCGAAGGCGAAAGGTCGGATGGTGCTTTGCTAAAGCTACTATTCCTAGCCGATAGTGATTGCCTCAATGCTTGGGGTGAGGAGGGCTGGGATAACGAGGGTTGGGATAACGAGGGCTGGCTCGGTGGGCGGGATGTGAGCCCTAGAAGACGCGAGAGGGGCGAGAGTAAGTCCATCAGAGGCTTGGGTTGGGCTGTCCCTTAGCTAGGCTGTTGGTGGGGTGGGAGCTAGGCGGGGCAGCGTGTTGCTCGCGAAAACTCGCGCTAGGCGCGCGATGTCCTCCGCCGCATCGCTGCCAGGTGCGGCGATCATCAAAGGCTCGCGTTTGCGTATCGCCTCTACTACCTGCTTATCGCTACGCACTACGCCCGCAAAACGTAGCTCGTAGTGCAGAAAATTACGACAGGTGCGGTGCAGAGATTCAAAGGCTTGCTCACCACGCCGTTCGCTTTCTGCCATATTAACTACCACGGATATTCGCGCATCCGCCTTCCTGCGCAAGGTCACCTTGATAAGCGCGTAGGCGTCCGTAAGCGAGGTCGGCTCGTCGTTGACTACTATTAGTATCTCGTCGGCGAAAACCGTCAAAGCGCGCACAGTGCGGTCGATGCCTGCACCTAGGTCCATAAGCAAGCTGTCGTACGAGCTACTAACCACTTGCAGATCTTCTAAAAGTTTTTCTAAACTATGCGCGGCAAGCTCGGAAAAGCTCGAAACGCCAGACTTGCCTACTATCGCATCGAAGCCTCCTTGCGGAACTCTAATGATACAGTCCTCCAGACTACAAGTGCCGCGCAGAGCCTGCGTCAAGTCTTGCGTGGGGCGCAGACCTAGTTGGATATCGATGTTAGCAAGACCTAAATCCGCATCGAAAAGTAATACTCGCGGTCGCAAGTTTTTGCTCAAGTTTTTACCTAAGCCGCCGCTCAAGTTCGCTAGGTTGTGCGCAAGTGCTACCGCTATTGCCGTCTTGCCAACTCCACCCTTACCAGAAGCTATCGCTATGCGGTGGGCACTTGTAGACTTAGAACTCGGTGTTACTACCTTGCCAATCGAATTCGTAGCTTGCGCTAGTGCCGATGGTCGTTTCTGCGCTAGTTCCTTTTGCATTGCTACAGGCTGGTCTTGTGATGGCGATGGCGATGGTTCGGTGGTTCGTTTGCTATTTGCTCGCGTATTTTCTGCCTCGCCTGTTGGGACTTCCCTTGCCTCTACCCTTGCCTCTACCCTTGCCTCTACCCTTGCCTCTA
>JABABG010000006.1 GCA_014238315.1 Alphaproteobacteria bacterium
CCCCCGTCTGTAGCCCCATCTGCAACCCTACAACCCTACTTGCAACCCCATCTGAACCCCACTTGCAACCCTATCCGTAGCCCCATCTGCAACCCCATCTGCAACCCTCGTCTGTAGCCATAGGGGCACAAGGATGCGCGCTCAAGCACAAAGCCGCTAGAGAGCTAGAAAAGTGCCCATAGAAAGTCAATAGCATAGACGAAGACAAAATACGAGCAAAACAAGCCGATAGTCTAAACATCAGACAAAAAAATGCAAAAGAAAACTCGGGTAGGTCGCTATATCTATTGTTTGCAGCGCAACCGACCTCCGATAACCTCTCGTAAGGGCTGGCGAGCTAACCGCTTAGAAAAATCCGCCCTGTATAAGCAAAGAGCCTTGCTGTCGCAATCAAGGATGTTACGCGAAAGAGCCTCACGCCATTGCCTGTCGTCGCTCGCGCTACCATAAACGCGAAAAGCCCCATATACTCGCAAAAGAACTTGCCGAACCTTCTTGCCAACCCTAAGATCGCTGGTGCCGAGCTCGCGTAGCGCGTGCTCAAGGTCGCGCACAAAAAACTCCATCATCGAACGTAGCACTGGCTCGTGGAGGGGGGATGAAAATCGCTCCATATAAAGATAAAGGTGTAGCGTAAGCGAATCTAGGCGACCGTCCGCCGTGTCCGCTAGCGAGCAATCGGAAAACAACCGCTCCTCGCGCGAGGCGCGCAAAGCGCGCTCGTAAAGGCGTGCTCCATACTCGCGCGACAAACGACGCCTTTGTGCGCGAAAAGCAAGTCTGCGACACTGGCGGCTCTTGTGGCTAAAAAGGCTAAACATAAGGTCTCCCAATAAAAAATCACATAACAAAAATCACATGCAAAAATCGCATAACAAAAATCACATGCAAAAATCGCATAACAAAAATCACCTAGCAAAACTTTACATAGCAAAAATCTACGCAATAGTCTTATGATAGGAAAATCATGCTCCCCCTATTGCTCAAACATCGCAACATAAACCATCGCCGAAAGACAGCTGGCAGGTTGCTCGTAGTAGCCAGCCTGCTCGTAGCACTGTCTTTGCTCACCCAAGCCTGTTCGCAAAAAGGCGTACAGGGGATATGGTTCCCAGAAGGCGAGATACAAAAAATTAGGGTAGGCGAGCAGAGCAAAGAGCAAATACTACAGCTGCTCGGTCCGCCAAACTTCGTGAATCCATACAGACCCAATCTATTCTACTACTTCGGCGCGCAAACTCAGCAAGTCGGACGGCTGTCGCCAAGGCTCAAACAGCCGCAAATACTCATACTGCTGTTCGAAAGCGAGACAGAAATACTACAAGCTCTCGAACTGCGCGATATAAGCAAGGTCAAATACAGCAAGGTCGATAAAAGCAAAACTAAAGGTTTGAAAAGTGCCAAAAGAAACCTGATCAAAGATATATTCGGAAATATCGGACGAATCGGCGTAGGCGGTAGTTGAAAAATCGCCTCCGAAAATGAACTCGTCTAACATCGCCGCCAGAAAATACCCCGCATCGCCACTAGAAAATGAACTCGTCTAGCATCGTCGCCAGAAGGTATCCCGCAACAAGAATGCGGCGCACGCGGCGCAACGAAAATCTAAGAAACCTATGCCGCGAAAATCAACTCAACGCAAACGACCTGATATGGCCAGTCTTCCTCGTCGAAGGAGAAAATAAGTCCATAGCCATAGAAGCCATGCCGAATATCGCCCGCGTGAGCCTCGATGGATTAGCGAAAATAGCAGAAAAAGCCGAAAGCCAGAACATAAACGCGCTCGCCCTATTCCCGGTCATCGAGCCCCAAGAAAAAACGCTCGACGCTAAAGAAGCCTGGCGCAAGGAAAACCTCATCTCTAGAGCCTTGCAGCTGCTAAAAAAATTCAATCTCCTAGCATTCTGCGATGTCGCCCTAGACCCATACACAACGCACGGACACGACGGAATCGTGAGCATCGAGAAAAAAGGTAAAACCTTCGGCAAATATTCGAGCAAGGCGATCGGTAAAGAGGGCGACAAGGAGCTAGGCAAAGAGGTAATCATAGACAACGAGCTAACCCTCAAAGCCTTGGCTAAACAAGCCCTCGCACTAGCAGAAAGCGGTGCCGATGTAATCGCTCCCTCGGATATGATGGACGGGCGCGTAGGATACTTGCGGGGGATACTCGACGCGCAAGGATTCCAGCAAGTAGCCATCGCCAGCTACGCCGCAAAGTTCGCCTCCAACCTATACTCGCCGTTCAGGGAGGCACTAAAAGTCCCGCGCTCGCAAAAAGAACGGATGGATATCGCCGTAGCCGACGGACGAGAGCCTGCACATGCTACAGTTGGCGTTCCTAGCGATAAAAAATCATACCAGATGGACTATGCAAACTCCGACGAAGCCTTGTGGGAGATAGCACTCGATGCTAACGAAGGCGCAGATATGCTAATCGTAAAGCCCGCAGTTCCATACCTAGATATCGTATACAGAGCTAAACAAGCCTTCGCCATGCCCATACTATGCTACCATGTCTCAGGAGAATACGCGGCTATCGCAAGCGCTGCTAAAAATGGCTACATCGACGAAAAAAAAGTCGTACTAGAGCAACTAACCGCCTGCAAAAGAGCCGGCGCGAGCGCGATAATCTCATACTATGCTCCGCGCGTAGCAGAGTGGTTGCAGAAAAACTGAGCTCAAAAAGCTTAGGGAAAAAGTAAAGGCAAAATGGAAACTTCTGGCAACATCGAGACTATAACTATCGAAGAGGAAATGGAGAAATCCTACCTCGAATACGCCATGAGCGTAATCGTCGCCAGAGCTCTGCCAGACGCAAGAGACGGCTTGAAGCCAGTCCATAGACGCATACTGCACGCGATGCGCGAAGGCGGATACGACGCCGATAAACCCTATCGAAAATCCGCAAGAATAGTCGGCGAAGTGATGGGAAAATACCATCCGCACGGAGATACTCCCGTCTACGATTCTATGGTGCGAATGGCGCAAGACTTCTCTATGCGCTTGATGCTCATCGACTCGCAAGGAAACTTCGGATCGCTAGACGGAGATAGACCCGCCGCTATGCGATACACAGAAGCAAGGCTCAGCAAAGCCGCCGAAGCCCTGCTCGAAGATATAGAAAAAGATACCGTAGATTTTCAACCCAACTACGACGGATCGCTCGAAGAGCCTAAAGTGCTACCCGCGCGTATTCCCCATCTGCTCATAAACGGCGGCGGCGGGATAGCCGTCGGAATGGCTACTAATATACCTCCCCATAACCTGACGGAAGTATGCTCGCTTTGCAGAAAGTTGCTCGACCAGCCAGAACTCTCCATCGACGAGATGATAGCCGAGTTGCCAGGACCAGATTTTCCCACCGGCGCGCTAATACTCGGTAGCGAGCCTATCAAACAGTGCTATCGCACTGGAAAGGGCTCCATACTGCTGCGCGCAAGGTCAAGCATCGAGCCCATGGGCTCTGGAAAGTCGATGCTGCTGTTCACCGAAATACCCTACCAGACCAACAAAGCCAGAATCATCGAAAGGATCGCAGAGCTCGTGCGCGAGAAAAAAATCGTAGGAATCTCCGAGCTCAGAGACGAATCCGATAGGGACGGACTAAGGATAGCCGTCGAGGTCAAGGCTAACGCTAACCCAGAGGCAGTGCGCGCACTGATATTCAAAAATACCATGCTGCAGACTAGCTATAGCATGCAACTGCTCGCACTCGACAAGGGACAGCCGCGCTTGATGAACCTAAAGGATATGGTAACCGCGTTCCTCAACTTCCGCGACGAAGTCTTGCAAAGGCGAACGCAATTCTTGCTCAAAAAAGCTCAAAAAAGGTTGCACGTCCTCTACGGCTTGTTGGTAGCCGTAGATGAAATCGAAAAAATCGTCGCAACTATCCGTAGCGCAAAAGACACAGAGCAAGCCCGCAAACACCTGATGGGCGAAAGCTGGAGCAGTAAGGCAATCGATGCCTTGCTGGCGCAAGAAAAAGAACAGCAACAAGGACAAGAGAAAAAGTCGGGCTGGCAAAGGGGAATGGTGGTCGAAGAAGGCGGCTCTTGCCGTATCAGCCTAACCCAATGCCAAGCTATCCTAGAGCTACGCTTGCAACGTCTAGTCGGGCTCGAAAAGCAAAAACTGCTAGACGAAGCACAAGAAAACCTCACGCGCATCGTCGAGTATCTAGAGATGCTCGCATCGAAAAAAAGACGGTCGCAAGCCATAAAGCAAGAGCTCCTGCTCGCAGAAAAGCAGTTCGGAACCCCTAGGCGCACCGGCATCATCGATAAAGAGCTCTCCGTCGATGAAGACGCAGAAATACTCGTGCCGCAAGAAGAGGTCGTCGTTACTATAACTCGCAAAGGGTATGTCAAAAGGGTGGACAGCGCGGTATACCGTAGCCAGTCGCGCGGCGGCAAGGGGCGCGCGGGGATGAAAGTCCGCAGCGAAGACGAAATACTACAAACCTGCCTCGTGAATACTCGTGAAAGGTTGCTCTTCTTCACAGACCGAGGCAAAGCATACGCGCTCGGTGTAGCAGAACTGCCAGAAGCTAGCCCGCAAGCCGGCGGTAAGCATGTCATTAACCTGATGCCACTCGAAAATAACGAAATGGTAACAAACCTGATGCCAATACCGAGCGACGAAAAAACGCTCAAGGAGAGCTACATCGTCCTCGCTACAGCATCAGGGACGGTAAGGCGCAATAAGCTCGAAGACTTCAAAGATATAATGCGCAACGGGAAAATCGCCATGAAAATACCGCAGGGCGACGCGCTCGTCGGCGCGGTCGTGTGCGCAGAAAAAGGCGACCTGTTCCTCGCTAGCAAAAAAGGCATGGCTATTCGCTTCGCGCTCGCTGAGCTAAGAGTCTTCTCCTCGCGCGAAAGTAGCGGCGTGCGCGGAATTAAGCTCAACAACGGCGATAGGCTGGAATCCATCGCCGCCATCGAGGCGCAAAAAGATACCGAGGAAGGTACGGAACCAGGTAAAGAGCTGACACCAAAAGAAACCATACTAACAGCCCTCGCCTCAGGTTATGGCAAAAGAACCAACATCGAAGAATATCGCCTAGCCTCGCGCGGCGGCAAAGGAAGCAAAAACACAATACTCGCAAGCCCAGAAGACGAAGTCGTAGCCAGTCTGCTAGTCGCCCAAAAAGATATGCTAGACCTATATTCAACGCTCGGACAAACCACTCGCATAAATGCCGATAACGTACGCTTGTGCGGGCGTACAGCCAGAGGCGTACGCTTGTTCGACTTGAAAGATGGCGAAAAACTCGTCGCAATAGGTAAAATGAGCGAACAGCTCGCAGAGCCACAAGAGGCAGAGCAGGGAGAAGGAGCGCAAGAGGGAGCACAAGACGAAGAGCTAAAAGCGACCAAGCCCGACGATGGCGACCTATTCGCATAAAAAACCATTATGACAGAAAGCATCTCCTTCTACCCAGGCTCCTTCGACCCCATAACTAACGGGCATGCCGATATCGTAGCTAGGGCGTTGAAGCTCTTCGACCGCCTGATAGTCGGCGTTGCATCGAGCCGTAACAAAAATACTCTGTTCTCGCTAAAAGAGCGCATAGAGCTGGTAAAGGAAGTGGTCGAAAAAACCTTCACCCAACAAAAGCAAAAAATAGTCGTGGTCGGGTTCGACACACTGCTCATCGAGAGCATGCGAGAGCATAAGGCAAAAGTCGTGCTACGCGGAATGCGAGCCGTATCAGACTTCGAGTTCGAGTTTCAGCTCGCTAGTATGAATAGAGCCCTAGAGCCGCAACTCGAAACCGTATTCCTAACAGCCTCCGAAAAATACCACTTCTTATCGTCTCGCTTCGTGCGCGAGATCGCTCTTATGGGGGGCGATGTCAGCACATTCGTGCATCCAGCCATAACTAAAGCACTCGCAAAGAAAGCGCGGGTACAAAACTCGTCGAAATAATATGACGAGAAACTACAGCTCCAAAAAACACAGCTCCAAAATAGGCAAGGTAGGCAAGAGCCAGAAGGGCGACAAAATAGGCAAAATAGGCGAAATAGATAAAATAGACCTCAGCCCGAAACTGCTCGACTATAAGCGCGTAAACTGGCGCGGCTTATGGACTCTATACCAACGCGAAGTGCGAAGATTCCTCATAGTATGGGTGCAGACCGTAGCAACCCCCGCAATAACCGCGCTCATACTGCTTGCGATATTCTCCCTCGCCTTCGGACGACAAGAGCTAAAGGTGGCAAACCTGCCCTTCTCAACATTCATAATGCCAGGGCTCGTGATGATGAGCATCATTCAAAACGCATTCGCCAATACCTCCTCGTCCATACTCGCGAGCAAAATGCAGGGAAACATCGCAGACCTGCTGCTCGCGCCACTCAACGCAGCAGAGCTAACCTTCGGCATAATCGCAGGCGGAGCTACAAGAGGATTCGTCGTCGGAATCATAGTCGTCGTAGCCCTTATGCCGTTCATCGAGTTCGAGTTCATCCATCCCGCATACATAGTATATAACGCCCTATGCGCAGCCGTGTTGATGGCAAGCCTCGGCGCATTCGCAGGGCTATGGGCAGAAAAGTTCGAGCACGGTGCCGCTCTTACTAGCTTCGTCGTAGTGCCCCTGTCCTTCCTATCCGGAACCTTCTACCAAATAGGAAGCCTGCCAGAGCCCTTCCAGACTATCGCGCGAATAGACCCCCTATTCTACCTAGTCGACGGCTTGCGCTACGGATTCACCGACATC
>JABABG010000005.1 GCA_014238315.1 Alphaproteobacteria bacterium
ACGATAGTTTTGGAGTAGTTCTGCCTAGACTAAGCCTAGCTCACCCAACATTTCGTTTAGCTCGCGTTCTTCGTCGAGCTCTCTGGTCGAGTGCTCGTTGTAGATGTCTCTCGGCGCGTCTTGCTCCATCAGGTAGCGCCAGCCTTGGAATGGTCGGTGGCGTAAGGCCATGGTCGGGATAAGCTGCGGCGCGAGCCAAATACGGCACAGTCGCATCCCCTTCTCGTCCCTGATCGCAGAGAAGTCGGTTATCGTCTGGCGTACCGAAAAAGAGCCACGGATTATCCAGTATAGCGAGCCGCCGACCTTGATCCTGCTCGCGAGTTTCGGCAGTGCTCTTGTATCGTGCCAGACTTTATTTTCGCCCATGCCGTTTTCTTGCCCCCAGCGCATCTTCGCACTCTGCCAGCGCGCGAGCTCGCCACGCGAAAAGCAACCAACGCAAAGTTTCTTGATATGTACGCGTTCCATAGCTGCCGCTAGGTTAGACCTTCTAGTTTTTTTTTGCAACGCGTCTATTGCTCGCAAAGCAAAGTATATTTGTACTTTCTCTGTTGAAATATACAGCAGATTCTCCTATAGCAAGCATGTGCCACGAGCTACAAGCATAAGGCAAAAGCATAAGGCAAAAGCATAAGGCATTGGATGGGGATTGGCGGCTATGGAGCAAGGATTGGCAACTGGCGCGAGCGCAAATGTTGACGAAGCGGTCGCAGAAGGCGATAGCCTCGATGCCTCCCAGCGCGAGAGCATGGAGTTCGATGTCGTCATAGTCGGCGGCGGTCCTGCCGGTTTGTCGGCGGCTATTCGCTTGAAGCAGCTAGCGCAAGATGCTGCTAAGGATGTCTCCGTATGCCTGCTAGAGAAGGGCTCTTCGATAGGCGCGCATATTTTGTCTGGTGCAGTATTCGAGCCACGCGCGCTAGACGAGTTGCTACCGAACTGGCGCGCAACTCTCGACCATCCCCTCGCAACACCAGCTAATCGCGACCGCTTCTGCTACCTGACCGCTAGGCGGGCTATTAGGTTGCCTACGCCGCCGTATATGCACAATCGAGGAAACTTCATCATTAGCCTCGGCTCGCTTTGCCGTTGGCTAGCCGCTAAGGCGGAGTCTATGGGCGTGGAAATCTTCCCAGGCTTCGCCGCCGCTCAGCCGCATATAGAGAAAGATGGCTCCGTCGGTGGCGTGATCACCGGCGATATGGGGATAGGCAAGGACGGCGCGCGTACCGCTAACTACCAGCAAGGCATCTTGCTACGAGGCAAGCAGACCATTTTTGCCGAGGGTTGTAGAGGCTCGCTCGGCAAGCAGCTCATCGCCCGCTTTGGCTTGGCTAAGGATAGCCAGCCGCAAACCTATGGTATCGGCTTGAAGGAGCTGTGGGAGATAGGGCAAGGGCAAGATGGACGCAACGGCTTTGGGCATCGAGATGGCGATATTCTGCACACGATCGGGTGGCCGTTGGATAGTAAAACTTACGGAGGCTCTTTCCTCTACCGACTGCAAGCTGGTATGATCTCGATAGGTTTTGTCGTCGGGCTCGACTACGCTAATCCCTACCTGTCGCCCTATAAGGAGTTTCAACGCTTTAAGCAGCATCCTCTGATAGCGGGCATCCTCTCTGGCTCTAAGCGCATTTCCTATGGCGCGCGCGCGCTTAACGAGGGCGGTTATCAATCGATCCCACGCTTGCACTTCCGCGGAGGTTTGCTCGTCGGTTGCGATGCCGGCTTTATGAATGTTGCGAAGATCAAGGGTAGCCATACCGCGATGAAGAGCGGTATGCTGGCTGCAGAAGAGGTTTTCGAGTTCCTCGCATCAGGTGCTACTAGCTCTGGCTTCGAGGTCGTTAGCTACGGCGAGAAGGTGCGGAAGAGCTGGATAGTCAAGGAGCTACGTTTGGTGCGCAACATCCGTCCGTCTTTTCGTCTCGGGCTGTGGCTCGCGTTGCTATATTCTGCTATCGATTGTTATATTTTTCGCGGGCGTACGCCTTGGACGCTACGCCATAGACCCGACCATAAGCATTTGACGGAGAAGTCTCGTGCTAAGAAGATCGACTACCCGCAAGCCGATGGTAAGCTGAGCTTTGACTTGCTAACAAACTTGTCCTTCTCTGGCGTTTATCACGAGGAGAATCAGCCCGCGCATCTTCGTCTCAAGAATCCCTCTCTAGCCATCGGGGAGGTAGCTGAGCGTTACGCCTCGCCTGAGACGCGCTATTGCCCCGCCAACGTCTACGAAATAATCGAAGAGCAAGGCGAGAGCGGGGCGGCGGCGGATGCCACCATTCGCCTGCAGATAAACGCCCAGAACTGCCTGCATTGCAAAACTTGCGACATCAAGGACCCCTTGCAGAATATCGATTGGATAACGCCTGAGGGCGGCGGCGGTCCTAACTACGAGAGCATGTAGCTCTCTGGCGCGCTACATTTCAAGGAGAAAATCTATGCAGACGACCTTATCAAAGGCAAGCACGCTAGCTCGCAAAAGTATGGTTCTGAGCCAGCTGCGTCCAAACAAGATTACCGACCAACGCATCCTCTCCGCCATGGCGAGTGTTCCGCGCGAGCTGTTTCTACCAGAGCATCTACAAAAACTCGGCTACAGCGATGAGACCCTGCCGATTGGCGATGGCTCTCGCTTTTTGCTCTCACCGCTGCTGACGGCTACCCTTCTGCAGTCTGCGCAGATAGAGAAGGGCGGTGTGGTTATGGTGCTGGCGGGTGCTATAGGCTACCTCGGCACGATAGCCGAACGTTTGAAGACCACGGTTTTTATCCTAGATTTCGAGCACTTCTTTTCTGCAACCCTAGAGCCAGTTATCATCGATTTGCAGCTCGACGGTTTGGTCTGTCTGCACGGCGACCCGCGCGAAGGTTGGCAGCAAGACGCGCCATACGACGCCATCGTGATAGACGGAGCCGTTCGTGAAGTTCCGTCGGCTATTTTGTCGCAACTCGGCGTTGGCGGCAGGCTGGTCGCCTTGCGCATCAGGGATGACGATACCGGCGAGGTAGTAGTGTGGCGTAAAGACGCTACGGGTGATGTTAGTTCAGAGTCTATATGCGAGGGTGTGGCGCCGCTACTAACCGAGTTCTCGGCGCAACCTAGCTTCGTGTTTTGATGCTTCGGGTTGTTGAGCTCCTAGCTCCTCGTATCTAATTTTAGCAGGCTTTGTTGTATGTCTTCGGCGACCTCGTCGATCGAGCGCATGCCGTCTATTTTTATCAGCAGGTTCTGCTTTTCGTAGAACGGTAAGATCGGCTCAGTTTGCCCGTGAAATACCTCTAGGCGTTTGCGCAAGGTCTCGGCGTTGTCGTCTTTGCGTCGCTCTAGCCTAGTATCGCACATATCGCATGTCTCCTCTCGCTTGGGTGGGTTGAGCGAAGAGTGAAAGCTAGCCCCGCAACTCGGACAAAAAAGCCTGCCCTCGATGCGCGCCTGTAGCGCTTTCTCGTCGATGGTCAGAAGCACCACCGCGTCTATTCGCAAACCATTCTTGAGCAGCATTCCTTCGAGCGCGCTCGCTTGCGCCTCGGTGCGCGGAAAGCCATCGAGGCTGAAGCCGTTGGCGTACTTTGACAACGCTATCTCCTCTTCTAAAATTCCGATCATCAACGCGTCTGGTATCAATGCTCCAGTCGCCATTATCTCCCGCAACTCTATACTTAATGGATTTTCCTCCGCACCCGTCTCGCTACTCGTTATGCGCCGTAGTAGGTCGCCTGTCGCGAGTGGTGCTATACGCCAATTTTTTTCGATCGCATGAGCTTGCGTCCCCTTGCCCGCACCTGGTGCTCCTAAAAGAATAATGTTCATAAGCTCTCTTCCTATCCCTCCCCCTCTTCCTATCCCTCCCCCTCTTCCTATTCACTCTACCTGCCTAGTCGGTGGAAGCCTGAGCGGCGCATCAGCGACTCGTAGCGATAGGACATTAGATGCCCCTGAATCTGCGCGACAGTGTCCATGGTAACGGATACGACTATCAATAGGCTCGTGCCGCCGAAGTAAAAGGGCACAGAGAAACGAGAGATTAGAATCTCGGGCAACAACGAGACCGCTACAAGATACAGCGCGCCTACCACCGTGAGCCTAGTTAGCACAAAGTCGAGGTAGTCTGCCGTATTCGCGCCAGGGCGGATGCCTTGGATGATGCCCCCCTGCTTGCGCAAGTTATCAGCCGTGTCTTTCGGATTGAAGACGATAGCCGTATAGAAGAAGGCGAAGAACAAAATTAAGGCACTATATAGCATTAAGAACAAGGGTTGACCTCGTCCGAGCGCCGCCGCGACACCAGCTAAGACGCCGCCCTGCTCGTTGCCAACGTTCAGGCTGGCGAAGGTTAAAGGCATCAATAGAATCGAGCTCGCAAAAATCGGTGGAATGACGCCCGAAGTGTTTAGCTTCAATGGTAGATGGGTAGCCTCTCCACCGTGCATGCGCGCACCACGCTGTCGTTTCGGGTAGTGCACTAACAGCCTTCGTTGCGCGCGCTCGACGAAGACTATGATCGTGATAACCGCAACTATCATCACCGCCAGAATTAACAAGAAAGCTGTGGAGATGGCGCCAGTGCGACCTAGCTCTAAAGTGCCAGCTAACGCTATCGGTAGGTTCGCAACTATGCCAGAAAAAATTATCAACGAGATACCGTTACCAACCCCGCGCTGCGTTATCTGCTCGCCGAGCCACATCAGAAACATCGTACCGCCAACTATGCTGACGACCGTCGAGACGCGGAATGCTACCCCTGGGTCGAGAACAACCCCTCCGCTGCTCTCCAGCCCTACCGCGATGCCGTAGCCCTGCAGGCTCGCCAGTAGCACAGTGCCGTAGCGAGTGTATTGGATGATCTTGCGCCGTCCAGCTTCTCCCTCCTTCTTCAATTGCTCTAGCGACGGCACCGATGCCGCAAGTAGCTGCATTATGATCGAAGCAGAGATATACGGTAAAATGTTCAGCGCGAAGACAGTCATTCGACTCAAAGCTCCGCCAGAGAACATGTTGAACATCCCCAAGATACCACCCTGCTGCTGGTCGAAAAGCTGCTTCAGCGCGACCGGGTCGATGCCCGGCAGAGGAATGTAAGTACCGATGCGATATACGATCAACGCACCAAGCGTAAACCACAAGCGTTTCTTTAAATCTCGTGCTTGCCCGAAGTTTGCAAAGGCGCGCTCCGCGAAGCCTTTTTGGTCCGTTACGCTAGTCATTTTGCCTGCGGTTTCTTGTACTTAGGTTTGCACTCTCCGCGCGCGACTTTTGCCGCTATCTTCTTTTTTATCTCTTCTTTTTTCAACTTCCGCCGATCGACCTTCTCGTCAACCCTCGCCTTTTTCTCCTTTTGAAAAGGCACTAGATTGACCTTGCCGCCGTTCGCAACGACCGCCTCGAGTGCCGACTTCGAGCTCGCCGCTACCTCGAATACTACATTCTTCGAAGTGAGATTGCCCTTCGCCAGCAAACGCAGTGGCAACCCCGTGCGCGCGAGACCCGCTAGCTGCATTACCTCGCTGGTTATGGGTTTGCTCGCATCGATCTTCTTCGCATCTATCGCCCTCTGCAACGAGCCGAGGTTTACGACCGCCCAAGCCTTGCGGAAGATATTGGTGAAGCCTCTTTTCGGTAGCCTTCGGTAGATCGGCATTTGCCCACCCTCGAAGCCCTTTATAGCAACACCAGAGCGCGACTTTTGTCCCTTATGCCCTCTGCCTGCAGTCTTGCCCAAGCCAGAGCCTATCCCCCTGCCCTTACGTTTGCGAGCGTGGCGGGCTCCCTTATTGTCCCTGAGGTCGTTTAGCTTAATCGTCATCGTATCTTAGTATCTTACCGTGATTTTTTTGGGCTATTGATGTTAACCTCGCCCTCGACATGCACTAGGTGGGCAACCTTCGCAACCATACCGCGCATCGACGGATTATCTGGCAACTCGCGTAGCTTATTCATGCGCGTTAGCCCTAAGGCGCGCAATGTGTCCTTCTGTTTTTGCGGACGCCTTATCGCACTACGCACGCGCTTGACGCGCAAGACCGCCGTCTTTGGCTTGTCTGGCATCTTACTTCGCTACCTCGCTCGATGTTTCTTGCGAGGATTTTTCTTGCGAGGATTCTGCTTGCGAGGATTTTTCTTGCGAGGATTCTGCTTGTGAGGATTTTTCTTGTGAGGATTCTGCTTGTGCTACCCTCTCTCCTTGTGTCCCCTCCTCTATTTCTCGTTTTGCCACTTCTTTGCCACCGTGCTTTAGGTTTCGCTCGCGTATGATATCGGAAACCTTTTTCCCTCGGCGTTGAGCGATAAGCCTAGGCGAAGAAGAGCGCAACAAACCATCGAGCGCCGCCTTGATCATATTATGCGGGTTCGACGAACCGATCGATTTAACAACTACATCGGAGACCCCCAAGGCTTCGAACACCGCGCGTACCGGTCCGCCAGCGATGATGCCAGTGCCAGGTGGCGCGCTACGCATCAGCACTAGCCCCTTGCCGAACTTACCCAAGATATCGTGGTGCAGAGTCCTGCCCTCGCGCAGAGGCACCCGTAGCAGTTTCTTACGAGCATGCACGGAGGCTTTCCTAATGGCTTCTGGTACCTCTCGTGCTTTGTTTGCCCCGATCCCCACACGCCCCTTCCCGTCTCCGACTACGACAAGAGCCGCGAATCCGAAACGCCGACCGCCTTTGACGACCTTCGCCACTCGATTGATCGAGACCAGCTTTTCGATCAGCTCGTCTTCTTCGTTTTTCGTGTCTTTATTTTGGTAGCTCATATTTTTTTATCTAAAACTCTAGTCCTTTTTCGCGCGCAGCCATTGCCAGTGCCTGTACGCGTCCGTGGTATTTATAGCCTCCGCAATCGAAGAAGACCTTGCGGATATCTTTTTTCAACGCGCGTTGAGCGATTATCTCTCCCACTCGCTTCGCCACCTCGCTATTTCCTCCGCCTTTGCCCTTCAGCTCCTTCTCCAAACTAGTAGCAGCGACCAGCGTTTTATGGCTAGCATCGTCAAAAATTTGCGCGTACATTTGCCGATTAGAGCGAAACACCGACAAGCGCAAGCGACCCGCAGGCGCAACCTTGCGCAAATTCCTGCGCCTGCGCATCGCCCGTCTTGCAAAGTTTTGCTGTTTTTTATCGCTCATTTCTTCTTACCTTCCTTGCGTCTTACGAACGCGTCGATATAGCGTAGCCCCTTTCCTTTATATGGCTCGACCGGTCGCATGCTCCTGATCAGGCTTGCGACTTGCCCTACTTGTTGTTTGTCGTTTCCCTCGACGACAATGATATTGTTGCGCTCTGGGCTGATAGATATTTGCATCCCCTCCGGTATCGGGAACATTATATCGTGGCTATACCCGAGCGATAGCTTGAGCGTTCTTTCGGCGACGCTCGCCCGATAGCCCACGCCCTCGAAAACCAGCTGCCGTTTGAAACCTTGCGAGACCCCGACGATCGCTTGTGCGATCATTTGTCGCATCGTTCCCCACATTTCTCTAGACTTTTTGCCATCGCTTTTAGCACCGCTCCGTGGCTTCACCACTATGGCGTTATCGACCTTGCTCGTCTCGACCAGATGCGAGAGGGCTACGGACAAGACGCCGCGGCTACCTTTAGCCGTCAGCTCTCCTCTCGATAGCTCGACCTCGACGCCGTCTGGAATCACTATGGCTTTCTTACCGACTCTAGACATTCGCTATACTCTGCCCATAAGGTTGCCAAGGGGTTGCCAAAGGGTTGCAAGGACACAGGGTCGGGGATGGGTTGCTGTTCGGCATAGAGTCTGGGATAGCGTCTGGGATAGCGTCTGGGGTATTCTTTAGAATATTTGACATAAGACTTCGCCTCCGACATTTTGCTGCCGAGCCTCCGCGTCCGACAGCAAGCCCTTTGGTGTGGATAGCACCGCGATGCCGAGGCTGTTATAAAAGCGCGGGATGCTATCGGCTTTGGCATAGACCCGCCGCCCCGGTTTTGAGACGCGGCGTATCTCGCTGATCGCCGGTATCGTGTCTGAATACTTTAGGAAAACCTCGAGCGTCGGTTTTTTCGGCTGCTCGCCCAAGACTCGATAGTCTTTGATGTATCCTTCGCGTTTGCAGACTTCCAGCAACGCCGTCTTCATGCGCGAAGACGGTGCTAGTACGCTAGATTTTCCTACCGCTTGCGCGTTGCGAATCCTTGTCAGGAGGTCTCCGATGGGGTCGTTTAGGGACATAGGTAGTGTTCTTTGTGAGGTGTTTGTTAGCTCGAAGTTGTTATTTTGTTGGGTTTATGGTTGCTCGCCGACTGCTAGACTCTATCGTAATAGTCCTTGCGCAAGAGTCCTCGCGCAAGAGTCCTCGCGCAAGAGTCCTTGCGGACAGCTCTTGCAGAGAGTCCTCGCGGACAGCTCTTGCAGAGAGTCCTTGCGGACAGCTCTTGCAGAGAGTCCTTGCGGACAGCTCTCG
>JABABG010000043.1 GCA_014238315.1 Alphaproteobacteria bacterium
GCCTCGAATAGCTCCGCAAAGCCATCTTGCACCGGATAGACTGCCTGAATGCGACCATGGCGGACGTGTCGTAAAATAGTCGCGACCGTGATCAGCGGTGGGTTAACTATAACATCCAAGCCTAACTCTCTGACAAGCGATATGTAAATACCCTTATTGATAACGCTGATGCCGCGTTTTACCCCTAGCTTCTTCAACATCAAAACCGAAAGAGCGTTAATCTCGTCATCGTCCGTAAGAGAAACTATCGTGTCAAAACTCTCAGGGGATAGACTGCCGAGCGTCTCAGGTTCCATTATATCCCCTTGTAAAATGGTCGTGTCTGGGAGCTCCTCGGCAAGTCTGCGCGCGCGTAGCTGGTCGGTCTCGACTATCGTCGTATGCATGCTGTGCGAAGTTTGTCTTATCTTTTGACCCAAAATCAGACCCATATTGCCACCGCCAACGACTAGTATCCGCTTGCTCGGACGATACTCGTGACCAAATGCCTGCAACGAGCGCATCATATGCGAGGTCTCCGCCGCAAAATATACGCTGTCGCCAGGGTAGAGCATGTCGTCAGCTTTCGGTATACGAGGCTTGCCCTCGTGCGTGATCAAAAGAATCGTGATATGCAAGTCGGGAAAAAGAGAAGTCAACTGACGCAACGGCTGGTAGACTATAGGACAATCCTCAGAACAACGCGTGCCGATAACCCTAACTCGATCACCTATCAACGGCACAACATCAAAAGCACCAGGAGCGTCTAATCGATTATGTATCGCCTCAACTATCGTGTGGGTAGGCGAAATGACAATGTCCACCGGGATATGGTCATGACCAAAAATCTTCGCCCAACGAGGGTCGTTGTAACTATCCGAACGAAGGCGGGCTATCTTCATCGGAATCTTGAAAAGAGAGTGCGCCATCTGGCAACAAACAATATTATCCTGATCAGATGCCGTAACCGCAATCAACATGTCCGCGCTATCTGCCTCCGCCTCGACTAAACTCTCTGGCAACGAAGCATCGCCAAGCACAGTCTTTACATCCGCTACATCGCCGATGCTCAAAAGGCGAAGCGGAACCTCGTCGATAAGGACAACATCGTTATTCTGGCGCGAAAGGTATTGCGCTATCGAACTGCCTACTCGCCCCGCGCCACAGATGATAATCTTCACGATAGATACTCTGCTAGAATTGAAACTCTATTCGTAAAAAAACAGGCAAGCATAAAAAATCATCCCAACTCCCAAAAAAAATCTCTAATTACAGCGAAAACAGCGATGCTATAGCCCATTCGCCGCTCGCAAGCTCATCGCACGCCGTTAGTATGAACCCAAAACTAGAAAGTTAAATGCAATCTATAAAATAAAATCTGTAGAGTAGACCCTATAAGGTAACCTTCGCAAACAATGTGCCTAAAATGCCTCAAGGGGAAAACCACCAGAAAAAATTGCCGAACAAAGTGGATAGCAAAAAAAACATAAAATTAATGCTCGACGCTATCATATTATGCGCAGGTAGCAGTAGAAGGTTCAACGAAAAAGAAAAAAGCTCAAACAAAGTAAAGGTTGAAGCAAGGGGTGGCGCAAAGGTTGAGGCAAAGGTTGAGGCAAAAATTTTAGCAAAGGTTTTGCAAAACCTAGCTGGCAGACCAGCACTCGCATACCTACTGCAAACCCTAGTCGAAGCTCCGTTCGTCAGAAACTGCGTCATCGTCCTGCCAGAAGATAAATTCGTAAAAGCAAAAATCAAAGAGCTCGTCGAAAGCTACAGCGAGAGCCACAGCGAGAGTCGCTGGCTCTTCGCACAGGGTGCTACTAGGCGGCAAGACTCGCTCAAAAATGGCTTGCAGGTCCTATGCAAGAACAAGTGCAAAGACAAGGTGGTGGGGAAAACTGACGAAACTAATGAGCCAACCGATAGCCCAAATGGTAACCCAAATGGTAACCCAACTGGTAACCCAACTGGTAACCCAACTGGTAACCCAAGTGATAACCCAAGTGGTAACAGCCTAAATGGTAACAACTGGTGCATGGTTTGCGATGCTGCGCGACCGCTGGTATCGCACGCTCTGCTCAAACGTATCGCAACCGACGTGGCTCGCATTAGAGAAAGTCAATCTAACAGCAAAGCAGAAAGCAAAATCTTAGGCGTAATACCCCTACTCCCCATAGCCGATAGCATCAAGCGCATCGACAAAAAAGGGCTGGTCGTCGAATCCATAGAGCGCGAAGCCTTGCTGCTCGCGCAAACTCCGCAAGCATTCCCGCCAGAAAAACTGCTCGAATGGTTAGTGCAAGCAGAGCAAAAAACGCCAAGTAAAAACTTTGCAGACGAGGCGCAGCTCGCCATAGAAAATCTAGCAGAAGTGGCGCATGTTCAAGGTGAGGCGCGCGCGCATAAAATAACTAACCGACAAGACATACACATCCTAGAGGGACTGCTCGCTGCCGAGAAAAACACTATGAAAGCAGAAAAACCATACCCAGAAAAACAAGCCTCGGAATTTCGCTCTTGCTCCGCCTTCGACCAGCATAAACTATGCAAAGGCGAAGTACTGCGTCTTTGCGCAACAGACATACCCTGTGGATTAACCCTAGTAGGACATTCGGACGCAGATGTCGCACTGCACGCGCTAACAGACGCAATACTCGCGCTCGCCGCTAGCGGCGATATCGGGGAACATTTTCCACCATCCGAGCAAAAGTGGCAAAACGCCAACTCTGCTATCTTCCTCAAGCACGCGCTCAAAGTACTGAAAAAAGCAGACGGAAAACTCGTAAACGCAGATATAACTATCCTCGCAGAAAAACCTCATTTGAAAAAATACAAGGAAGCCATGCGCGATAAGCTCGCAGAGCTAACCGAACTCGAACGCTCGCGCATCGGGCTGAAGGCAACAACCCTCGAAGGTTTGGGCGCGCTCGGAGAAGCAAAAGGAATCGCCGCCTATGCAAGCGCAACGGCAAAATTCTTCTAGTCTGTAAAAATATGCTATAAAATGATAGAAAAAGTGCTATGCTCGTCTGCAAGCTCTCAGAAAAATGTCTAGCCTGCGGGCTCCGTAGTGCTTTGCATGGCTTGCTCCGTGGATGCTGGAAAAATGAGATAACAGTATGATTGCAAAAAACCTCCAACCTAAGATATTACTTCCTAGGATATTCCTTCCTAGGATATTCCCTCCTAGGATATTCATTAGGCTACTACCTAAACTCTCACTTGTCGCCATATTCGCGGTTTTGATGCTTGGCGCATGCGCGACCACAGAATCCGACGCTCCTCAAGCTAATGCGAAAGATGTCGAAAGAGGTTGGGAAATCATACGGATAACAAATGTCGGAAGCATTCCAGCTCACGCAGCAAGTTTTAAAGTCAAGGTCGCGATATACCTCCACAAGCCCATGGAAAGCTTCTTCTGCCAACCCTATAGTCCAAAAAGAAAGAAAGCCGGCAGAAAGGGGGCTGAAAAAAAGTTTGAACAAATTCCTCTGGGCGACAAAGTCTATCTCGGAGATAGTGAGAGGGGAATAGGCACGCAATCCATGATAATGAAGGTGAACATCGTATCTAAATATACCTCGGAAAGACGCATCAAATGGCTCTATTACTGCGATGGCAAGGTCGATAGCTCCGCCTGATAGCGACCGTAACCATACTCGACTACTACCCCGCTATCACTATTTCACAATAGTATTATTTAACCATAGAAATTTCGTTATAACTATAGAAACTATGGGGCGCTCGTTATGAAAAAGAATGCTCGTAGCACCATTCGGAACACCCCCCTAGCACTGACCATATTCGCATCGTTGCTACTCTCAGCCTGTGCGTCGCTTTCCGAACGCGAGCCAAAAGGCTCCTTCAAAGAGCAAGCGCGGGGCTGGAAATTCTTAGGCAGCCCATCGGTGCAGGGAATCCCCGCAAATGCCTCAAGCTTTGACGTAAGGGCAAATGTTTATCTCTATAAGCCCATGAAAAGTTTCTTCTGCCAGCCATACAGTCCAAGGCGAAAGCTAAAAACCAAAAAGGACGACCACCAAAAAAGGTATGACCAGATCGAGCTAGGCGAAAAAGTCTATCTCAAAGACGAGCAGAGAGGAGTCGGGCGGCATACGCTGACCTTGAGTGTTAATATAGTTTCTAAATACACTTCCGAAAGAAGTATAAAGTGGATCCCATTCTGCTATGGTAGAATAGACAAGAGTGCCAAAGTGGAGGCGGAGACGGCTACTAAATAGCCAACCCTAATAGCTCGTAAGAAGCCAGCGGAGCAGCTGCTTTCCTTGTGAAAGCAACTCTTGATACGACTGTTGCCATTATATCCCCATTGCTGTTATATCCTTAGTGCTTGCGCGCCGAGAAAAAATAAGCCATAAAAAAGGCGAGACATATCGTAACTTGGTTGTCCAATTGAGGATACGCAATTGCCCTACCCCAAAAACACGCAAGTCCTATCCGAGCAAAACGCAGAGTGGGTCTTCGCTCTATACCAGCAGTACCTCAGCTCGCCAGACTCCGTAGATGAAAGCTGGAGCGAAATTTTCAACGAGGTAGGAGACGGACTCGCCGACTTGCAGCGAGAAGAAACCGGCGCAAGTTGGGGCGAAAACAAACGCGGCAACGGCGAACAGACTAGTATAAGCCAGCAAATAGGCGGAACTCTGAGCGAAACCCTAGCTGAACGCGGCGGCGGGGTAGCTCAACTGCGCCAAGCATCCATAGACTCTATTCGCGCTATCGCCCTAATTCGTGCATATCGAAGGCTCGGACATTACGCAGCTAAAGTCGATCCTCTGAACCTAGGCAAAAAAATAAGCCATAGCGAGATCGACCCAGAAACCTACGGATTTTCGCAAAGCGATTGTCAAAGACCCATCTTCCTAAACTATACCCTAGGATTCGAGTGGGCAACTATGGACGAAATACTCGCTCAATGCAGGAAAATATACTGCTCCAGCGTCGGCGCAGAAATTATGCATATACTCGATCCTCGCGAAAGAACATGGCTACTCGAAAAAATCGAAGGCGGCGAGATGCAAGTGCCATTCTCACCGCAAGGAAAACACGCAATACTACAAAGCCTATTGCACAGCGAAATGTTCGAACATTTCCTCAATAAAAAATTCATCGGGACAAAACGATTCGGACTCGATGGGGGGGAGGCACTGATACCTCTCACAGAGCAAATCCTGAAGCGAAGTAGCCAAAGCCTGATCAAAGAAGTAACTCTCGGAATGCCACATCGAGGACGGCTGAATATGCTCGCGCATATAATGCATAAGCCCCATCGCACACTGCTAGCTGAATTCCAAGGCATCTCCGCAATGCCAGATAATATCCGCGGCGGCGATATGAAATATCATCTAGGCACCTCGCAAGACCGAGAGTTCGACAATGTCGAAATGCACTTGTCGTTAGTCGCTAACCCTAGCCATCTCGAAGCCGTAAATACAGTAGTGCTGGGAAAAGTGCGGGCTAAACAACAACTCATAAACGATAAAAGGCGCGAACAAGTAATGGGAGTGCTGATACACGGAGATGCCGCTTTCGCTGGGCAAGGAGTCGTACCGGAAACTCTCATCATGAGCCAGCTCAGAGGCTATAGAACCGGTGGCACCATTCATATCATCGTCAACAACCAAATCGGATTCACTACTACTCCTAACCTGGCTAGATCATCGCCATATTGCTCCGATGTCGCAAAAATGATCGCCGCTCCCATATTCCATGTCAACGGAGACGACCCCGAAGCATGCACTCGCATAGCTAAACTCGCCGTCGACTATAGGCAGACCTTCTCAAAAGATGTCATAATAGATATGTGGTGCTATCGAAGGTTCGGGCATAACGAAATCGACGAGCCCAAATTCACCCAACCGCTCATGTACCAGCAGATAGAAAAACATCCAACAACTTACAAAATATATCAGCAAAAGCTGCTCGAAGAAGGCTCCATCAACGAAAAACAAATAGTAGAAATGCAAGAAAGCTACGAAAGCTTCCTCGAAAAAGAGCTCGAAGCATCGACAACCCATAAGCCAAACCAGGCAGACTGGCTCGGCGGGGAATGGAGCGGACTGAAAGCAAGCGAAGAAAGAAAAATATTCGAGCAACCCAAAACCGGAATCACTAGAGAAAATTTCAACCTAATCGGAAAAGCTATCGCTAAACTACCAGACGAATTCGAAATACATCCAAGACTCAAAAGACTCGTCGAACAACGCGGAAGTATGATAAAAAACGGCGAAAATATCGATTGGGCTTGCGCCGAAGCTCTCGCGCTAGGCAGCCTGCTTGTCGAAAATGCAGAAGTCCGATTCTCAGGCGAAGATTGTCAGAGGGGAACATTTAGCCAAAGGCACGCGGTATTCATCGACCAAAAAACAGAAAATCATTATATATCCATAAACCATATCAAAAGTAAGCAAGGAAAGCTCGAAATCATCAATAGTCCGCTCTCGGAATTCGGCGTGCTCGGATACGAATATGGATACTCGCTGGCTATACCGCACGGGCTCGTCGTATGGGAGGCGCAGTTCGGAGATTTTGCAAACGGCGCGCAGGTAATCATCGACCAGTTCATCGCCTCAGGTGAGGCAAAGTGGTTGCGCATGAGCGGACTCGTGATGTTGCTACCCCACGGATACGAAGGGCAAGGACCTGAGCATTCCTCGGCAAGATTAGAGAGGTTCTTAGAGCTATGCGCAGAAGAAAATATGCAGGTCTGCAATATCTCTTCGCCCGCAAACTACTTCCACGCTATTAGACGACAGCTACACAGAGATTATCGCAAACCTCTCATCGTAATGTCGCCTAAATCACTGCTACGGCACAAACTTTGCGTTTCAACCTTCGCGGAGATGGCAGAAAAAACAGAGTTCAAAACAATCTTGGACGACCAAGACGAAAAACAGCTCGTCGCAGATAAAGATATTCGTAGGGTCGTTATGTCTAGCGGAAAAATATCCTACGACATACTCGAGACGCGGCGCGAAAGAAAAATAAAAGATGTGATGCTACTTAGACTCGAACAGATATATCCCTTCCCCGCAGCCGATCTACTCGCAAGGCTTAAACGCATGCCGCAGGCTGAACTGGTTTGGTTGCAAGAAGAGCCAAAAAATATGGGCGCTTGGCGATCACTCGACCGAAGGTTGGAAAAAGTGCTGAAATCTGTAAAAAATAATACAGTCAAAAAAGAAGCCTTATGCGTCGCAAGACCAGAAGCCGCCTCTCCAGCAACAGGACGGTTGAGCCTGCACAAACAACAAGAGCTCGCGCTAATCAATGACGCGCTAGGTTCCGATAACTAGTCTATTTATAGATAACACCACAAGCAGACGCAAAGTAGGGAAGAGCCCATGCCCAAAGATATTGTCGTTCCAGAGCTAGGCGAATCCATCGCTAGCGCGCTAGTAGCCAAGTGGATGAAAGCCGCTGGCGATGTCGTCGTCGCTGACGAACCTTTAGTCGAGCTGGAAACCGACAAGGTCGCTCTCGAAGTGCCGTCACCAGCAAGCGGGGTGCTCGCAGAAATAATAAAGAACGAAGGCGCAGAAGTAACCATCGGAGAGGTGCTCGGACGCATACAAGAGGGGGCGGCTGATAGTGCAGCCGTAAAAAAAGAAAAAACTCCTACTCCTATCCGCGCAGAAACTCCAGTCGCTGTAAAAAAAACCACGGGAAAAGGCGTTGGAAAATTCGATGCTCAAGCTCAAGCTCAAGCCCAAGACCAAGACGCAAAAATTAAAAGTGCTCCAACAGCTCGATCACTAGCAGAGCAAACAAGAGTAGACCTAAAGCAAGTAGCCGGTAGCGCGTTGGGAGGTGCAATCACTCGTGCCGACGTCGAAAAGCAGCGGGCAGAGCCTGCAACAAGCGCAAGAATCTCATACAGCATACCTCCGCCTAGCGCCCGACAAAGCGACCAAAGAGGTGAGGAAGTGGTCGCTATGACGCGTTTGCGACAGAAAATAGCCGAAAGACTCAAAGAAGCACAAAACACCGCCGCCCTGCTCTCTACATTCAACGAAGTCAATATGGAAGCCGTAATCGCATTGAGAAAAAGGCATAGGGAGGCTTTCGAAAGAAAACACGGTGCAAAGCTAGGATTTATGAGCTTCTTCGTACGAGCTGCAGCTCTCGCGTTACACGAATACCCAGAGGTGAACGCAGAGTTGAACGGAACAGACATCATATATAGGAATTATTGCGACCTCGGAATCGCCGTAAGTGCGCCGCAAGGGCTCGTCGTGCCAGTCTTGCGGGACGCTCAAAGCCTCAACTTCGCAGAAATCGAGCAGAAAATAGCCGAGTTCGCAACTCGAGCGCGAGACGGAAAGTTGGCAATAGCAGATCTGAGCGGTGGAACCTTCACTATCACTAACGGCGGAGTCTTCGGGTCGTTGCTATCTACTCCTATCGTAAATCCTCCGCAATCGGCTATCTTGGGTATGCATTCTATACAAGAGAGACCCATCGCCAGCAACGGGCAAGTAATCATCGCCCCCATGATGTACCTAGCTCTGAGCTACGACCACAGGATTATCGATGGTAGAGGTGCCGTCAGCTTCCTCACTAGGTTGAAAAGTTTAATCGAACAGCCAGAAGCCCTGATGCTAGATGTCTAAAGATACTCACCGCGAAAAAGAAGGCGAGCAGCAAAAAATCATCGAGCAGGCTATCGAGTTGCTTAGGGGGAGGCTTTGACCAAAAAAAATCTAAAGAAAAATTAAGCGAGCTAGAAAAATACGCCCAAAAGCCAGACCTCTGGCAAGATGCTGAAAAAGCGCAAAAAATCTTACGCGAAGCTCAACAACTACGCGAAAGCATCAAAGCCTGCCAAAAACTAGAAGACGAATACGAAGACGCAAAAGCTCTACGCGAGCTCGCAATCGAGGCAGGTAGCCTCGAGGACGAGCGCGAGGCTGGCAAGCTGTTGCATAATCTCGCGAAAAATGCGCAAAAAATGCGACTGGAGGCTCTGCTCAGAGAAAAAGAAGACGCATACGACTGTTATCTGGAACTACACGCCGGCGCCGGCGGAACAGAGTCGCAAGACTGGGCGGAAATGCTGTTGCGAATGTATAGTCGCTGGGCCGAACAGCGTGGATTCTCCATAGAAATACTCGCAACAACGCAGGGCGAGGAAGCTGGGATAAAGTCGCTCGTAATGCAGGTGCAAGGGCAATACGCTTACGGATGGTTGAAAAGTGAAGGCGGAGTGCATCGTCTAGTGCGAATCTCACCCTTCGATGCTAATGCAAGAAGGCATACAAGTTTTTGCTCGGTCGGAGTATACCCCGTCTTGGAAGAAGGCGCGCACGAAAATATCGAGCAAAAAGACCTACGCATCGATACATACCGATCGTCTGGCGCAGGAGGACAGCATGTAAATACTACCGATAGCGCAATACGGATAACCCATTTACCGACTGGAATCGTCGTGCAATGTCAAAGCGATAGGTCGCAGCATCGAAACCGCGCTAACGCAATAGCAATGCTACAATCAAGGCTCTTCGCACAAGCTCAAGAAAAACAGCTCGCCTCTTCTAAAGAAAAACGGCAAAAAGGAGACATAGCATGGGGGCATCAAATCCGATCCTATGTGCTACATCCTTACAGAATGGTCAAAGATTTGCGTAGCGGAACAGAGGTCGGGAACGCGCAAAGCGTACTCGATGGGAATATAGATAGCTTCCTCGAAGCAGCTCTGGCTATTGAGCAAAATAACTGATATTGGGGCAAATGTTAATAAATCGTAAGTGCTCAAAATAAGATAAACTCATCTCTCGTCGTAATGGCTAACCGATAATGTTAATAACAAAATTTATAAATAAATCATTGCCGACAGCATTGTTGCTCGTAGCCGTAGCACTCGTAGCTATACCCATAATGACCATCGTGATAACCGCCGCAAGTGGTAGCATCGAGGTAATAGCAAGCATAGCCAAGAGCGTGCTACCGCGCTACATAACAACGACTATTGGGATATTGCTCGGCACCGGCCTGGGATGCCTCTTCTGGGGAGTGACCTGCGCCGCTATCGTTACCTGGTACCGGTTCCCCGCTAGGCGAATCTTCTGTTGGGCACTCGCCCTGCCCCTAGCAATACCAGCGTACGTAACTGGATTCTTATATACTCAATTCGCAGAAAGTCCAATAATGATAGCTCTCGGTATAGAAATAAGGTCGGGGCTCGGCCTTATCTTACTATTCTCTTTCACATTGTTCCCTTATGTGTTCCTGCTAACAATCGCTTCCCTTACTAGACAATCTCAACGCACATTCGAGGCGGGGCGCATACTCGGATTATCGCCAAAGCAGAATCTAATCCGAATAGCCTTGCCCATCGCACGACCCGCAATCGTTGCAGGATGCACCCTCGCTATGCTCGAGGCTCTAAACGATTTCGGAACCGTGCAGATATTCGCCCTCGAAACAATAAGCACCGCAATATACGAAGTCTGGTGGCTATACAGCGATAAAGCCGCCGCCGCACAAATAGCACTCATAACCCTCGTTTTCGTAATAGCCCTACTGCTAAGCGAAAGGGCTACTCGAAGAAGGCAAGGATACGCCCAAACAGGCTACCCTCAGACAAACCAACAAATCGAAAATAAAATAGCAAAGCTGAAAGGAGCAAAGGCAGTCTTAGCCTTCTGCTTTTGTCTGACGCCTCTCGCCATAGGATTCATAATACCTTGCCTGCTCCTCATATACGAAACAATATACAGCCAACTGCAAGATTGGAGCCGCGCAATCGTCTTATGGAAGTCTTACGCAAGTAGCGCCTATAACTCGCTAATCGTCGCAGGCTCCGCCGCTATCGCTACAACGGCTCTCGGATTCACAGTCATCTTGCTATGCAGAAATACAGAGAAAAAAGGCAATGCCATAAGCAAAAAAAAACGAGCACTGCTCACGCTCGCAGGTAGCGGATACGCAATGCCAGGAACTATGCTCGCTATGGGAACATTAATATTCGTTCTCTATCTGCAGAGATTAATACCATTTAAAGAAAATCTAATACTCAACGGTACATTGATGCTCGTCTTTGTATATACGGCTCGATTCCTAACTATCGCACTATCGGGCGCAGAAAGCGCGGCAATACGCTTGACAAGCTCAATTACCGACGCTGCAAAAGTCATCGGAATGACTAATCTCAAAATTGTAAAACGAATATATATGCCTCTGTTGCGCGGAGACTTGATAGCCGTCGCCCTAATAGTGTTCATCGACGGCACCAAAGAGCTATCAGCAACATTCTTGCTAAGGTCCTTCGATTTCGATACACTCGCAACACGAGTCTATGAATTCATGCGCGAAGAGCAATACGCAAAAGCAGCTCCTGGTGCTTTGATCATTACCATGCTCGGAGTCGTCGCAATAATACTCCTCGCATCTTGGGCGCAAAAACGCAGTAGCACAACTGGGCTACGCTTGTTTCGATAGCATCAAGAGTGCCTGAATCTAAAAATTAACCGCGAGCCTTGCCTTCAACGCAAGTCGCTCTTCTTGATAAAAAATACTACATATTCAAGCAGGCTACCAAAAGCCAGAAAACCACAGGCAACAAAAGCTAAATAGCCCAATGACGGCGGCACAACTAACGAAAGTGGTAAGGCTATGTATATAGATACCCTCGCCGCAACGCCAAGCCTCGTCTTGTGAGGAATGCCTAGCTCGTTCGCGTTATAACCCCTCACCGACAAAAGAACAACATCTCGTACCCAGTACAAGCCAACTAAAAGAATCGGAACTAAACCCAAGTGAAGAAAAATAAGCAACGAGACACAGATGTAGCAATAGTCCGAAATCAAATCAAGATACGCGCCAAAACGAGAAGTCTGATTAAACCTCCGCGCAAGGTAGCCATCGAAAAAATCCGTGAAGCCAGCTATCGTCATCAGAACAACAACGAGTAGCTCCTTATTCTGCCAAGAAGTAAGTAAAAAAAGGCACGAAGGCGAAAGAAATAATCGAAGAAGCGATAGGCTGTTCGGAAAATTCCCAACAATCTTATCGCGCGGAAAAGCTAGCATAGTGGTAAAGTACTAAAAAATTATACTTCAAAATTACACTCAAGACTAGCACGAGCTAGAGAAGCGGTAAACCCCATAAGGCAGAGCAATAGAACGCAGAACATTGAAACCTTCTATTTCTAACCAGCATCGGCTTTGACCCACTCTCACCTCGCAGTTGCACTACATCCATGCCGCTATGTCTATTCAAAGTATGAGAGTCTGTATTATATTAGTAAAAAGCTGTATTTTATACAGCCAAAAAAGCAAGTATGTGAACAAAAGTGCTGGAAAAATAGTAGAAACTGTCACTCCAGAACTCTCGCCTCGAGCCTAAAAAAGCAGAAAATATCGCAAATATTAAAGTGACAGAAGGTGATTTTTATGCTCTACTGCAACCTTAAATGCCTCGGAAGAGGTAGTGCGAATCTCAAAAAATGACTCAAATAAGGATAGGAACATGAAAAAATTTTTTTTTGCAATTCTTGCAACAAGCTTGCTGGCGACAACCGCTCAAGCAAAAACCCTAGTCTATTGCTCGGAAGGATCACCAGAAGGATTCGACCCAGCTCTATATACCTCGGGGACAACCTTCGA
>JABABG010000004.1 GCA_014238315.1 Alphaproteobacteria bacterium
ATGTCCTTCGCCCGTTGCTGCTGCTCGTTGCCACCTACCTTGTCTTGAGCCATCTTTAATCTCCTATTAGTCTTTTTTAACTTAACTCAATACCTTGTCATGCTCGGCTGACCAACCGTATGCTGCGAGCCAGCTAGCGGAACCAACGCCAATGCCGATGCCTCCATCGTCAATGCCGCCAAATCCTCTGGCTCTAGGCTATGCACGTTCGTCTTGCCACAAGCACGCGCCATCATCTGACACTCGATAGCGAGCGTGTGCAGAAAATTATAGACGCGTTCGGCTGCTCGATCAGGATCGAGGCGTTTGCGCAAAATCGGGTCTTGCGTAGCAACGCCTACCGGACAGCGTCCTGTATGGCAGTGGTAGCAATAACCCGCCTCGACCCCCATCTCCTCCTCGAAGTTCGCCTCCTCGATGTCCTTGTTGCAGTTCAAAGCCATCAGGGCAGAGTGTCCGATAGCTATCGCGTCTGCGCCCAGAGCTATCGCCTTTGCGACATCACCACCGTTGCGGATACCGCCTGCGTATATCAAGCTTATCTCGCCAGTCTTACCAACATCGTCTAGTGCCTTGCGAGCTTGGCGAATCGCCGCGATACCTGGAACTCCCGTCTCCTCCGTTGCGATGTGAGGACCAGCCCCCGTGCTACCTTCCATGCCGTCGATGTAGATCATATCTGGACCAGTCTTCGCCGCCATTCGCACATCGTCATAGACGCGAGCGGCTCCGAGCTTTAGCTGGATCGGAATCTGTCCGCCGGTCGCCTCGCGAACCTCGTCTATCTTCAAGGCTAGGTCGTCGGGACCGAGCCAATCGGGATGGCGCGCCGGCGAGCGTTGGTCTATGCCGGCAGGTAACGAGCGCATCTCGGCAACCTGATCGGTTACCTTCTGCCCCATTAGGTGTCCGCCCAAGCCAACCTTGCAACCCTGCCCGATAAAGAACTCGCAAGCATCCGCAAGGCGCAAATGATGTGGGTTAAAGCCATAGCGAGACTGAATGCATTGGTAGAACCATTTCGACGAATAGCGTCGCTCGTCAGGTATCATGCCCCCCTCACCAGAGCAAGTAGCAGTACCTGCCATAGTGGCTCCGCGCGCCAGAGCTATCTTCGCCTCGATGGAGAGGGCACCGAAGCTCATGCCCGTAATATAGACTGGAATGTCTAAGTCTAGCGGTCGTTCGGCGCGTGGTCCTAATACCGTGCGCGTCAGACACTTCTCGCGATAACCCTCGATGACAAAACGAGTTAGTGTGCCCGGCAAAAAAGTGAGATCGTCCCAAGTCGGGATCTTCTTAAAAAGCGAGAACCCGCGCATGCGGTAGCGTCCCAACTCGGACTTAACATGAATGTCGTCGATAACCTCAGGCGGAAACATGAAGCTTCGTCCCAAGCTGTGACGATTGCGCGAATGAGAATTACTCGCAGAATTGTTTTTAGAATCATTCGTTGCCATAAAGCGCACTCCGATTTGTAAAAGGCAAACTAAAGTATGAGTTTTTTCTCAGAGGGCTCTAGGTTGTCGTAGTTCCACAGCTGCTTGCCGGAGACAACCTTGCGCCAACTCTTCGGTGGTTGGATATCATACATTTTGAGCTTTTCTTGCAGAAACCGCTCCTCCAGTTCTGTCAGCTCGCCCTCAGCCGCATCGACCCCGAGGCTCGCTATCTTTCCACCAACAAAGATAGTGCCATCGTACATCGAATCGCCCAAGTTATCGCCAGCGTCTCCGCACACTATCATCCTGCCGCGCTGCATCATAAAACCGGAGAGTATCCCCGTCCTGCCACCAACGATGATCGTTCCCCCCTTCATATCGATTCCTGTACGCGAACCGACATCACCCTTGCAAACCAAGTCGCCTCCTCGTAATGCCGCGCCAAAGGTAGAGCCTGCGTTCTTCTCTATGACGATCGTGCCAGACATCATATTCTCCGCGCAAGACCAGCCAACACGACCAGATATACGGATGTTAGGTCCGTCGATCAAGCCACAGCCAAAATAGCCCAAGCTACCCTCGATGTACAAGTTCAAGCGGTTTAAGATGCCTACAGCCAGAGAGTGCTTCGCGCTAGGATTCTGCAAAACGATAGTTCCGTAGCCTTGCTGCATGCATTCACGAATTCGCCCGTTTACCGCACGCGCGTCCATATCCGCAACGTCGATGGTGGTTCGCTTGTTATAGTCGACCTCGTACGAATCGGGGTATGTGAAATTCTCTTCCTCCTCGGCTTTGAAGAAGACATGCTGAGCCCTATCGCCGAGACGCTCTTGATGCATTCCCGTCTCATCGGGAGTAGTATTTAGTGTTGCCATACCCTCACCTCGCCCTCGTATGGGTCTATGGTGTCGATCTCGTTCGGGAAGATGCTACGAATGGCAACCTCCTCCGATGCGAGCGCGATGAAGTCATCGCTCTCGTACAGCACCATGGGTTTGGCTGCCATCGTGTCCTTCGCCATGCCCAAGCTGTCGCGAGTAGCGACTAGATAGGTAAACACTCCGTCAAAAGCATCGATTGATTTCTCCATCGCCTCTTGCAAGTTCTCGCCCGCCGCAATGTGGTCTGCTATGTAGACGGCGATCAGCTCGCTATCGCAATTCGACATAAAGCGATGCCCTCTGCGCTCCATCTCCCGCCGCGAGTTCCAGTAGTTCGTTAGCTGTCCGTTATGGACGACCGAAATATCGGCAAACGGGTAAGCCCAGTACGGGTGTGCCGAGCGAATGTCGACATCCGATTCGGTTGCCATGCGCGTGTGCCCTATCGCGTGCGTGCCCTTGAAGTCGGACAAGGAATACTGCTCGGCAATATCGCTGGCGTCTCCCAAATCCTTTATCAACTCGAGCGAATTGCCAAGCGATAGAATCTCCGCGCCTTCGACATCCTCGATGAAGTTAGCGAGTCGCCTCAAGTCGTTTGAGAAATTGAAGGTGTAGCGATAGGCGTATTCGCGCACCTTCTCGGCCTTGACCTCGCTCGCGCCGAGTTCTTTCAGACGCTGGTCGACCTTATCCTTACGCTCTGCTATCTCTTGGGCGATACGAAAGCCGTGTAGTGTATCTTCTTGCTCCGCGAGTTTGATACGCATCACATAGCTTTCGCTTGAACCGCCAGAACCGTTGCTTGCTCCGTATAGTGCCAAGCCCGTAGAATCAGGTCCGCGGTGCTTCAATGCCAACAGCATCGAGATCATCTGCTCGCCAATTTTCGCATTTTTGCCCTTATGTATTAGTCCTGCTATGCCGCACATATCATTGTTCCTCTCTGTTACCTATGTTTCTATGTTAATAGTCGAACCTTCTCGCTAAAAAAATTATTAGCTAGCAAAAATATTAGCTACCTGCACTACTTACGGCAAGCAATCCCAATAGGTATCGAGATCCCATTCCGTAACTGTGCCCATGAACCGCTCCCACTCATCGCGTTTATAATGCATGAACACCTTGAGCATATCGCCTGGCATCGAGGAGGAAATCACCTCGTCTTGGTTCAGCCTATCGAGTGCCTCGCCGAGGGAAAGGGGTAGTTTTTTGACATCCTTACCCTCCTTTATCGCCTCGTAGATATTGCGGCTCTCAGGCTCACCAGGGTCCATATTGTTAGAGATTCCATCGCTAAAGGCGTGCAGGACAGCAGCAGCCATAAGGTATGGGTTGACCATCGAATCGACCGCGCGATACTCAAAACGACCTGGCGCAGAGACACGCAAGCCGCAAGTGCGGTTCTGGTAGCCCCAATCAGCATAAACCGGTGCCCAAAAGCCCGTGTCCCACAACCTGCGGTAAGAGTTGACCGTCGAGCAACCTATCGCCGTCAAAGCTGGCAAGTGCTCGACCACTCCCCCGATCGCCTTTAGCCCAATAGGACCTGGCTTACGCGCATCCACGCTTTTGTCTGGCATGAACAAGTTCTCGCCACCTTCGTAGTACTGGAACTCTTCGCTCATTCCCGTGACCTCGCCAGTCATGAGCTGCTGTTTAACCTTTTGCTCGCCACCCTTCCAAAGCGAGAGATTATGGTGACAACCAGAGGCAGAAACACCCATAAAGGGTTTGCTCATAAAGCAGGCTACCAGTCCCTCTTCACGAGCAACTTGTGCGCAAATCTGGCGATATGTCGTAAGACGATCAGCCGTGCGCAGAACATCGTCGAAAGTATAGTTCAGCTCTAGTTGCCCTGGCGCGTCCTCGTGGTCGCCCTGTATCATATCTAGTCCCATCGCCCGCGCGTAGCGTATAACCTTCATAAATACCGGGCGTAGAGATTCAAACTGATCGATGTGGTAGCAGAAGGGTTTCGAATAGCCATCCCCTGGCTTGCCGTCTTCTCTTCGCTTCAACCACATCATTTCGGGCTCGGCACCGCTTCTGAGTTGCATGCCGTGCTTTTCCATAAATCCTTGATGGATGATGCGCAAATTGCCACGGCAGTCCGAGGTTAGATGACCACCTGGGTTTTCATCCTCCTCGCGATTACGGAAGCAGGTACAATAGACGCGAGCGACTCGTTTGTCCCATGGCAGTTGCACGAATGTCTCAGGGTCTGGGATTCCTACCAACTCGGAAGCCTCAGGTCCGTAACCGATATACTCGCCTTGGCGGTCGGTAAATAAGTTCGCGGTTGCCCCATAGACAAGCTGGAAACCCTTCTGCGCCAGAGACTCCCAATGGTCGGAGGGAACCCCCTTACCGACAATACGCCCCGTTACAGAGATAAACTGGTAGTAGATATATTCGATCTTCAAGTCGTTGATAAGTTTCCTTACCGCTTTCACGCGCTCTGCGCGTCCTTTAGCTTCGACATGCGCTTCTAAATCGCTCATAATTTTTTTCTCCTTTTCATTAGAATAATTGTAGGCGATGGATTAGTGTTCGTTTAGCTCCAAGGGAACGGGCTATTGCTTTGCGGGTGCAGCTCGCCTTCTGCAAAACGCGAGAATCTGAATGGCTGCAATAGCGCGCTCGTCTTACCTAGTAGCTCTTCCGCTACAAGATGACCTATTCCGATCATTTTGTAGCCGTGGTTCGAATCGGCAATTATGTACACATTGTCGCAAAAGCGGTCGAAGACTGGGAAGCTGTCGGGCGTAAAGCAACCGATGCCGCCCGAAGGCTCGTCCCTATAGAGATTTCTTTTGCCCTCGAAACGCTTCTGACAAGTGCCGAGTGCCGCGCACCAAATGTTCGGAAATTCCTTGCGAGCGACAAATTGCGGCGAGGCAGGTCCATAGGGGTCAACCGCGACCTCCTCTGCTGGCATATCGAGAAGATATGGCGCAGCACCGCCTTGCACGCCGCCAAAGTTATGGTCTGGCTTGTAGTAGATTCCCCACATACCAGAAAGCTCTACCTGCTCGCCGCTAGCTTTGTCGAACAAGGGTTGCTCGGAGTCGACATGAAAAACGGGAGGCGCACCTCCCGCATTATTGCTCAAATACTCTGGCTCTACTTCTAGTACCCCCTCCTCGAGTTGCCAATAACACCACATCGAGACATCCGTGGGTTGCAGACCCTTGCCTTGCCTGACGGTTATCTCTCGCGGCAGCTCTAGCATTTGCCAAAAGTCGCGCACCCAAGGACCTGCGGCGACTACCACCTGCTCGCATTCGACCTCGCCAGCATCGGTGATAACCGCCTTCACCGCAGCAGAGCCGTTATCGCGGCGGAATCCGGTGACCCGACAGCCAGAGACTATCTCGACGCCGCCCGCTCGCGCCCTGCGCGCCAAACCCTTTAGGGAAGCCTTGTTATGCGCGAAACCGCCGCGTTTCTCGTGCAAAACGGAGGTGGTGTCCTCCATTTGCCAATCGTCGACGATGCCGCGCATATAGCTCGCGCAGTCTTTTTTACCCTCGATGAAGACCGAATCGTAGCCTATCGCCTTCTGCTCCTTGTAAATCTGCGCTACATCCGCGTGCATCTTCTCAGGGCTTATCTGCATATAGCCGACAGAGTGGTAGGTTAGGTTCTCCGCATCGCTCTCCCAAACGCCGACGCTATGTAGCATGAGCTCGCGCATCGCCGGCTGAAAGTAGTTGTTACGCACAACTCCGCAGGCTATACCGCTGGCTCCAGAGCCAACTTCTTGCTTGTCGATGATTAAAATTTTCTTGTGGCTCTCACCTCGCTCCTCTAGTAACTGGCTCAGACGCCAACCGAGCGAGAGTGTGTGAATCCCGGCTCCGATCAAAACATAATCCGCGGAGCTAGGTAGCTTCTCTGACGGCGCGGAGGCGACTATGGAGGAGGATGGCGAGGTTGAGTTCGAGGATGAAGTCGAAGGTGAAATCGAGGGTGGGGTCGAAGGTGGGGTCGAGGGTGGGGTCGAGGGTGGGGTCGAGGGTGGGGTCATAGCGTCTTCTCTACCTTCTGCGTCCCTACTTATAGCACGCTATTTTATAGCACGCTATTGTGATTGCCGTTTGCTATTGCCGTTAGTGCACACAGTTTGATGCACAAAGGCGGGATAACGCACGAAGGCACACGTACCGGTCGCTGTTCTATAAATGCTTCCATATATGCTCCCATATCCGCTCTCCCAACACAATTTATATTCGCAAGCCGAGCAACCCAAAAGCCGAGCAACCCAAAAGCCGAGCAATCCAAAAGCCGAGCAACCCAAAAGCCGAGCAACCCAAAAGCCGAGCAATCCAAACAAACGCGAAACACACGACTAATCCGCAAAGCCTACGCCAAAGCATCGAGAAGCACTATAAGCATCTAGCGAATACTTAGCAAGCTCTTTTTACGAGTAATCCTTTTTACGAGCAATCACGCGATATTTTGTCAGAAAATCTATGATGCCTGCCTGCCAACAATCCATCTGCCAATCCGTCTGCGACAAAGCAGCTAACCCAGAAACAAAAATCTCTCTCTCAATACTATTAAAAACTTTCTTGTTGTCTTTTTGTTCGCAAAAATTCGCTTGCTTGTCTCCTCACGATGTTATAAAAGAGGCAGTCTCGCCTTTTTGGCAAGGCACAAGTAGCGAAACAGAGAGGGAGGATGAAGCCTTGGGTTTGGTAGCTACACTCGATAATTCTTTTGACAAAAAGAGCAGCTGGGACAAGCAAGCGAGCACGAAAAGGTTTCGCTTTCCTTCGTTCCGTGCTCTTTTTTTTATTGAATTTTCACCCGTAAAAAGCTTTTTCCACCTCTAAAAACATGCCGCAAACCAAAACAAAATTTAAGGAGACGCTCGCATGGATAGTGATATAGGGGCCTTAACGGTCATTTTTACAGAGTTTTATTATTGGTTAACCATACCATTGATGTTTCTAATTCACGTAGGCTTTTGCCTATACGAAGTAGGCGCGTCACGGCGCAAGAATACGACTCATACCCTTTTAAAAAATGTGATGCTGATACCGCTAGTCACGATCACCTTCTACTTCTTTGGCTGGTGGATCTATTTCGCATTTCCAAATGGACCATTTATTTTCGAAGGCAAGGGCTTGATCGCCGCACCGAACGCGGTGCCTTGGAGCGAGCTGATGGGGGCGCATCTGGGAGGTCCGCCTGCCGATGGTAGCATTACCACTGTCGACGATAATGCCTTCTGGGCGAGGATCAATGGCGTCTTCTGGGCAGCCTTCCTGCTATTCGCTTGGACCGCTGCCTCGATCGTATCGGGCTCGCTGATCGAAAGAGTGCGTAACCAGGCTTTCTGGATACTCGCTGTGATGATCGGCTCGGTCACTTGGGTCATCGATGCCGCTTGGGGATGGCATTGGGACGGCTGGATGGTCAAGTTGCTAGGATACCACGACGCTTACGCATCGGGAGTGATCCACGCAATCGCCGGTGGAACCGCGCTCGGTGCGTTGGTGCATCTCGGACCTAGGCTCGGCAAATTTCGCAAAGACGGAACGCCGAGAAACATCCCGTTGCAAAACCCGTGGCTCGTGTCTATAGGGCTCTTCTTGATCTATACTGGCTTCTGGGGATTCTATGTAGCTTGCAATGTACCCATAATCGATGCCGAATCGATCGGCGCGTCTGGTGCAGTGTTTACTGCAACGAATATCTACCTAACTCCGACAACGCTCTCTGCTATCACGCTGAACTTCTTGCTATCCCTCTCGGGTGGATTGCTCGCAGGCTACGCGGTATCGCGCGGAGACGCCTTCTGGACTTTCTCAGGCGGCTTGGCTGGCGTCATTACCGCTTCGGCTGGCAATGACCTGTACCATCCTTTGCAAGCCTTGTTCATTGGCGCAATCGGAGCCTACATCGCGTATGTGTTGCATAATTGGGTCGAGAGAAAATTCAAAATCGACGACGCGGTAGGAGCGGTAGCAGTCCACGGATACGCAGGTGTCGTTGGTCTGATCATCGCAGGTTTTGTCCTGTGGGGTTACCCATCTTCTGGCTTCGAGGGATACGCTCCGATAACCCCTTGGGGACAAGCAATTGGTGCTGCCATTATGTTCCTATTCCTTGGGTTTTTACCCGCTTGGGTGGTATGCGGAATCCTGAAAATGTTCGGTGTCTTGCGCATACCTAAAAAGGTAGAGCTAGCTGGACTCGATTTCAGGAACACGATTGCTGATGCTGCCGATATGAAAGAGCTGAAAAGCTCCGAGATAGCGGAAGCTGGTAAAAAGTAGCAACGCAAACCTAGATAACCAAACTAACAATCCTAATAGGAGAGTACAATGGTAAATCCAACTATAACGAGCTGGGCGGTCGACCTAGCGCAAGTCGGTGCAATCTATCCATGGGTCGGGAGTGAACGCATTCTCTACCTGATAGGGCTAGCACTTTGGATAGGCTTCCATGTCTGGCAGATTCGATTCGAGAACTGCAAGCTCAAGATGGAAGAAAAGCAGCTTGCTAAGGGAGACACCTTGAAAAAGTGCATCGATGTCGGCTAACGCTTCGATGATGTCTTCATAACCTTTGGGGCGAGGGACGGATGACCTGATGGCATCCGTCCCTCTTCCTTTACAATCCACAACTCCTTGAGCTAGATCGAGTAGCCATGAAAAGTAACTCCGAAAAGTAATTATAGCCAACCGCTAGATAATTATTAAAAGCTAATAACTATAGCTGATGCCTCTTTCCCTTATTAAATACGCGCTCGGTTTCGGCGACCGCGAGGCGCATCTGCCCAAACCCAGTATCCTTAAAAAACGATACGATGTCGCAATAATAGGAGCGGGCGGACATGGGCTCGCTTGCGCTTACTATCTAGCGAAAGACTACGCAAAAACTCATAGCACTAATAAGATCGTTGTCCTCGACAAAGGCTACATTGGTGGTGGGAATACCGCGCGCAACACTACCATCATTCGCGCTAACTACCTTACCGAAGAAGGAACCGCCTTCTACAAAGAATCGCAACAGCTGTTCGCTCGTCTCTCGTCAGAGCTGAATATGAATATGATGTACTCCGAGCGCGGACACCTAACCCTCGCGCATACAGACGCAGCAATGCGTACAGCGCGCTGGAGGGCGGAGGTCAATAAGCACCTAGGCGTCAATTCCGAGCTCGTCGAGAGAGAGGAGCTCGCGCGAATATGCCCGCAGCTAAACCTTGATAAAAATGTGCGATACCCAATCCTCGGTGCGCTATACCACCTGCCTGGCGCAATCGCCAGACACGATGCGGTAGCTTGGGGATACGCTCGCGGTGCTTGGCGTAGAGGCGTCGAGATACAGCAAAAAACCGAAGTCAAAGACATTATCGTTGAAAAAGGTCGAGCGGTCGGGCTAAAGACGACAAGAGGCACGATCAAAGCTAACAAAATAGTGCAAGCTGTCGCTGGATATTCTAGCATATTGACTAGCAAAATCGGATTACGGCTGCCGATTAGAACCGTGCCTCTGCAGGCTTGCGTCTCGCAACCGTTGCAGCCGTTCATCAAACCGATTATCGTCTCGGGGTCG
>JABABG010000003.1 GCA_014238315.1 Alphaproteobacteria bacterium
ACAGCTATAGTGCTAAACGATGCGTCAAAATAGACGTTGCGGACCCGGGGGCGGTACCCGGCGCCTCCACCAGTTCCTCTCACCCTGCCTTTATGCTGGCGTGAGAGGAAGTAGTGGGGGCGAAATAGATTCGACGCGCGTGATAAAGGTCGCAAAGGTACTCGGTGGAGTCCCGCTGTTATCGGGCTAAATCAAAACGTGCAAACGATAATGCGCGTGTAGTTGCTCAGGCTGCCTAACCGCAGGCGGAGCGACAACTGAGCTTAGAGAGGGAAGGCAACTTCTAGCTCGATAGCTCTCAAGCCCTAGACCAATACACGGGTCTAGGCGGGGCTCGTCGGTGCCTGGCAACAGAAACCGACAAACTTTCACCTGAGAGAACTTCCCCGAGAGAACTTCAAGAGAGAACTCCCCGAGAGAACTCTAGGGACGCAATAGGAACAGAAGGGCAGAGGAAGGGCGGAGGAAGAGCCGAATATGAAATCAACCCACGATCCTTTTGGATACTCCGCGATGATAAACGATGCTCTGCGTGGCGTTGTGCGCGAGGTGTTGCAAAGAACGCAAGACTTCGGGATGCCGCCCGAACATCACTTCTACATTACCTTCAAAACTATGGCGCAGCATGTAGTGTTGCCTCTATACCTGAGGCAAAAATACCCTGAAGGCATGACCATCGTGCTACAATACCAATTCCATAATCTTCTGGTGGGCGAGAAAGGCTTCTCGGTGGCGCTAGGCTTCGGCGGTAAGTTTGAGAATCTATACATACCCTTCGAGGCGATCGAGATGTTCTCAGACCCGGAGGCGGAATTCGTGATCAGCTTTCTGGAACGGAGCCCAATGCTTGAGAGCCCGAACGCCCAAAATACGCAAAACATCGCAAAGGGTGACGGGGTAAAAAGTAGTAGCAGTAGTGGTAACAGCGAGACAATTACCGATAGCGGCAAGTCGCGCAAACGACCATCTGATTCTACGAGCAGTTCTGCAAGCGGTCAGGCTAGCGGTCATGCAGGCGGTCATGCAGGCGGTCATGCAGGCGGTCATGCAGGCGGTCATGCGAGTAGTTTTGCGAGCAGTCCCGATTGGCTAGGCTCGATCTCCTACGGCTTTGCCAAACCGCTAGCGAATAGGAAAGCGAGCAAGAAGAGCCAACTCAAGGATGTTAAGAGCAGCAACCTGAAACGGATCGAAACAAAAGAAATTCCTACTGGTGCTAAGGTATTGAAATTCCGCGCAAAAGACGAAATCCCACGAGCAGATAGAACCGCCTCCGTAACGAAAAAAAAAATTACCGACAAACCCAATAGGGGCAACAGTTCCCCCCAAAGTAAAATCGAGAGCAATCGGCAAAGCAGCTCTGATGACGGCAATAACGATTCCCCCCACCCCTAACCCCTCATCTCTAACGTGAGGGTGAGATAAACTAGCCACCTAACTTTATATGTGGCTTTATAATATGGCTTTATATAAGGGTATATTTAGGGGTATTTTTGGCGGGCTAGAGGCAGAGGCAGTTATGGGAAACAGAACGGAGCGAACAGCAGGACTAGACGCAGAGCAGGGAACAGAGCAGATAGCAGGGCAGGGAGCAGGGCAGGTAGCAAACCCTAACGACAATTCTTCGTTTATCCACTCGCCTCTTTTCACCTTCGGAGAGAATAAAACCACCTACCGCCAAATACTCCCTGATGCTGAAACCCCCAACGACCCTTCGGGCAACGCCTCTAATAATCCCTCTGACAATCTCTCCAGCAATCTTTGGCTCAGCGAAAGCACTTTCGAGGGCGAAACGATACTAAAAGTAGACCGCCGCGCGCTCACCATTTTATCTTCACAAGCCTTTCAAGACATCAACCACTTCTTACGCAGTAGCCACCTGCAGCAACTCGCACAAATTCTCGAAGATAAAGAAGCGTCCGAGAACGACCGCTTCGTCGCATTCGACCTATTGAAAAACGCGAATATCGCGGCGGGCGGAACCTTACCAATGTGCCAAGACACTGGAACTGCTCTGGTTATGGCGAAAAAAGGGCACCGCGTCTGGTCATACTCTGTGCAAAAACCAGAGAAAACGAACGGCGAGGAAAATAAACCTACCAACGATGAGGCAGCCATCGCGCTCGGTATATTTGACGCCTATAGCAGAAAAAATCTACGCTACAGCCAGCTGTCGCCGCTCAGCATGTTTGAAGAAAAAAATACCCGCAATAACCTACCGGCGCAGATCGAAATTTTCTCACAAGACTCCAAAAACACAAGCGACGAATATCATTTCCTATTCATCGCCAAGGGAGGAGGCTCTGCCAACAAAAGTTTCCTATTCCAACCACCGCCATCGATACTAGATAAAGAAAGAATGATGGCGTTTCTCGACGAAAAGATACGCACCCTCGGAACAGCAGCATGCCCGCCATACCATCTGGCAATCGTAATCGGCGGAACTTCTGCCGAGCTCACCCTCAAAACCGCAAAACTGGCATCAACCCACTACCTCGACAGTCTACCAAGCCGAGGCGGCGAGAAAGGACAAGCCTTCCGCGATCTAGAAATGGAGCAAGATGTCTTGAAGATGACGCAAGATATGGGGATCGGCGCACAGTTCGGTGGAAAATACTACTGCCACGATGTGCGAGTGATACGCTTACCCCGACACGGCGCAAGCCTACCGATAGCACTCAGCGTCTCGTGCTCCGCCGACAGACAAGCATTAGGTAAAATAACGCGAGATGGTATTTTCGTAGAAGAGCTAGAGCGCGAACCTGCTCGTTTCTTACCACAGAAGGAACCTAGCAAAGGACAGGTCGTAGAAATAAATCTCAATCTGCCGATGAACGAAATTAGAGCCGAACTTTCCCGTCATAGCATAAAAACTCGACTCTCGCTAAATGGTCCGATCATCGTTGCGCGTGATGCCGCACACGCAAGACTAAGAGCAAGGATCGCTCAAGGAAAAGGCTTGCCCGAATACTTCAAGAAACACCCTATATACTACGCGGGACCAGCGAAGACCCCTCAAGGCTACCCCTCTGGCTCCTTCGGACCAACGACCGCTGGGCGCATGGACGGGTATGTCGATGAGTTTCAAGCCTTAGGCGGCTCGATGGTAATGCTTGCTAAAGGGAATCGCGCAAAAGAAGTGCGAGACGCGTGCAGAAAATACGGCGGCTTCTATCTAGGCTCGATCGGCGGAGCAGCAGCAAGGCTCGCGCAAGACTGCATACGCAGTGTTGAGACTATCGAATATCCAGAGCTTGGCATGGAGGCAATTCGCCTGATAACGGTCGAAAACTTTCCCGCCTTCATCGTTATCGACGACAAGGGAAACGATTTCTTTAAAAACCTCGACTACCGAGGCGGTAGCGACAAGCATTGAAATGATAAAAAAGTTTACAAAAAATGCCTAACGCGACGGCTCACATAAAACGAATTCGTCTGCACCAAGGCGACTTACCGGCAGACCTATCGCTCAACGGCTCTATCGCCGTCGATACCGAAGCTACTGGCTTAGAAATACTAACGCGCGACCGACTATGCCTCGTGCAACTATGCGAAAGGGCAGACGAGCAGGGGAGCGAGTGCCATCTCGTGCAAATCGCACCAGAGCAAAACGAAGCTCCGCGTTTGAAAAAATTGCTGGAAGACAAAAATCGAGTCAAAATTTTTCACTACGCGCGCTTTGACCTCGCGATACTGAAAAAAGCCTTGGACATACAAACCGCGCCGGTATATTGCACCAAAATAGCATCGAAAATAGCTCGCAGCTACTCCAGCGCGCACGGGCTGAAAGACCTATGCAAAGAGTTTATAGGCATCGATATGTCAAAAAAACAGCAATGCTCTGATTGGGGAAGAGAAAAACTTAGCGAAGCGCAGAAACAATACGCCGCTTTAGATGTTGTATACCTGCACGAGATCAAAGAACAACTCGACGCTATGCTAATGCGCGAAGAACGAACGGAGCTCGCGGACGAATGCTTCCTAGCTCTGCTAACGCGCGTACGCCTAGACCTTGAGGGCTGGCGCGAGCAGGACATCTTCTCGCATTGAGGGGAATTTTTCCTTTTATACAACAAAATGTGATAAAAAATAGATAGTGAAAATTCCACATTTATGCGATAATGGTAGCTTAATAAATTTTTATTGCAACTTTGTGACGTTAGGGATATGGTGCAGATGATGATTACTTCTTTTGAACATTTTGATGGAAAAAAAGCCCTTGAGGTACTAGTTTGGATCGCTGTCAAAGCGGGCGAGGTTGACCAGTTTCGTGCCAGCAAAATTTGCTATTTTGCTGACAAGTGGCACCTGAATGAACATGGGCGTCCTATAATAGGGGATAAGTATAGTGCTATGAAGTATGGACCTGTCCCTTCGCACATCTATAATCTAATAAAAAAAGAAAAAGGATTTGTTGATAGCGATATTTACGAGGATTTAAAAAAATCCATACAAGTCAGTCCTGGTAATGATGCCCCTAATACCAAAAAGAAAAAGATAACAGCCCTTCGAGAGCCCGACTTGGATTATTTGTCGGGGAGCGATGTTTATTTTTTAGAAAAAGCTTTTAATTACTGTAAAGACAAAGGCTTTGCGGAATTGTCGAGACTTTCGCACGATAAGGCTTGGAAAAATAATGAGGGGAAGATAATGAATTACGAAGATATGGTCGATGATGACAATCCTCACAGACAAGAAATTATTGAAGAAGTTAGGGATAACGCTAAGTTCCTCGCCTTTTCTTGTTAGCTTATTTTAATTATATTTCTTTATAAAATTACTACCGCATGCGCTCAGGTTGCTTTTACAAAATAAGGTGCACCGATTTAAGACAATCTAGAAAACAGGGAAGAGGAACTTGTGCGGGTTATAAATTTTATCTTGCCGTTTTAACAGACCAATCTGCTGGTTTCTTTGTCAATACTAACCGAAGGTATTTAAAAGCGAATAATACAAGAGAAACCCAAATAGAAATTCTTCCCGAAGAAATAAATTCTTGCCTTCCTCGCGATGCTTCAAGGCATCACAAATTAAGGCACACTAGCTATCTAGACCTCTCTAATTTGAAACGTTTTAGAGAAATCGATGTTCCCTCAGCGGAAGAGATTTGCGAGATGCCACAACGTATCGTGCGAAAAACCATAGATTTTTTTAAAGATTCTATGGAAGACTGTCAGCAACCCGACTCGACTATACCGCGAGCAGTAGCAAAGAAGATCGTCTATTCGTTAGAAGATTGTTTGCAAAGAAGACCAGCAAGCAAGTGATAAAAATAAGCTAGCACATCCCGCTAATCTTTCGCGAGCGGGTGTTTGCTATGCACCAATTGCTGTAGTTGCTCGTCCAGTAGATGCGTGTAGACTTGGGTCGTAGAGATATCCGCGTGACCGAGCATCGTCTGAATAGCGCGTAGGTCCGCTCCTCCCGCGAGTAAGTGCGTGGCAAAAGCATGGCGCAACTTGTGCGGTGAGAACCTGCTAGCATCAAGTCCAAAACGAGTCGCCGCGTCCTTCAACAACTGACCGAAACGCTGGCGCGTAAGGTGACCGCTCAACGAGGACGATGGGAAAATATACGGAGATATACCCTTAAGATGCTTGGGAATAAAATGAGACCTAACGCGCATATAAGAATCGTAAGCCGCAAAGGTGCTCTCTAATAACGGGACAAAGCGTGTCTTGCCTCCCTTGCCGAGAATCTTCGCAACGGGCGGCTCCCTTGAGAGAACCCCGCAACCTAGCCCGACAAGCTCCGATACGCGCAAGCCAGAGCCGTAGCATAAGGATAACAATAAGCGAAGGCGTAAGGCATCCGCCTTAGAAGACGAGCTGCTAGCTTCTCGTTCTATACCTTCTAACAATAAACGCATAACCTGCAAGCTAGGCGTTTGCGGAAGAAGACGCGCCAAGCGAGGTGCTTCGATGTGCAGTGTCGGGTCATGGGCAAGCAAACCCTCACTGACAATAAAGCGGTAAAACTGTCGTAGCGCGGCAAAGCTACGAGCAGAGCTAGACGACTTAAACTCGCGCACATCGTGCAGATGGCTAAACCATTCTTGCAAATCCTCGCGCGAAGCTGTCGTGAGACGTTTGCCTAGGGTTGATAAAAAAAGTGCAAGAGCGCGCAAATCTGAACGATAGGCGAGTATCGTGTTAGTGGCTATATTGCGTTCGGCAAAACGCGCGTCTAAAAAAAGTTCTATTAAACGCTCGTCTTCTCCGTCTGACGCTAATCCTCCACTCATGCTTTCATCCTAGTCTTTCACACATGGACAAAGCATAGCAAAATGCTAGGAAAATACAGAATATAGATTACTATTACCTTACAATCCTCGATAGAAAGCTCAGAGCTACAAAAATTTAGGACTGGAAAAATAATGTTCGATCAACTCGGTCAATCTTTAGGCGATGTCTTCGCTGGCTTACGCAAGCACGGTTCCTTGCGAGAGCAAGATATTCAAGGTGCTTGCGAAGAGATAAAGCGCGCAATGCTTGAGGCGGATGTAGCTCTGAGCGCGGTCAAGGAATTCTTCGAAAATTTTGCTCCGCGCACAGACGAGCTAACAAAAGAACTCGCGGATGCGATTAATCCTGCCGAAGAACTCATAGCGCGTGCGCAAGGTGCTCTCGCGCGGTTATTAGGCGAAGGAAGCCAGCAACCCTTGCGCATAAAGGCAGACGCAACTGGACTACCCTCACCTCCAGTCATATTGATCACTGGCTTGCAGGGGAGCGGTAAGACTACCACATCGGCAAAACTCGCAGCGCACTTGCAAGAACAAGGGTATAAGCCGTTGCTCGTATCCTTGGATTTCTCAAGACCCGCCGCAGAAGAGCAACTCGCAACAATAGCCCAGCGCGCAAACCTAGCAATCTTTCGACAAGCAGAGCTCGCGCAAAATAACGCTAAAAGTCCTCAAGAAAAAGCTATCGCACTCGCCGAACTCGCAAAAAAAAGCGCAACTAGCAAAAACACCCTGCTGATATGCGACACGGCGGGGCGAATGCAAGTAGACCAAGAAGCTATGATGGAAATAGCGGGAATAGAAAAAATACTCGCTCCACGCGAAACCTTGCTGGTCGCTGACGCTATGCTCGGACAAGAAGCGGCAAATGTCGCAGAAAAATTTAGTAAAATATTAAAGATAAGCGGCATAATACTAACCCGATTAGAAGGAGACGCAAGAGCAGGGGCTGCTCTCTCAATGATGAGTGCGGCTAAAAAACCTATACGCTTTGCAGGGGTCGGCGAGAATATAAACGATTTACAAGCCTTCGAGCCAAACGCGCTAGCGAGTAGAATACTTGGGCGCGGAGACTTAAAGGGACTCGTCGAGAAGATTCAGAAAGCCGTTCCAAAGGAAACGAAGGGCGAGAAACAAGCTGAAAAAGCCATAACGACTGGAAAGTTTGACCTCAACGCGCATAAAAAACAGATACAGCAAATGCGTAAAGCGGGCGGGCTACAAGGGCTCGCAAAGCATTTGCCGAAAGCTATGCAAAGTAAAATAAATGACGCGCGAGTCAAATCTATGGTCGACGAAAAGAAGCTGAGGCGACAAGAAGTCATCATAGACTCGATGACACCAGCAGAAAGAAGAAACCCAAAAATTATACACGCATCTCGCAAAAAGAGAATCGCTGCTGGAGCTAGTGCCAGCATAGTAGAAGTTAATCGCCTATTGAAAAATCATATCAGTACCGCGAAAGCCATGAAAAATATGGCGCGTTGGGATGAAAAAATGCTACAAAGGAATGTCGGAGGTTTGTTTCGCTAGAGATAGCAAGCAAGCTAAGCCAGCAAAAGACTCTCATTTCAACTAGGCTATAGAAAAATAGCGTTATTCAAATCGTAGAGCCTGAAAATTAATATCGTATAAACATCTCTGAATAGCCCCTTATGTCTTTGTCAATTCGCCTCGCGCGTGGTGGCGCACGCAAAAAACCTTTCTATCGAGTAGTCGTAGCCGATAAGCGCATGCCTCGCGATGGGAGGTTCATCGAAAAAATCGGTTACTATAATCCACTCCTCGCGGAGAAGGACAAACGCGTAACGCTCGATGGTGAGCGCGCGCAACATTGGCTGGCAAGGGGGGCGCAACCATCACGGCGTGTCGCGCTGTTCCTGCATAAAATAGGAATAGGAGAAAAGCCAGAAATACCAAAACAAACTAAAAAAGCATTGCCACGCAAAAAAGAATTAGAGCGGCGCGAGGCAGCGCTAAAAACTAAAGAAGAAAAAACGGAAGAAAAGACAGAAGGCAAGACGGAAGAGAAGGCGGAAGGAAAGCAAAGCGACGCCGAAAAACCTGCCGCTGACGAGTAGAACAAGTCCTCCAACCTCGACAAAGTTTCGCGGGCAATCTTGTCGAGTGGGCGAGGAGCAAAAGAAAGATATTGGTATGCGCGAACGCGCCGAAGAAAAACTCGACGAAGCTCACGAGAAAAAACCAGAAGAACGAGTGCTGTTAGGTCATGTGCGGGCAGCGCACGGCACAGGCGGATTGGTGAAAATTGAAAGCTTCACCGAACCACCAGAAAATATCGCTAAATACGAAAAGTTGCGCTGCGACGAGCTCGGAGAAGGGTTCGTCCAGCTTGCCAATTTGAGGCAATACAAAGGCGCAAAAGGCATCCTCGCAAAAATCCTCGGTTGCGAAAATCGACAGCAAGCTGAAACCTTGCGCGGAGCAAAGCTATATATAATGAAAAAAGACTTGCCTCCATTGCAAGAAGATTGCTTCTACCATCAATCGCTAATCGGATTGCCGGTGCGAAACGAGAGCGGAAAAATGCTCGGCAAGGTCGCAACTCTACAAAACTTCGGCGCAGGAGAGTTGCTGGAGGTGCAAGTGAAAAACATTACAGAAGAAAATAGCCAAGAAAATAATGAGGAAAACGCCTCCGATAGAAAAAAAAACTCTAAATATAACCGTAAGAATGAGCGCGTATTTATACCCTTCTCGCGTGATGTCGTCTCGCGTATATCCGAAAGTTTCGTTGAGGTATGCGGAGGGTATGCAGAAAAATTGGCAACAATTCTGGTAGAGAAACAAGCACAAAGTGCCAAAACGAGCCTCGAGCGTAAGAAAAAACGAGCATCGTGGTAAGGATAGTGCAAGCTCCATACTCGGTCGTAATAGCGACTTTATTTCCAAGTTTATACCCAGGTCCGTTAGGAGTATCTCTATGCGGAAAAGCTCTAACACGAAATATATGGACGATGACAACGTTGCAGCTATTAGATTTCGTTGCTGAAAAAAAACGAATCGACGATGTGGCTTTCGGTGGCGGCGGCGGAATGGTGATGCGCGCAGAGCCTTGTGCCAAAGCACTCGAAAAAGCCTTCGCGATCGCCCCAAAGAACGCAGTGGCAATATACCCAACGCCACGCGGGAAACCCATAACACAAAAGACCGTACGCGAGCTAGCGGCAGCGTCTGGGCTAGTAATGCTATGCGGACGATACGAAGCTGTTGATCAAAGGGTCATCGAGGCTTTCGAGCTACAAGAAATATCTCTCGGTGATTTCCTTCTCGCAAGCGGAGATTGTGCCGCAATCGCAATAATAGAAGCAGTCGTAAGATTGCTCGACGGCACCATCGCAAACGAAACAGCAACTCAAAACGAGAGCTTTGAGGATGGTCTGTTAGAGCATCCTCACTATACAAGACCAGCTATATGGCGCGAGAGGCAAGTGCCAGAGGTGCTACTATCTGGCGATCATGCAAAAATACAAACTTGGCGCGAGATACAAGCGAAAAGCATAACACGCAAAAAAAGACCAGAGCTATGGCAGAAATATATTAAAAACGAAAAATAAATACCCAAACGCCCAAGCAAGACTCCGAAACAGTGCTCCTGTAAGGCAAGCCAGAATAACCTAGCAAGGCTAATACGAAGAGAAACTTGCGCAAACAGGAACTTGACGAGAATGCAGGGGCAAGGGTAGAATAGCACGGTAGTCAGTTTGCTCTGCATAAAATACATAAGTAAAAATCGCTAATCGGACGGTGAGAATGGCACGCCCAGCAGAAATCGAAGCATTTGAACGCGCGTATAAAGAAAAGTTAGCAGCACTCAACGCTAGCTCGGAGAGCTCTGAGCCAGCCAAAGATGGCGAAAAAGGCAAAAAACTAAAGGGCGGCGCTGGCAAAGCTAGTGGCTCCGCAGAAATACCAAAGTTCCGCGCAGGCGATTCCTTGCGCGTGCAGGTACGGATACGCGAGGGGGAGACCGAACGCCTACAGGCTTTCGAGGGCGTATGTATCGCTAGGCACAACGCAGGTTTGGGTAGCAGTTTTACGATGCGAAAACGCTCGTATGGTGAGGGAGTCGAACGGGTCTTCCCGCTACATAGTCCCAACATCGCCACTCTTGAAGTCGTGCAACGGGGACAAGTGCGCCGCGCTAAACTATATTATCTGCGCGCTCGGCAAGGAAAACGCGCAAGAATCGCAGAGGATATTACGCGCGCGCACGAAGACCGCACGGAGCGAGTCAGCAAAAAAGCAGAAAAACTTAAAGAAAACAATGCAAAGCCAGCAACTGGCGTAGGTAATGGTAGCTAGCGATGCGCAAGAACGGTAAGTGGGAGCTATAAAAAAGTCGAGATGAGTAGCATAGAAGGCAACGAAGCTCAATTCACTAAAGATTGCTAGAAAACCCACTCGTATAAAACTCTAACGATAGACCATTTTCGAAAACAGCTATAAGATAGTACCTTGGCAAAGACACTCTTCGACAAAATATGGCAGAGCCATGTCATCGAGAATACCCCCGATGGCGGGGCGTTGCTATACATCGATAGACATTTGGTACACGAGGTCACATCCCCGCAAGCCTTCGAAGGCTTGCGGAAAGCCAAACGTAGCGTGCGCAGGCCAGAAACAACCCTAGCCGTGGTCGACCATAACGTGCCAACCCTAAACCGCGAGAACGGCATCGAGGGAGTGAAAAATAGCGATAGCCGAATACAGATCGAAGCACTAGAGCGAAACTGTCGAGACTTCAAGCTTAATCTCTTCTCGTTGAACGACCACAGGCAAGGTATCGTCCATGTTATAGGACCAGAACAAGGATTAACCCAACCGGGAATGACTATCGTTTGCGGAGATTCTCATACCGCAACGCACGGCGCGTTCGGCGCACTCGCTTTCGGGATAGGAACCTCCGAGGTCGAGCATGTGCTCGCAACGCAAACCCTACGGGTTGGACGCCTCGCGAATATGCGCGTAAAAATACTAGGCGAATTGCAGCTAGGGGTAAGTGCCAAAGACCTGATCTTGGCGGTTATCGGAAAAATCGGAACCGCCGGCGCAACAGGGCATGTCATCGAATACGCAGGCGATGCTATTCGTAATCTCAATATGGAAGCTCGGATGACGATATGCAATATGTCTATCGAAGCAGGCGCGCGCGCAGGGCTAATCGAACCAGACCAAACAACCTTCGATTATTTGAAGGGAAGACCTCTCGTGCCAAGCGGGGAGATATGGGAGAAAGCGTGTAGCTATTGGCTAACACTAGCATCCGAGCAAGACGCAAACTACGAACGCGAGGAGACGCTCAACGCTAAAGATATCGCGCCACAAGTAACATGGGGGACGAGCCCTGAGCATGTTGTGCCGATAACCGAAAGCGTCCCGAAACCAGCTGGAGACCAAAAACAGCAACTAACCATGCGCCGTGCCCTAGAATATATGGGCTTGCAGGCGGGTACTAAAATGCAGGACATTGCCATCGACAAAGTATTCATCGGTTCTTGCACCAACGGGCGTATCGAAGATTTGCGAGTCGTGGCAAAAATCGTCAAAGACAAAAAAGTAGCAAACTCCGTCCACGCGATGGTCGTGCCAGGCTCAGGGCTTGTCAAAGCACAGGCAGCGAAGGAGGGGATCGACCAGATACTGCTAGAGGCAGGGTTCGAGTGGCGGGACGCGGGTTGCTCTATGTGTTTGGCGATGAACGAAGACCGCCTAAATCCGCAGGAGCGTTGCGCATCGACTTCTAACAGAAACTTTGAGGGACGGCAGGGACGCGGCGGAAGAACCCATCTAATGAGCCCAGCTATGGCAGCAGCGGCGGCAATCCGCGGAAAGCTAACGGATGTACGGGAGATAATGTAGTGGAGAAATTTAAAAAAGTCTCTGGCATCGCGGCTGTGCTTGATATGCGCAATGTTGATACGGACATGATAATACCCAAGCAATTCTTGAAGACGATCACGCGAGAGAACTTGGGAAATGCCCTCTTCTTCGACCTGCGCTTCGAGCCTGACGGGGAAAAAAAATCGGATTTTATACTCAATCAAAAAGCTTACCGCAATACGGAGATACTAATAACGGGAGAAAATTTCGGGTGCGGTTCGTCTCGCGAACACGCCCCTTGGGCTTTGCGCGACTTCGGCATTCGGGTAATCATCGCTTCTCGATTCGCAGACATCTTCTACAATAACTGCTTTCAAAACGCACTCTTGCCAATAATTTTGCCAGAACTGGAAGTGCGAAAATTGATGGAACAGGCAGCACGAGGTACTAACGCTACATTTTCCATCGACTTGGAAAAACAACAAATATCGACACCAGATGGGACTATTAGCTTCGATATAGAGCCAGAGCGTAAAAAATCCTTGCTCGAGGGAAGGGATGCTATCGCGCACACTATGGAGAAAAGCGATGCGATAGCAAAGTTTGAACAAAAACAGCTCGAAAACCAACCGTGGCTACAAAATCCTATAGCAAAAACACTGTAGCGAAAGATGCCATGACCAAAGACTCACCTACGAATAGCTCTGCGAGCGAAGTTACTATTCGCTGAACAACTGAATGGATGCTAAATGAAGGCTAAACGGAGGCTGAGTTGGCTGATAATGGCAACGCGGTGATGGGCGCAATGCCATCTATCCTATTGCTAGCAGGCGATGGGATAGGACCGGAGATCGTCTCGCAAGCGCGCCGTGTGCTACAGACCTTCATCGAGCGCGGGCTCTTCAAGGCTACGATCTCTGACGCGCAGGTTGGAGGTGTTGCGTGGTTGCAAGAAGGCGACCCCCTACCAGAGCATGTCATGGCAAAAGCGAAAAAAGCCGATGCGATACTATTAGGAGCCGTCGGCGCACCGCAGTTCGATCGCGAAGCACCAAGGGATAAAAGACCAGAGCTAGCACTCTTACGCTTGCGCAAAGAGCTAGACCTCTTCGCTAACCTACGCCCCGCGCGCTGCTTCGATGCGCTCACCGAGGCCTCTAGCTTGAGGCCAGAGCTCGTGCGAGGACTCGATATCCTAATAGTGCGAGAGCTGAGTAGCGGCGTCTATTTCGGACAACCGCGCGGGATGGAAAGAATGCCAGACGGAAGCTCGCGCTGTGTCGATACGCAAGCATACTCCGAAGGCGAGATCGCGCGCATAACGGACACAGCGTTCGAGCTCGCTAAAAAACGCAAGGCTATAGTCCATTCCGCCGACAAGGCAAATGTAATGGAAACTGGACATTTCTGGCGTAAGGTCGTTACGGAAAGGCACGCGAAAAAATTCAAAGAGGTCGAGCTAAAGCATATCCTCGCGGACAACTGCGCCATGCAGCTCGTGCGCGAGCCAAAGCAATTCGATGTGATACTAACCGATAACCTATTCGGAGACCTGCTATCAGATGTAGCAGCGATGCTAACGGGTTCGCTGGGAATGCTCGCGTCCGCTAGCCTCGGTGCGCGAGACGCAAAAAGCGGACGACAAAATGCACTCTACGAGCCAGTACACGGAAGCGCACCAGACATCGCAAACAAAGGCATCGCAAACCCGCTCGCGACCATTTTGAGCCTCGCAATGATGCTACGCATCTCGTTCGAGCGCGATGACCTAGCTACGCGCATCGAAAAAGCTGTCGAGAAGGTGCTCGCACGAGGCTTGAGAACCGCAGATATTGCAACATCGCAAAAACCCATTTCTACAGAAGCGATGGGCGATGCGATACTCGCTGAAGTTTGATTTTAGTGGCAATAACTATGTCGATAACTATTTATCAATTATGTGGATAACTATTTGTCAATATAGATAAATAGTTGTATCTTTGGGCTACGCTGAGTTACGCTCCGCGCTTTATTGTAGTGGAAAATAAATGCCATGGCTGTTGATCCTATTCAAGCGGCAAAATTCGCCTGCGAGCAGTGCAACTGGAAAATTTCCCATATATCCTTGCAGAAGATTTTATACTTCTCGCATTTAGCATTTCTTGGCGAAAACAGAGAGTGCCCGTTATTTAACGAAGATTTTGAAGCTTGGCAACTTGGACCAGTGTTGCGCTCTGTCTATAATAGCTTAAAAGAGCAAGAAGTTGACAAGAAGCCTTTGAAAGAAAGAGATTTCCAGGGAATTACAGACATAGTAGCCAATGATAACCGTGAAGAAGTAAAAACGATTAAATTCTTCTCTGATGAACTTAAAAAATATGACCCATGGAAACTCGTTGAATGGTCGCATTCAAAAGAAGGTGGTTGGTGTAAAACCTATAATCCAAATAAAAAGAATACTATCGGTAATTTGCTAATATTAGAGGAATATCGCGCAAGGTTAAAGCAACCCAACGACCCTATAGGAAAACATCTTCTTTCTTCGCAAAAAATAAAAAATAAACATAAATTAATCGTAGCGCTAGACTGCCCAGAGCTGAGCGATGCTAGAGCATTGGTTGAAAAGCTAAGCGATAAGGTTGGTTTTTTTAAAGTTGGCATGGAGCTGTTCTTTCAAAAAGGAGGCATCGCCTTTGCGAAAAAACTAAAAGATAAAGGCAATAAAATTTTCTTCGATGCAAAGTCTTTAGATATTCCGCGCACCGTTGAGGCTGCTGTCCGCTCCTTGAGCGATTTAAATGCAGATTTTATGTCCGTGCATAGCCAGTCCATCTCGCTACTAAAGGCTCTGGCGGTAACGCCCCCCCATGCTCGTGCGACAAAACTGGTCGGGATTACCCTACTCACCAGCGTGGGACAGGCGGAGCTAAGACAGCTGGGGATCAGGCAGAATGCTCAAGAGGTCGTAATGTCCTTAGCCAAGCTGGCAATGACAATAGGCAAACTTGATGGATTGGTCGCATCTGGACAAGAAATAGCTGCTTTACGAGAAAAATACCCTGATGCGATTCTCATCGCACCGGGCATTCGCCCTGAGGGGACTACAGCGCAAGACCATAAACGCCAAGACCATAAACGCATGGCGACACCTAAACAAGCCATCGCCGCGGGAGCCGATCATATCGTCGTCGGAAGACCGATAACCCAAGCGAAAGACCCCATAGCGGTAGTAGAAAAAATATTCGAAGAAGTAGAGCTGGGTGTCGGAGAGCAGGTAAATAGAGAATATAGCCTAAAGACTCAGTAGCTAAACCAAGAGCTAACCCCAAGGCTAACCTCAAGGCTAGCCCGAAGAGCCTAAGTGGCTACTAGCTAGCTACCCTTAATCCTATGTGCCCTTGAGCCTATGCGCGTGAATCGAGGCGATGCGGTTTTCCTCCTTGCGCAATATCCGAAAACGAAAACCGTGGAAGACGAATTCCTGCCCTTGTGTCGTAAGGTCTCGCGCCTCTTGCATAACGAGACCCGCGAGTGTCACCACCTTGTCTTCTGGCAGGTTCCAACCGAGCTCGCGGCGCAAGGTGCGCAAAGGCACATCACCTGCGACTATATGGCTACCATCGGCTAATGATATTATCTCCTGTGGCGTGCTTATGTCGTGCTCGTCGTCTATGTTGCCAACTATCTGCTCGAGGACATCCTCCAAGGTAGCTATGCCCATAAACGCGCCATACTCGTCTACGACTATGGCTACATGCTCGCGCCGCTTTTGAAAAGCTCGTAGCTGGTCGCGGAGTCTGGTTTTCTCTGGCACAAACCAAGGATCACTCAAGCAGGAGCGAAGCCATGCCGAGACAAAGTCTGCAGGCGAGCTATCAGCAGAGGCTTCAATAGGCACTTCGTCTGCTACTGGACTAGAAGAATCGTTATAGGACTTCGTATCCGTTGCTTCTTTCTCTAGCCCATGCGCACGAATACCATCGTTATACCAACGGCGGAAAAAAGCCTTCGCGTGTAGCAAGCCGATAATATTGTCATCGCTCTTATAAAAGACGGGGAATCGCGTCCAAGCACTCTCGACGACAAAACGCGCTATCGTATCGTAGTCCCAGCTCGCATCTACCATCGCGACTTCCTTGCGGTGAGTCATAACATCTTCGAGGGAGGTCTCGTCTAAGTCTAGCACCGAGTGCAACATCCTACGACCTCCGTGCAGGATGGGGGTATGCGTGTCGATCGCCCCGCGGATCGTCTCGATACGCTCGCGATTTTCGAGAAGCGCATCAGAGCTACGCTCTGGAGTCGCTCCAAAAAGTCGCAGTAAAGCGCGCAATGGACGAGTAACCGGCTGCAACAGGTAGACTAAAGGACGCAAAATTGGCGCGACCAACAAGGCTATCTTGTCCGTATGCACCAACGCCCAGCTCTTCGGTAACACTTCCGCAAAAACGACTGTCGCTATCGTCATAATCAGAGTAGCCCAAAAAACTCCGCTATCGCCTAGTAAATTCAACGCTAGACTGGTCGCAAGCGCGGCTGCAAATATGTTGACTAGGTTATTGCCTATCAAAAGCGTGCCGAGCAACAAGTCTTTACGCTCACACAACTTTTCGACTATACGAGCGCGCCAGTCGCCTTGCCGCGCGAGCTCGCGCATCCGAGAGCTCGCGCTTGTTAGTGCTGTCTCGGCTCCAGAAAAAAAACCCGATAACAGAATCAGTGCAACTATGATGAAAATCGACGTTAGCAAATCGCTAAAAAATATCTGAGCAAAAATAAGACTATACCTACTATATCTTGCAAAATTATATGCCGCGCAACAAAGGCGCAAGCCTCGTCGAGAGAGCCTTCAGCTCAATCGGAGATTGCAAGGCGCAACAACCAATAGCACTAGGCAAAACTAAACGCAGACCGCCCGCGCGGCGCTTCTTGTCATAGCCCATAGCAGAAATCCAACCCGAACAATCTCTAAACCTATCGAAATGCGCAGGGTCTACAGGCAAGTCCGATAGGCGCGTAGGCAAGCCGCAGAACCGCAAGTGCGAGGCTAGCTTATCAACATCGCTCGCAGGACACACCCCCATAGAGAGAGCAAAACGAAAAGCAAGAAGGCAACCAAACGCTACAGCCTCGCCATGCGCAACACGGTAGTGGCTCAACCTCTCTAGAGCGTGACCGAAGGTATGACCCAAGTTCAGCAAAGCACGCCGAGCATAAAGCTCATGCTCGTCCTCTTCGACGATGCGCGCCTTGATGCGAACGCTATGGCTAATCGCATAGAGAAGAGAGCTCAAGTCGCCTCCTAACAGGCTTCTACCATGCTTTTCAAGCCAAGCAAAAAAAGACGCGTCTGCTATAAGCGCATACTTCAATATCTCTGCATAGCCGCAACGCATGTGGCGAGCAGAAAGAGTCGTGAGGAAATCCGTGTCGCACAAAACTATCCGCGGTTGGCGGAACGCACCAAGCATGTTCTTACCCGTAGCACTATTAACCCCGTTCTTGCCACCGATCGCAGCGTCTACCTGAGCTAGCAAAGTAGTCGGAAGAAGGGCAAACGAGATGCCGCGCATGAAAATAGACGCGGCGAAAGCTCCTAAGTCGCACAAAACTCCGCCGCCAATGATGACGACTAAACTATCGCGACCCGCTCCATATTCCGACAAACGCTGGCATAGGCGCTCGGCAGTGCGCAGGGTCTTTTGTGTTTCCGAAACAGGTATTGCTATCACTACCGATTTGCTACCTTGCGCAAGGAGGTTATGTCGCAATACCTCAGCATAGTGAATAAGCTTGCGCTCTACCACGATGAAGAGCTCCCCTGCACCTGCAAGTTCTTGCAAAATAACGCTCGCCTTGCCCAGCAATCCCCTGCCGACAACAATCTTGTAGCTACAAGAGGGTAGTGTTGTGGGCAACGAGAGAGTGATAGTCGTTTCTCCATCAGGAGCATCGGGAGGGGTAGAGGTGAGATGGGTAGAGGTGAGAGGGGTGGAATGAGCGCAAACCAGCTCGCGCAAGCGTGCAACGAGTCTACTCGGCTTATCCCTATCAGCAACGAGCAAACGCTTATCGGACGCAGCGTAAAAATCACGCCTAGCTGCAAGCAGAGGTTGCAAGCGCACTTTTATATCTTCGATACTTTCTGCACCCCTGAGAAGCGGACGCTCGACGATAACTTTTGTGCGAGCCTCGCTCGCCTTCGCACCCTCCCCCTCCGCGCGCGCGCGCGCGCCACTACTCGCGCTATCCTTACCTTTATTAACTAGAGCCACGCTCAGACGGCGAGCGAGCGTATCTAGGCTACAATCGAGCCAAACGGTCGTAAAACTTTGCAAGAGAATCTTACGGCTTCCGAGATAAGCCATCGCTCCACCACCGCTTGCAAAAACAAACGGCTTTATGCGCTGCTCTGACCAAGCTCGCGCCAAATCACCGATGACATCTCGTTCAAGCTTGCGGAAATGCTTCTCGCCTTTTTGCGCAAAAATATCGCTAATCGTCATACCACTACGCTGTTCTACCAACGCATCGCCATCTATAAAATCCACACCCAGCGCGCGCGCGAGTGCCGCTGCCAAGCTACTCTTACCACTGCCGGGCATGCCCACGAGTGCCAAAGGGCGGGCAAGAGCAGGGTTACTAGGGCTATAGTTGACGCCTTGCCTCTTGCTCGTAGTTATAGGTATGCACGAAGAAGAAATCGTATCGGAGCGCGACATCGCCACATTCAAAGAATTATTGCAACTGGATGCCAGTATGCCCTACTCTCAAACACTATAGCATAAGATACGCCTATGGTAGCGTAATGCAGTAAACCATGCCTCTAGTTGCCTTATGTCCGCAAACGCTCAAAAAGACTCTCGACCCCAAGGCGCAGCGCATTCTATAGGCGCAGGATATAATGCGAGGAAAAACATAAGAAAAAACTTGTTGCTGGTCGTGATGGGAGGAATCGCCGCCTACAAGACTCCGCAACTATGTCGAGAGTTGCGCTGGCGAGGATTCGCCTTGCGAGTCGTGATGACAAAAAATGCCTCGCGTTTTGTCAGTAGCGAAGAACTCGCGCAGGCGAGCAAGCAGGCGGTGAGCGAGGACTTGTTCGCTGATCAAAGCTCTGGCAAAAATCTTTGGCAAAACAGCCATAGCGAAGATATGGCGCATATCGAACTCGCACGATGGGCGCATATCGTCCTGATAGCTCCGGCGACCGCAAACGGCTTAGCACGCCTCGCGCACGGACTATGCGACGACCTTAGCTCTACAACCCTGCTTGCGCTAAAACGCGAGATACCCATATTCGCAGCCCCGGCGATGAATCCGCAAATGTGGCAAAACCCCGCAACGCAGTACAACATCGCATTGCTAAAAGAACGCGAGGTTAAAATGATAGGTCCTTGCATAGGACTTACCGCTTGTAGAGAAGTCGGTCTCGGGCGCATGAGCGAGCCTATCGAAATCGCAAAGGAAATCGAATTGGCTTGTCTAAAAGAAAACGAGCTTGAGGGCTTGCGCGTCCTGATTACCGCTGGAGCAACCGTTGAGCCTATCGACCCCGTGCGCTACATATCTAACAAATCTTCGGGACGGCAAGGATACGCATTAGCGAAGGCTTTCGCAGAACGCGGCGCGCGAGTGCTGCTAGTAGCAGGGCCGACGCTAGTGCAGCCGCCAGCATCGCGGCGCATAAAGGTTGTCCGAACAGAGAGCGCAGAAGAGATGGCGCGAGCAGCCATCGATTGTTTGACCAATGCAACGAGGCAGAAAACACACAAAGCCGAGCCAGTACGAGTGGCTATATGCGCCGCGGCTGTTGCAGACTTCCGTCCGAAAAAGCAATTCAAACTAAAACCTGCAAAGAAAACTCTAGCGGGAAAAATAGACCTGCTCGAAAACAGAGATATTTTGGCAGAAATAGCAAGCCTGCCGAAAGGGGTAAGACCGCAAATCGTGGTAGGATTCGCCGCCGAAACAAGCTATCAAACAAAAGAAAATCTGCTAGCAAAACAAAAAACAAAAAAATGCGATTGGCTGGTCGCCAACGATGTATTGAACGACTCCGTGTTTAACTCTGAGTTTAACCGCGTACAAATACTCGACGAAAAAGGCGAGGTTGAAGCCTTGCCGCGTATGACAAAGCTCGCGGTCGCTGGTCGCATCGCTGATAAAATCGCAGCGTGCCTAAAAGATTGGGAAAAGTCAAAAATAAGTGCGACAAGAGAAAAAAGTAGCATGACGGATAAGCCAAGACGGATAAGCCAAGGCGGATAACTCAAGATGGATAGCTTATGCGCGAAGGAAATAGCGAAGGAAATAGCATAGTGAAAAACGAAACCCACGAGCCTGCCACACTAGAAATAGCTCTACGAGTATTGCCGCACGCTAAAGGCTTGCAATTACCACAACGCGCAACCGCTGGCTCTGTCGGTTACGATCTCAGTGCCGCGATCGAAGAAAAAATACTGCTGAAACCCCGAGTGCCAGAAGCCATTCCTTGCGGGATCGCAATCGCCTTGCCAGAAACCCTCGAGGCGCAAATTCGCCCGCGCTCAGGGCTCGCGCTTAAACACGCCATAACCTGCCTGAATACGCCTGGCACGATCGATAGCGACTATCGCGGCGAGGTCAAAGTAATCTTGATCAACCACGGCGAAAAAGACTTCTTAATCGAGCGCGGCATGCGAATAGCGCAAATGGTATTCGCGCGCTACGAAAGTGTGCGTTTCAACATAACTCAAGGTCTGACGGAAACTGCTCGCCAGGCGAATGGATTCGGGGCGAGTGGAATGGGCGAGCTTGCGAGCTTGCAAACCCATTCAAAACGAGCCAACGCAAACTCAAGGTAGAGCGAAAATTATGCTAAAGGGAGAGCATCCACAGATAGAAGTCGCGATAACACGCGGAGAAAATGTAGAGCTCGTAGAGTCCCGCCATCTTTGCAACGCTGTTATATGCAATAGCGAGGGTGATGTTGTCGCAAGTTTCGGAGATAAAAATTTCCCCACCTTCCCGCGCTCATCGATAAAAATGCTGCAAGGCGTAGCGTTTGCCGAGAGCGAGGCAACTTCACGCTTCGCGCTCGATGAGGAATGCGTTGCCCTCGCTTGCGGCTCGCATAGCGGAGAGGAAAAGCATGTCGAAAAAGTTAGAAACTGGCTCGAAAAAATAGGCTTGAGCGAAAAAAATCTCGAATGCGGTAGCCACGCGCCGCTCGATAAAAACAGCGCGAGCATGCTAGCAGGATGCGGTGAAAAACCTCTGCCAGCGCATCACATGTGCTCTGGCAAACACTGCGCAATGCTCTCCCTCGCGCGCGTGCAAAACTGGGAGGTCGAGGGCTACTGCGAGCACGACCATCCGGTGCAACAACGCGTGAGAGAAATATGCTCGCACTTCTTCGAGCACGAGCTTACAGAGGGTGTTCGCGGACGCGATGGATGCTCTATTCCTACCTTCGCCGTACCGCTTATGGTGCTGGCAAAGGGAATGGCGCGATTCGGCGAACCTAGCTCGCTAATGCGCGCAAAAAATAGTCAAGCCCAAAATAGTCAATCCTTGGAAAAGATTAGCCTAGCCGCGAGGCAGATGTTTCAAGCGACGGTCGCCAAGCCCTTCTTCATCGCTGGTAGCAGGCAAGCCGATACCATAATGGTGGAAAAAGGACGCGGTGAGTTTTCCGTAAAATCGGGCGCGGAGGGCGTATATACAGCCGTGATACCAAGGCTAAAGTTGGGAGTAGCACTGAAGTGCATCGATGGGACAACCCGTGCCGCAAGAGCCGCAATAGCACTACTATTAAAAGAACTCGACCTGCTGGCAGTTAGCGATGCAGACAGCTTTGCAAACAAGCCTCTGGTAAACTTCCGCGGCTTCGATGTAGGAGCAATTAGAGCGCGGTTCCTATAAATAAATATCGGCTAACGACAAGGGCTAACAAGAAGGATTGTCGACAAGGGCTAACGACAAGGCTCGAAGTCGCGCTCTGCGAATAGAGCGGGAATTCTCCTGCGAGCTAGGGATACTTCGGCAACATCTATCTCGGCAGTAATGATAACCGACTTTCCTACCTTTTTGCCTACCTTTTTGCCTACCCTTTTGCCTACCCCCTCCGTCTACCCCGCCTCTTCATCGCTTATAGCGAGAACCTCACCCCAAGGCGAGACGATCATCGACCTACCCCAACAAGCGCGCCCGTCTTGCAACAATCCTTTCTGCGCGGCTGCAAAAACAAAGCAGCCATTTTCAATCGCCCGAGCGCGCAACAAGCTCCGCCAATGCACCTCGCCCGTCACTTTAGTGAAGGCGGAGGGAACGGCAAAAAATATCGCACCAGATTGCGCCAAATGACGATAAAGGCGCGGAAAACGTAAGTCGTAGCAAATACTAAGACCCAAGTTCCCACGTGAACTTTCGCCAGAAGAGCCACCTTCACCTGCTCCACTATCCGCTACCACACGAGGCAATTTTTGAGGCAAGCCACTAGGTAAACCCCCAGATAATCCCCAAGGCAAGCGCGCCAGAGTGGCTCGCGTACCCGCAATATAGCTACTAGATTCGCGATAGCTCTCACCATGCGGAAGCTCCACATCGAACATATTAATCTTGTCGTAGTAGGCTACTGCCTCGCCGTCTGGAGAAAATAGCAGGGCGCGGTTTACCAGCTTGCGAGCAACTCTCGCATGGCGCAATACCAACGAGCCAGCCTGTAGCCAAACCCCGTGCTGCTTGGCAAGCTGCGCCAAAAAAGAAACTTCGTCTTGCAGACCAACCTCTAGCCCAGCCCCTAACTCTGCCCCTAGCTCCACCTTTAGCTCGTCGCCATCCTTACGAGCAACGCGCGCCTCGCGATAGGCAACATCACCATCGCGCTGCACAAGGTTGCAGCACTCTGGCAAGAATACGCAATCGGCTCCTAAACTCTTAGCTGCAGCCAAAGCCAGTGCTATCTCTTTGAGATTCTCTGCAACGGAAGTGCCGCTCGACATCTCTATGCAAGCAGCTACAAACTTAGTGCACGATGAGGTCATCTAAATTACCGCGCAAATCGGAGCGCAAATCGGAGCGGCAGGATTTGA
>JABABG010000088.1 GCA_014238315.1 Alphaproteobacteria bacterium
ATAAGGTTATGTCGGCGGAGAAGGTAGATGTTAAGCCTGGCAACGCGGCTCCGCTATCGACGATTCCGATCGGCACGCTGGTGCATAATATCGAGATGAAGGAGGGTAAGGGCGGACAGCTGGCGAGAGCCGCTGGTGCCTTCGCGCAGATAGTCGGACGCGACAAGGGATACGCGCAAGTGCGTCTGAAAAGCGGCGAGGTGCGAATGATACTGGGTGCCTGCAAGGCGACCATCGGCACGCTCTCGAACCAAGACAATAAGAACACCAAACTCGGTAAGGCGGGACGCACGAGATGGCTCGGACGCAGACCTTCGGTGCGAGGGGTTGCTATGAACCCGATCGACCATCCGCACGGCGGTGGCGAGGGGAAAACCTCTGGCGGCAGGCATCCCGTCACCCCTTGGGGAAAGTCTACTAAGGGTAAGAAGACGCGCAAGAACTTCTCGTCGAACAGACTGATCATTCGCCCTAGGGGGCGTAGGCGTTAATAACCAACGGCTAACAACTAACGCGAGAAACACTTATGTCACGCTCTGTTTGGAAAGGACCTTTTGTCGATGGTTACCTGCTGGAAAAGGCTGAAAAGTTGCGCGAATCTGGTCGCAAGGACCCGATCAAGACTTGGTCGCGGCGCTCGACGATATTGCCGCAGTTCGTAGGGTTGAACTTCGCGGTCCATAACGGGCGCAAGTTCATCCCGGTCTTCGTAACGGAGGATATGATCGGTCATAAATTCGGCGAGTTCGCTCCGACTAGAACTTTCTACGGGCACGCGGGCGACAAAAAGGCCAAAAGGTCGTAGGCGCAAGGCTGTAGAGCTCGTGTGAGTAAAATGAACAAGAAAGAACCTAACGAAAACAGCGGCAAGACGATGCAAGGTAAAAAAGGCTCGGCGCCAAAGCAGGGCGGCGGCAATGGGAGTCGTAAGGCACTCAGCAAGAGCACTAGCAAAGCACTCAGCAAGTCTGTCGGTAGCGGAGCCGTCGATACCGATAGCCTCGCGCTCAAGCGCGTGGGCTACGGACAAGGAGAGCGCGAATGCCGAGGCAAAGCACGGATGCTACGCACCAGCCCGCAGAAGTTGAACGATGTCGCGAAGTCTATCCGTTGCAAACCGGTCGAGCGCGCCATGCAAGAACTACGTTTTTCTAGACGCCGCATCGCAAGCTCGGTGCTTAAGCTACTGCGCTCGGTCATCGCGAATGCGGAAAACAACAAGCAGCTAGATGTCGATAAGCTGGTCGTCAAGGAGGCTTGGGTCGGGAAGTCTGCTCGCTTGCGCAGGTTCCGCCCTCGCGCCAGAGGACGCGCGGCGCCTATCATCAAGGACTTCAGCGCAATTACCATCGTCGTCGAAGAAAAAGACGAAAGAGCATAAGGAACGATAGAATGGGACAGAAGATAAATCCGATTGGCTTTAGGGTCGGCATAAATCGAGGCTGGGACTCGCGGTGGTATGCTGGTAGCAAGGACTACGCTAAGTTGCTACACGAGGACTTGGCGTTGCGACGCTACCTCTACAAGTCGCTGAAGGGGGCGAGCATCTCGAAAATACTGGTCGAGCGAGCCGCTAAGAATCCTTCGGTGACGATCTTCTCGGCGCGCCCTGGCGTTATCATTGGCAAGCGAGGCGCGGATATTGAAAAGTTGCGCGCCGAGCTAAAAAAATACATCGGCATGGATGTGTCGCTAAACATACAGGAGATACGCAAACCCGAACTGGATGCGAAACTGGTAGCCGAGACCATCGCTCAGCAGTTAGAGCGGCGCATCGCTTTCCGCAGAGCCATGAAGCGCGCGGTACAAAACAGCTTGCGCATGGGCGCATTGGGTATCCGCATAAATTGTTCGGGCAGGTTGGGTGGCTCGGAAATCGCTCGCATGGAGTGGTATCGGGAGGGACGAGTGCCACTCCATACATTGCGCGCGGATATCGACTACGGCGCGGCTAGCGCGATGACTACTTACGGCGTATGCGGTGTTAAGGTCTGGATATTCAAGGGTGAGATAATGTCTTACGACCCGACCGAGGGTGCGAAGAAAAATGGCAGTACGGCTAAGGCTAACCTTTCCTAAACCATAGAGCAACGCGAATAGAGTAACGAATAGAGCCATGCTGATACCGAAGAAACCCAAGCACCGCAAGGTGCACAAAGGCAGAGTTCGCGGAGTAGCGAAGGGCGGTAGCAGGCTGAACTTCGGCTCGCACGGCTTGAAGTCGCTCTCTAGCGCGCGCATAACATCGAGGCAAATCGAGGCTGCTCGACGCGCAATCGTGCGGCATATCCGCAGGCAGGGAAAAATATGGATACGCATCTTTCCGGATATTCCAGTATCGAAGAAGCCTATAGAGGTGCGGATGGGCAAGGGTAAGGGCTCGCCAGAGTTCTGGGCTTGCAGGGTCCAACCTGGCAGGATAATGTTCGAGATGGACGGGGTGGCGGACGTTGTCGCTGTGAGGGCTCTGATCTTGGCATCGGCAAAACTGCCGGTGGAAACTAAGGTGGTCGCTCGGGCGGTTCAAGAGGGGGGCAGGCTATGAGTGAGAGCAGCTCTAATGGCAGTGCTAGCGCTGGCGCAAAAAAAGAGAAGCCGATCAACAAGCACTTCGATGCGCTCAAGCGTAAGAGCGACGATGAGCTTAGGGAGCAGCTCATCTCCTTACGCCGCGAGAGGTTCAACCTGCGTTTTCGACAAGCGCAGGGGCAGCTTGAGGCTCCTCACAATTTACGCTTGGCAAGGCGCGAGATAGCTCGTATCAAGACTTTGCAACGGCAAAAAATAAGGGCAAAAAAATGAAAGAAGAGATTAGCGAGGCAGGAATGAAGCACGGGGTAAATCCAAGGGTAAATCCAAGGGTAAATCCAGGAGTGAATCCAGGGGTAAATCCAGGGGTAAATAATGCCTAGGCGCACTTTGCAGGGACAAGTCGTATCCGACAAGAACGACAAGACTATAACGGTGCTCGTCGAGCGGCGCGTGCGCGACCCTCTGTACAAAAAGGTCGTGCGTTTGTCGAAGAAATTCATGGCGCACGATGAAAGCAACCTCGTGCAGGTCGGGCAGAAGGTGCGGATTCGCGAATGCAGACCAGTCTCTAAAAGAAAGACTTGGGAGGTTATCCCAGAGGAGAATAACGTGGGGGGCGAGAAATGATACAGATGCAGAGCCAGCTGGCTGTCGCCGACAACTCTGGTGCTAAGCGCGTGCAGTGCATTAAAGTTTTGGGAGGCTCTAAGCGCAAGGTCGCGAGCGTTGGCGATGTCATCATCGTTGCGGTCAAAGACGCCTTGCCGCGAGCGCGTGTGAAAAAAGGCGAGGTGTTGAGGGCTGTTATCGTGCGAACCGCGTATCCAGTGCAAAGGCGCGACGGCTCGGTTATCCGCTTCGACCAGAATGCGGCGGTGCTCGTGAATAAAAGCGGCGAGCCTATCGGCACTCGAATCTTCGGTCCGGTCGTGCGCGAGTTGCGCGCCAAAAAGTATATGAAGATAATATCTCTAGCCCCTGAGGTCATCTAATGTCGGCAGCAAAAATACGCAAGGGTGACAAGGTGTATGTGCGCTCTGGACGCAATAAGGGTGCTCAGGGCGAGGTTTTGCGCGTGATGCCTGCGCGCGCGAAGGCGATAGTCGATGGCGTCAATCGTGTCAAGAGGCACACGAAACCTACTCGTGATAGCGATGGAGGCATCGTCGAAAAAGAAATGCCGCTACCTCTATCGGTGCTAATGTGTATCGATCCGAAAGACGGGAAACCGGTGCGAGTAGGGTTTCGCCACGAGGGCGGCAAGAAAGTCCGCTTCGCCAAAAGGTCTGGTCAAGTAGTATAGCCAAGTAGTATAGCCAAGTAGCATATCTTGGCGAGAACGACTCTAACAACGACTCCAAACTAACCACAAAACAAGCGCGATGGCTGATAGTAAAGACGATAGTAAGAAAAATAGTAAAGGCAGCGAGCAAGACTACTCGCCGCGCCTCCGCCTGCTCTACGAGGAGAAAATCCGACCGCAGCTGGTCGAACAGTTCTCGTACAAAAACATCATGCAGGCTCCGCGTCTCGATAAGGTGTGCTTGAATATGGGCATAGGCGAGGCTGTGGCGGACCGCAAAAACTTGGAGCACGCGATGGCAGAGCTAGAGCGGATCGCGGGACAAAAGCCAGTCACAACGCGCGCGAAAAATGCGATAGCGGCTTTCAAACTAAGGCAGGGGCAAGGGATCGGCTGCCGAGTAACCTTACGCAAGGCACGCATGTACGAGTTCATCGACCGCTTGATAACCATCGCCTTGCCTAGGGTCAAGGACTTCCGCGGTCTGTCGAGAAAGAGCTTCGATGGTCGAGGCAACTACGCGCTAGGCTTGCGCGAACAGATCGTCTTCCCAGAAATAGACTACGACAAAATCGACAAAATACGCGGACTCGATGTAGTCGTATGCACTAACGCTAACACAAACGAGGAAGCTCTGGCACTGCTACAGGGATTCAACTTCCCATTCGTTGCTGCTAAGGGCTAGATTCCATGACAAACTCGGCATACGCAATTGTAAAATATCCACGCAACAAGCTAGTCGTGCTATAAGGTCGCACTAAGGAGAAAGAAGATATGGCTCGGAAAGGAACTACTCAGCGAAACATCGCGATAGGTCGTAAGGTAGCGGCGTTCGCGAAGAAGCGCGCGCTCCTACGCAAGATCGTGCGCGACCGCAACCTTCCTATCGACGAAAGGTTCGAGGCGCAACTTAAGCTAGCGGCCTTACCGCGCTCGTCTAGCAAGACGCGTTATCAAAACCGCTGTGTCGCGACTGGACGGGCGAGGTCTTACTATCGTAGGTTTCACATCTCGCGTATCATACTGCGAGAGCTCGCCTCGAACGGATTACTACCGGGCGTTACCAAGGCTAGCTGGTGAGGGCTGTGCGCGAGAGCTGTC
>JABABG010000002.1 GCA_014238315.1 Alphaproteobacteria bacterium
GCACCTCAGCGTTGAGACACCAAGGCAGGAATTGCGGGTATCGCTCGACATCCAACACTATGTTGAGTAGCAATTCTGGACTATGCGATAGGTGGCGGAGTTTATGGAAGCAAGGCATAGAAAAAGAGGCACTAAGCGTTATAGAGTATCGCTCGTAGCATATCCCAGAATAGATACTTACGACTAACTACTTTACGCAGCCTTAGTTTTGCGCTTGCGCTTGCTCGCGAGCTATTTTCAACGCGCGAAAATCATCGCCGGCGTGGTATGAGGAGCGCGTCATGGGAGAAGAAGCGACCATCAAGAAGCCCTTGGCTTTAGCTATATCAGCGAATCGAGCGAACCCTGCGGGAGAAACATAACGCTGCAAGCCCGCATGCCGTGGCGTTGGCTGTAGGTATTGCCCTATAGTAATAAAGTCTACATCTGCAGCCCTGAGATCGTCCATGACCTGCAAGACCTCCTCGTTGCTCTCTCCCAAACCGAGCATCATTCCGGATTTAGTAAAACCTTGCGAGTTACGCTTTTTCATTTGCGCTAACAGTTCGAGACTAGTGAAATAGCGAGCACCTGGTCGAATTTTTGGATACAACCTTGGCACCGTTTCGATATTGTGATTAAAGACATCGGCTGGTGCTTGCAACAATATATCGATAACGTCTGGCTTGTTGCGAAAGTCTGGCGTTAGGATTTCTATCGTTGCTTGTGGCGTAGAGCTACGTATTGCCAAGACGCAAGCGCGGAATTGTTTAGCCCCGCCATCTTCGAGATCGTCTCTATCGACCGATGTAATCACGACATGCGCGAGCCCTAACTCCTTGACCGCGCTTGCTATTCGGTATGGCTCGCCTAAGTCTATCCCCTTTGGCTTTCCGGTCTCTACATTGCAAAACGCACAAGCTCTAGTGCAAACGGCACCGAGTATCATAAATGTTGCGTGTTTTTTTGCCCAGCACTCGCCGATGTTCGGGCATGCAGCCTCCTCGCATACTGTCGTCAGGGCGCGCTTTCGCAAGACCGAACGCGTCTCGCTATACGAACGCGTGGGAGACTTCCCACGAATCCAAGATGGACGAGCCAACAGCGGAGCATCACTGATACTTCGCTTTTCTGGATGGCGTAGCAGTGCAACATCTAGCTTACTCATAGCACTTATTTATAGTCTTTTTACGACCCAAAAGCCAAGCTCGTGGATTTATGTTGCTTTAGCACCCCTCATCCGCTTTTCTTGCACTTTTCAGCCTCTTTTTTTTCTTTTTTCTTGAACCACCCTATTCACCCCAACCGCCTAAGTCGCCAGAGTCTATCAGTCCCCAATAACCCTAATCCCTCTGCCTTCGCAAGAAAGCCGGTATGGGTATATTGTGCCCACCGTTTGCATCGAGCCCAACTTGACTATCTGCCTCGCCGTTTTGCTGTTGCTGCTTTGCGAGCAACCCACCAGCCCTCGGCTCTGTCGGCTCGACAAAGGGTAGCGAGGTCGTCTCCGACTCGTAGCGCGGTAGATATACAGGAGAGGCTGGCGGTAGGTTTCCGTTTTTAATCCCTATGAAGTTTTTCATCACCTCCAACACGCTTTGTTTGAGTCCGACATTCTTATCACTCCCATTCCCTAGATTCCTTTCAATACCTTTGTCGTCATTTTTGTAGACTGGCTTGTAGTTATTCTTGCCAACATCTTTGTTATTTTTGCCCGCGAGGTTTTTTACGCTAGCATTATGCGCTTGCGCTGTAGCTTGGCTAGTCATGCGCTGGTGCAATTCGCTACGGAATTGCCCACTTCCTTGCGCCCTTGCTGGTGCCGCATTTTTTCGACCATTCTGAAGAACCTCACCGTTTCTAACAATCGAGCTATTTTGTTTTTCGTGTGGCAAATCGCTTTGCGCTTGCTGGTCATGCTCGCGTTCTTTACGCCTAGAGCGTTGATGCGTATCGAACCACATAGCCGCTCTATCGACATCTTTGAGTGCATTTTTTTCATCGACGCTATGACTTTCTCTGTCTTCGTCTGGATTCTCTATACCAGTTGCGACGACGGATACGCGCAGCCTATCTTTGAGCTCTTTATCGAGGGAGTATCCAAAGGCTACGGATGGCTCACCTTCCACAGCCTCTTCGATTCTATCGACTATTTCCTGCACCTCAAAGAGTTTCAGGTCTCCAGAGCCGACTACCTGTATCAACAATTTTTGCGCGGTAGCGATATCGACCTTTTCGAGCAGAGGATTAAGCACGACCGCCTCAGCCGCGCGCTCTGCTCTATCTTCGCCCTCAGTTTCGACTGTTGATATCAAGGCGCGCCCCCCATTCGCCATAACCGATCGTACATCAGCGAAGTCTCGATTTATCACCCCTGGTCTAGTCACCAAATCTGTTATGCTACGAACGCTTGAGGCGAGCACCTCGTCGGCGGTTGCGAAGGCTTCTTGTATTTTTGTGCTATCGGATGAAATACAAAATAGACTTTGATTGTTGACGACCGAGATGGTATCGACGATTGCCTCTATTTCTTTGACGCCTTTTTCAGCGACCCTGCGTCTTTGTTTTCCTTCGAACAAGAACGGTGTCGTCACTACAGCGACGGTCAATATACCTAATTCTTTTGCGATTCTAGCGATAACTGGACCTGAACCGGTGCCAGTTCCCCCACCCATACCTGCAGCGAGGAAGACCATCTGCGCGTCTTGTAGGTATGCGCGTATTTCATCTTCGTTTTCTTCTGCTGCCTGCTTGCCTATCTCTGGCGAGCATCCTGCGCCCAAGCCTTGAGTTACTTCCTCTCCTAACTGCAATCGATGTTCGCAACGAGACTTTAGTAATGCTTGTGCATCAGTGTTGCATATAAGGAATTCGACGCCACTCATCCCCCCCGCGATCATATTGTCTACGGCGTTGCCGCCGGCTCCACCGACGCCTAGCACTTTTATGGAAGGTAGGTTTTCTTCGACATCCCTTCCGGGAACGGATAGGTTTTTAAGCATGTGTCTTCACCTCATTGCCTCTTGCATTGACCATTAGTTTATTTTCCACATCGTCCGTTATCTTCGTTTTTTCGAGATTTTCGTTGGAGCTACTGTGCTGTGAGAAGTTAAATTGTTGAGCTTGTACTGGGTTTGGATTTTTTCTTACTTTATTTTCGGAGTGTCCCCCACCTATCGCGAACAAAGCGGCGAGCGCGCTTATACTATGTATCGGTGCCCTGATAGCACTACCTGTAACGCGAGGCAATAGAGCTGGAAAGACGCACCTTTTGAGTAGATGCGCTGTTAACGTCTGTATGCCTGCGATAGCGGCCCCACCACCGCACATATAGACTGGCGCATTTTTCGAGAAACGTGGAGCGAGATACTCGATCGTACGAACGACCTTTTGCATTGCCTTTTCGTAAATCGGCGCGAGGATTCGTTCGGCCCCTTGCGCGTCTTTTCTTTGCGCGAGCGGGTTGCGAGCCACTTTTATGTTGCGAGGGAATATGCGCTGCACTTCAACTGCCTCTTCGTAATGTTTTTCCGTTAACCCACTCGAGATTTCATCTACCCCCTTATTTTTCTGTTTAGTTATAGCATCGCTATAGGCGTCGAGTAAGCTTTCGGAAAAGCACAATGAGTATTTCAGTTGCTCTGCTCTCTTGCTCGATAGCTGGAAGGCATTTATCAAAGCCTCGTTAAATTTTTGTGAACCGAACTCGATAGTAGCGATTGCGCAAGGCAAGCCATCGTTAAACATCGCTATGCTAATGTATCGAGCACCTAGGTCTAGTACGATGAAACTTTCAGGGAACTGTTTTAACCTTTCTTGCCTTGTTGGATGCTTATAGTTTTGCGTGATCAAAGCGTTGCCTACGGCTATGGCTGGGAATATGAACCCTACGATTTTCACTCCCGCGCAATAGGCGATACGCTCGTATGCCTTCCACCTCTCGTTCGGCATTGCGTATAGAGCGAGAGGTCGCTTGTTTCGATCGAGCGCGATTGGGTTTAATTTTTTCCATTTTTTTTGCGAAACCGCCTGTTGCAAACCCATTTGCAATTCTTGTTCTCTCCGCGTTGCTTGTGGCGAGGCTACTTGCGGAGAGACTGCTTGCAACTCTGGCTCTGCTGCGAGCAACAAGACCTTACGTACTCTTTGTTGCGATTTTTTTTCTGCGCGCTCGCGTACTTTTAGCAATGCTTGCGCACGCTGATCTTCTACTACCTCATCTTCCCTACCTTCTTGCCCAGCTACTTCTTTATGTAGAACTACCCTCTCTTCTACAGTTGCTTTGCATATAGCCTGAGCCGCTAGCTCGCCAGCACGCGTCATAGCGTCTGCATCTGGTACGACCATAGCGAGCTTGGAGTTTCCCATATCTACGATAGCGAGTTCTGCGTCTATTTTTCTCATTGCCCATCTCTCATTTTCATCACCAAGGCTTTTGCGTCTTCGGATATTGCGCGCACGCTTGCGCGATCGCTAGCGCGCAAGTCTATGACCATCGGAGGAGCGTCTAGGATCCCGTAATGCCTTTCGAGTCTTAAGAGTTGCAGCACATTTCGCAACAAGGGATCGAATGCCAGCAAGACTTTAGTACCGGTGCGTAATGTTAAGTTCCAAGTCCTTTGCTTTGTCAAATGCGCCTGCGAGATATGTCCGTGTAGCTCTGGCCAATGCGCGATGATCTGCAACAACTCCTCGAGTCTCGCTGGAGCTTCTTCGCCAGATATTTGGAATAGATTCTCAAACGGGGTGAATCCGTCGGTAATGATCGGTATCCCATCGCTGCTAATAGGCACCAAGCTCCCACCGTTCTGCCATAGAGCTGCGGGATTATGTTCGCGCAAGGCTATGACGAGCAAGCCTGACCAATAACGCTGAACTCTCGCATCTGCGACCCAGCGTAGCTCCAACAAGCGTTCGCGCAATTGGCTAGGGTAGGTAGCCGCCATGCTCATTCCGATCTGCAAACGCATAGCCTTTAGCAACTCTTGCTTATCGCTTCGAGATCGGTCGTGTATTCGTATTTCTCGCAAGACAAAACCCGACCTCTGTGCCAAGGCTTCAAACGGTCGTTGCCAACCCCAGAGCAGTGCACTCGAAAGCATGGCGAGAGCTAACGAGAGGCATAGCCCTTTGAGTAGCCAAGAGCCACGCTTTCTCATGCTTGCCTCCCTTGAGAAGTCCCAACCCTTGCTCTAATATCCCTTGCTCTAATATCCCTTGCTCTAGTATCCCTTGCTCTCGTATGCCAAGCATCGAGCACGAGCGTTTCTATCATCTCCTCGAACTCTATCCCTGCTCCTCGCGCTTGTTCTGGTACTAGCGACATATCCGTCATGCCAGGGTGAGTGTTTATCTCCAGCATGTACAAGTTTTCACCCTCTGCCTGTTGCGGATTGTAACGAAAATCGCAACGGCTGATCACCTTACATCCCAAGCTCTCGTGCGCCAGTTTAGACCAATTGCACATAGTCTCTGCTAGACCTGCCTCTAACTTTGCTGGGAAGATATGCTTTGCCGCGAGCTTCTTGTTATATTTTGCGTTGTAGTCGTAAAATTCGGTTGCGCTCGCTACGATCTCGGTAATACCCAAGGCTCTTGACGGCTCGCCGCTGGGTTGAAAGACACCTACGGTAAACTCGCGCCCTGGTATGTATCGTTCGACCATCATCGGAAATTCGCTGGTCAACCTCGGTTTCTCGCTATCTGTAAGCACACGCAGCACTCCGACGCTAGAGCCTTGCGCGATCGGCTTTACGATGTAAGGCGCGGGATAAGGTTGATGGGCGAGAGTATATTCTTCTCCTAACTTTAGCAAGCTATCGGCGTTCAATTTTTCGCTATCTGGGAATCGTATCCCTGTGGGCTGTAGCAGTCTTTTTGTCATCATCTTATCCATCGCGATAGAGGAGGCGAGCGTTGCCGAATGCGTTGTGGGTATCGCACAGCATTCGAGCAATCCGTAGAGACAACCGTCCTCGCCGCAAGTCCCGTGTAGGGCGTTGAATACTAGGTCTGGCTGTGGGAGCAAGGCTTGTAACAATTCACGAACATCTCGGTTGCGCCAGTCGAAGATGCGGACGTCGTAGCCGCGCGCGCGCAGAGCTTGAGCGCAGGCTTCTCCTGTTTGGCGAGAGACTTCGTGTTCGGGCGAGACTCCACCTAGTATTACTAGAATATCCAATGGCTTGTCCTTTATTTGGCTTGCCTTTAGCAGTTTATCTACCATCAGAGCCACCTTGCGCTTGCTCTCTTCTCTGCTCACCCCTCAGCTCACCCCTCTGCTCGCCACTATGGTCACTCCAGCCTAACCGCACGATCTCCCATTCGAGCCTAACCCCACATTTTTTTGCCACTTGCTCGCGTACTTTTTCCGCTAGTGCTTTTATATCCTCCGGGCTAGCGGCATTTCGGTTGATGAGGAAGTTGCAGTGCTTGCGAGACACTTCTGCACCGCCTAGACGCGCGCCGCGCATTCCAGCCTTTTCGATCAAACGCCAGGCTTTTTCATTAGCAGCTTTATCAACAATTTTCTCGCCGACCTTCTCGCCAGCTTTCTCGCCATCAGGGTTTTTGAATGTTGAGCCTCCCGTTTTTTCTGTAATCGGTTGAGCGCGCGCTCTGTATAGGCGTATAGCCGCCATCCGCTCTGCTACGAGTTTTGCACTTTCTGGCTTAGTCTCAAAGCGAGCACTTATGACGATCATCCTTGGCTTTATTGCAGAACCACGGTAACGAAAGCCCAGCTCATCTCTGGTCATCTCGCGCAATATGGGAGTATCTCCGCGATAGTCGATAACGCGAGCGTCTAGCAAACGGTCTTTTGTCTCTACGCCTTCTGCGCCAGCGTTCATACGAACGGCACCACCTACGGTACCTGGTATTCCTGCGTAGAACTCTAAGCCTGTACGCGACTGCCCATTTTCTTTGGCATTTGCTTGAGTATTTGCTTGAGTATTTGCTTGAGTATTTGCTTGAGTATTTGCTTGAGTATTTGTTTGAGTATTCCTATGAGCGAACCGCGCAAGCGCACCATCTCCCAACGCCGCGCCTGCTGTAATACGCCCCTGCGCATCGATAGCCTTATGCGCGAACCCTACAGATAGTATTACGACCAACCCCCTTATGCCCGCGCCGGCGATCAGCACATTAGAGCCAGCACCGAGTACGGTTATAGGCATTTTCGGAGCTTTTTGCAAAAATTCGAGTAAATCCTCCTCGTCCTTCGGCTCGAAGAGGATATCAGCGAGCCCAGCGCACTTAAACCACACGCGGCGCGCCAGCTCGGCATTACGAGTTATCTTACCACGACAAGGAGGTAACGATAGGTCAGAGGGCAAGAACCCCCGACCAGTCGCTCCAGCTGTTGCAACACCGCTTATACTATCCATTGCACCATTTTTGTATTGCCGAATATATTTCATCACGCCCAACCTTCTGCTGTCTTAGGCTTTTGCTCGCTGGTATGTTTTTGCAAAGTATATTTTTGTAAGGAGTTGAAGAATTCTTGCGCCCATTGCGTTATCGACCCAGCCCCCAAGAAGACGATATAGTCTCCCTCCCCCGCCTGCTCTAACAAGCCTTCGGTGACCTCCTCTATGGACGCCGTGTATCGCACATCTCGATGCCCGCAAGTTCGCAAGCCGTCGACCAAGTTTTGGCTACTCGCACCTTCGATGGCTTTTTCTTCGGCAGCATATACGGGAGTGACATAGAGCTGGTCTGCGTCGTTGAAGCATCTGCAAAAATCCTCGAACAGCCTAGATAATCGCGAGTATCGATGGGGTTGGTATATTGCTCGCAATCGAGCACCCTTTTTGATTAGCGGACGAGCTGCCTTCAAGACAGCGGCAATCTCGACGGGATGGTGTCCATAATCATCGATGACTGTTATTCCTGCCAACACTCCTAACTGAGTAAATCGACGCTTTACGCCCTTGAAGTTTTCCAACGCCTGCGCTATCGAGGCTGGAGGTAGGTCTAACCGCAAAGCGAGCGTACTGGCTGCCAAGGCGTTCAAGACATTATGCTCGCCAAACATGGGTAGCGCGATGTTTTTGATGCTACACTCGCGCGCCTCGTCTGCGACCTCGATAGAAAAGCGCATGCCTACAGCGGGGTCGATGCGCACATCCGAGGCTCTGTATAACGCCTGCGGACTAAAGCCGTATGTTAGTATTCTACGATCATCTACCTCGCCTACTAGTTTTTGGACGACTGGATGGTCTACGCATAGGATGGCAAATCCGTAGAATGGGATGCTTTGCACGAAATCACGGAAACTAAGTCGCAGATGATCGAAATCGTCGTAGTTCTCCAGATGTTCTGGATCGATGTTTGTAACGATTGCTATTGTTGGTCGTAGGTGTAGGAAGGAGCCGTCTGATTCGTCGGCCTCGACGACCATCCAAGCGCTCTCTCCCTTGCGCGCGTTAGAGCCGAAGGCGTTTATGATACCGCCATTTATCACAGTCGGATCTAAGCCGCAGCTTTCTAGCATGGTCGCTACCAGCGATGTAGTAGTAGTTTTACCGTGCGTTCCGGCGACCGCCACTGTGGTCTTAAATCGCATGAGTTCGGCGAGTATTTCAGCCCGCCGCACGATCGGAATTCGTAGTTCGCGCGCGTGGCGTAGTTCGACATGATCTTCGCGCACTGCCGATGAGTATACCAACACGGATGCACGCTCGACTGCGGAGAGGTCTTCGCCGACGACAACCTTGACGCCGAGCTCTTGCAGGCGTGCTATATTAGCGTTATGGGAGCGGTCGCTACCCTGCACGCAAAACCCTAGATTGCACATGGTCTCTGCGATGCCGGACATTCCGATACCGCCTATTCCAGTAAAATGGACGATCCCCTGCGGCGAGAGCCCTTTAGCCAAGGACGCGGTTAGCGCATCGCCAGATAATCCGCCAGGTAATCCGCCAGGTAATCCGCCAGGTAATCCGCCAGGTAATCCATGCGTCACCGCTACTGGCGGCGCGAGTTGCGTAATGGCTGTTCTACTAGAGGCTTGCTTGTTAGAAACCTGCTTGTCAGAGGTTTGCTTATTAGAAACTTGCAACGACTTTTTCATGCTTTAAGCCCTCGCCTTTTTCTGCGAATTTTTGTGCTTTTCTCCATCGAGCAACCCTTTAACTACATTGACGAGCTGTTGTTCAGCGTTTTTATGAGCTAACTTACGCGCGCACCTTGCAGCTATAGTTAGAAACTCTGCGTGCTCTAACAAACTTGCTATTTTCCGCGACAGCATTTCTGGCGACAGGGTTTCCTCTGGCATCATCCAGCCGGCGCCTGCCCGCACGATTCTTAGAGCGTTTTCGCGTTGGTGATCATCGATGGCGTGCGGATATGGGATCAACACAGCTGGACGCCCTATAGTTACCAACTCTGCGAGTGTAGTAGCTCCCGCTCGGCATACGAGCAAATGTGCGGACGCCATACGCGTTGCGATGTTCGAGAAGAATTGGTTAGTCTCTGCGTTAATTCCGCAATCCTTGTAGAATCTTCGTACCTCCACTATCTGATCGGCTCGCACTTGCTGGCAGACCTGCAAGCGAGCACGCAACTTTTTCGGCAACAAAGCGAGTGCTTTCGGAACGCATGTACCGAAGACGCTCGCACCCTGACTACCTCCGAGCACCAACAACCTTATAGTAGAGCTATCACCACCGATAGCCTTGTAGGGCTGTGCTGCCATCTTACGAAAAGCTTTCCGCACGGGATTTCCGGTCCAAATAGCCAACCCCTTACGAACGGAGCCTTCGAGGTAGCGCGTTGCGCGAAAGGACAGTGCTACTCTGTCAGCACCTGGCAACAACAGCCTATTTGCTCTGCCCAAAACCGCGTTCTGTTCGTGTAGCACTGTTGGCACACGCGTCAAGTTTGCCGCGAGCACTGGCGGCAGAGCGGCATAGCCTCCGAATCCAATGACCACATCTGGTCGCGTTCTGCGCAAGATATATAGCGACTGCAAAAAACCTACGAACAACAAAGCGAAGGCTATCGGCAACCATATCCGCGAGCGTCCGCTCACGCCTTCTGCATATATTCGATGAAAGTCTACCCGCTTCAATGCGCCGCCCAGCGGCAATGCTCGCTTGTCGCTAATCAAGGCGAGCTTATAGGAAGGGAATTGACGCAACACCTCGACGAACGCTGTAGCGGGAAAGATATGCCCACCAGTTCCGCCTGCTGCCACCACGACCATCTTACTTTGCTTATTAGATTTTCTCTTACCCCTTATCATAGTTTGCCCCTACCCCCGCTTATGCTGGTATGCGTGCTCGCTCGATCGCGTGAGGCACAACAAGCATCCGAGCGTTATACCAAGTGCCAATAGGCTAGAACCACCTGCGGAGATCCACGGCAGCGTAGTTCCCTTCGGGGGTATCAGCCCCAAGGTTGACGAGATGTTGATTGCGGCTTGACATATCACCTGCGCCAACAAGCCAGTAGTTGCGAGTAATATGAAAGGCTCTTCTATGCGTCGAGCACGCATAACCACACGCCAAGCGATGCTCGCATAGAGGAGCACTACGGACAGTGCTATCACCACCCCAAGCTGCTCGCCGATGGATACGAAGACGAAATCGCTTTGCGGATCGAAGAGCCTGTAGGCTGCCTTTCCTATCCCCAAACCTTTTCCGAAGAGTCCGCCTTCGCGTAACAGCTGCAAGCCCATGTATACTTGCTCGCCTGGCATTGCGCCGGATTGTGATGCTGCTTGGACAAAGGCGTTTAGCCTTTCCGCCACATGCGGCAACATCTTATACAGCGTAATTGCGAGTAGCGGCATAGTTATAACCCAACAAATCATAGCGAGAGGCGACATACCTACGACGAACCACATACTGAATAGGCTAATAGTTATCAAAAGCAGCTGCCCGATATCTGGCTGCAAGAACAGCAATATGGCGAGGGGCGCGTAGAGCGTCAAGGTAGCGAGTAGCCAAATACTCTTGCGGTCGCTTTGCAAGTGTCGCGCGAGCAAGGAAGCTGCGAGCAGGACGAATGCGGGTTTCATAAACTCTGACGGCTGTATGGTGAAGAAGCCGAACGATAGCCATCGTCGAGCACCATAGTATGGCTCTGCGGTCAGCAAGATTACCAACGTTGCGACGACAGCCGATAGCAACAAGAAAACCGCGCAACGAGCGAGCAGAGCATGCTTGAAGGTAGCGATTAGGAGAGCTACGACCAGACTTATGGCTAGTATGATGCTGTGCTTTGTGGCGATAGCATACGGGGCTATGGCAAACTTTTTGCCTAGGATCGGACTTATTCCGAACTGCACCAACAAACCCAGCAACGCGAGTAGCACGACATAACCTAGCAACCAGCGGTCGATGGATACCCACCAACGCACGAGCGCACCAGCGGGATAACCTTGCTGCGAGCTAACATTTTTCTCGGCTCTATATTCGCTCATATTCTTGTCTCGTGTTTTTGGTTCACCCTAGCTCTGCTACGAGGCGAGAGAAATGCTCTCCACGCTGAACATAGTCTTTAAACTGGTCGAAGGACGCGCAAGCAGGCGAGAATAGGACCACCTTTGATAGAGCATCCGTTGCGCGAAAATCTTTTTTACTGCTATGCGTCTCTGCACTCCTAGCACTACTAACGGCTACGGAGAAAGCCTCTGCGAGGGATGCAAAGACGCTACAAGGGAACAAGTCGGCAAAACGACGGTGTAATGCGTCTCGCGTCTCGCCGAAGAAAAAACCTGCGCGCACGAAGGGGTTGGCGAGTAGCAGCTCGTAAATATCCTGCAGCCAAGCTCCACCTACGCTGTCACTATCGCCCTTCGCCCTACCGCCAGCGAGCCAATAGACGTCGCTATCGGCGTAGGCTACAAGGGCGTGTGCGCTCGAATGAGGATTAGTCGCCTTGCTGTCGTTTATAAAGCGCAGACCATCGCGCGCGCCTAGATCAGCCATTCGATGCGCTAATCCGGCGAAAGAGGGCATGCTCTCGATTATTTTTTGCGGCTCTAGCAATGCGTCGCTACGCGCGAGAGCGAAAGCGGCGGCGATATTCTGTGCGTTATGCAGACCTCGCAAGCTCGGACATTCTGGTATCCTATAGACCTTTCGCTCGCCGTCCATATCGTCGTAGAGCTTGTCGTCGGCGACCCAAACCCCACTAGGAGCCTCGTTCTGAGCGGATATAGGATGGACACGCAACCCTGCCTTGCTGAGCGATAGGAACAAACGTTGCGACAGCTCGTCGTCGATGCCACAGATCAATATATCGCCGTCTTTCGAGTTGCGCGCGATGCGCATCTTGGCGGACAAGTACGCCTCCATAGAGCCATAGCGGTCGAGATGGTCTGGAGCTATGTTGAGTATCAGGGCTACATCGAAATGCGCCTTGTCAATCAACTCGAGCTGGAAGGATGAAAGCTCCAAGATAATTTCTGCACCTGCTCCGCGCTTTTCCGTATGTTTAAAGTCGAAGACTGGCAGCCCTAGGTTTCCACCCACCTGCGCGCCTCGCTTGAGCTTTGCATAGATATGCCCCAGCAACGCGGTAGTAGTAGACTTTCCATTAGTTCCGGTTATCGCCAACCAACGCGCGGCTGGATATTCTCGCCATAGAAGCTCGACATCGCCTATCACCTGCTTACCCCACAGCCGAGCATTATCGACGACGGGATGCTGATGGGATACCCCTGGCGCAAGCAGTAAGAACTGACTTTTCCGCATGGCTTCTTCTTGGCGCAAATCGCTCAGTGGTATAGCCAACTTATGAGCGCGTGCGCGAGCTACAGGATCATCGTCCCAAGCACTGATACGAGCACCGCCTCGAAGCAGAGCTTGAGCGCAGGACAAACCAGACTTTCCCAACCCGAACAATGATATCGGCACATCACGAAAATCGTGCAAGGATATCTTATCGGATATCTTATCGGCTATCTTATCTCTGCTCATCGTATTTTCAGCGTAGCCAACCCCAAGAGTGCGAGTAGTATTGAGATTATCCAAAATCGTATTACGATCGTAGGCTCTGCCCAACCGCGTTTTTCAAAATGATGGTGTAGCGGCGCGATTGCGAAGATTCGCCTACCGAAGAGTTGAAACGATGCGACTTGTAAGACGACCGACAAAGTTTCTATAACGAACAAGCCACCGACTATCACCAAGACTATTTCGTGCTTTGTGATCAATGCGATAGTGCCGAGCGCAGCTCCCATCGACAAGGAGCCAGTATCGCCCATAAAGATTCGAGCTGGCGGAGCGTTGTACCATAGGAATCCCAAGCACGAACCGACAAACGCTGCGCAAATCACCCCCAGTTCTCCGGCATCTGGTATGTATATGATTTTTAGATGCTGTGCGTATATTGCGTTCCCACTTATGTATGCTATCAGCCCAAAGGACCCCATAGCTGCTGCCAGTTGCCCTGTAGCGAGTCCGTCCAAGCCGTCGGTTAGGTTTACCGCGTTTGCGCTAGATACGATAACAGCGACCGCCAACAAGGCATAGAATAGCCCCAGCTCTAACACTAGGTCTTTTAGGAACGGGAATTGCAGGCTAGTTATGGCTTCTAGCTCTGTGTAGTGCAAATAGACAACACAACCTATAGTGGCGATCAGAGTTTCCAAGATGAGCCGCATTCGGGCGGATATTCCTTTCGACTTATGCCGTATTTTGCGCATATCGTCGAGGAATCCTACGATTGCGAATCCCCAAAACATTGCCAAGA
>JABABG010000001.1 GCA_014238315.1 Alphaproteobacteria bacterium
CCTATCTCAAAGAACACCTGGCTCAACAAACACTTGGCTCAACGAACACTTGGCTAAACCGAACACCTGGCTCACCGAACACCTGGCTCGCATTCTAGCCACCCCGCGCCACCGCGCCTTGCCGAGCTGACATCCAAACAAGAGCTAGTCTAGTTCGGCACAGCCCAACAAGAGCTAGCCAAGCACTGCAACCCACAAGGGATTGACCAGAGCCGCCCTACTTCTTCAGCAGACGCTTCAGCTTGTCGTAGATATCCTGCGCTGGAATACCCTTCTTCGAGTTGCGCACAATCCACTCGTCGGCAGCAGGCTTCGCGACATTCTTGCGCAGCTCTGCAAGCGAATCTGCGCTATAGGTAATACGCTGTACGCCGCGCTTGTCGAGCTCTGGTCCCCAAGCCTTCATCGTCTTGTTGTTGTAGTTATCTACATAGTAGTCCAGAGACTCTTTGACCGAGCCCAGCAGAGCCTTACGATGTTTTTTCGACAAACTCGCCAGAGCGTCGCTATTTACAACTACCGGACAGTTGACCGTGCCCGGATTGAGATTAGTCGTCCACCACTTACCACTCTCGATAGTGCCGAAGGACATGTGCGCGTGCGGAGCAAAGGCGACCGCGCTGATGACACCGCTACCGAGTGCTTGTCGCACCTCCGTTGCAGACATAGAGGTAGGGACGGCGCCTATCGACTCTAAAGCCCTACCTATGCCGCCGGTCGCGCGCACAGAGACACCCTTGAAATCGGCAAGCTGCTTCGGTGCCTCACCTACTCCGAGTATGTTATATTGTGGCAAAGGCGAGGGCATCAATAGAGTAGCGTTCCAACGCGCCAAGTCGGCTTTCACAGCTGGATGCTTGTATATCTTCTCGCTGATACTACGCTCTTGCTCTAGCGAGCGGACGCCTAGGAAAGGGAGCTCTAGCACCGTTATAGTCGGGTTTTTATCGCGGTGGTAGCCTGCGCAAAATTGCGCCATCTCGAATGCACCGATAGAGATGCCGTCGAGATTTTCCTTATTTTTCGAGAGACCGCCATAGGATATATTGAGTTTAAACTCGCCATTCGTCTTCTTTTCGACGAGCTCGGCTAGCTTCTCGATATGCTCGGTGAAAGAACGCCGCTTACCCCATAGCGAAACATTCCACTCGACGGTCGCTGCAAACGACTCCGCCACAAAAGCGAGTGGAATAATAAGTATAATAACCGTTTTCAGTATCTTTAATGTAGTTCTAACCATTTGATAATCTCCTAGTTCATCGAAGCTATACAAAGCTCGCTAACTTTGTAGCAATTTTAGCGCGCTCTGGCTAGCATGATTTTTCGTATCCCATATAAATAGTAAAACCTTTACCACAAAAAACAAGATGGTATAACTACCGACCACAGAGAGAATCTGGTTAGTAGCGACCGATTCGAATAAACTAGAGGTTAGGCATGCAAAAATTTTCCAACTATATCGGCGCCGAGTGGGTTTCGTCCGAAGAGTATCTAGAAAACCGCAACCCATCGGACATCACGGATGTCATCGGGTTATACGCACAAGCGAGCGAAGGACAACTCGAGGTAGCGATCGAGGCGGCGGAAAAGGCGCAAAAAGAATGGGCGCAATATGGCTTGGAGAAGAAATACGCTATGCTAATGTCCGTAGGCGAAGAGTTAAAAAATCGCTCGTCAGAGCTCGGAGAGCTACTCGCGCGCGAGGAAGGCAAGACGCGCGCCGAAGGGGTAGGCGAGGTATATCGAGCGGGACAATTCTTTACATACTACGCCGCAGAAACTCTGCGCCAAATCGGTGAAAATGCAGACTCCGTACGCGAGGGAATCGAAATCGATGTGCGCAGAGAGCCGTTGGGAGTTATAGGTGTAATCTCGCCGTGGAACTTTCCCATCGCAACGGCGGCTTGGAAAATCGCACCGGCACTCGCATTCGGCAACTCGGTCGTCTGGAAGCCGGCGAATCTAACGCCTGCGAGCGCTTGGTCGCTGGCTGAAATCATATCGAGGCAAGAGGTACCGAAGGGATTGCTAAACCTCGTGATGGGCTCTGGCAGGAACGTTGGACAAAAACTTGCCGAGAGCCCAAAAGTCAAGGCTATATCTTTTACCGGCTCGGTTGAGGTGGGGCGAAGAATAGCAGCCAGCGCTATCAAGAATATGACCAAGTTGCAGATGGAGATGGGCTCCAAGAATCCACTCGTCATCGCAGACGATGCTCAGAGCGAGCTCGCTGCTACCTGCGCGGTGCAAGGGGCTTTCGGCGCAACAGGTCAGAAGTGCACCGCTTCTTCTCGCATTATCGTTATGGAAAAAATATACCAAGAGGTTGTCGAGAAGATTATCAAAGCGACACAAGCTCTGCGTGTCGGGCACGCGCTCGATACGGAAACGCAAATCGGACCAGTTGTAAGCCAAGAACAGCTAGAATCTAACATCGCCTACCTAAAACTAGGGCAGGAGGAAGGTTGCGAGCTCGCCTGCGGACTAGAACAACAAGAGCATAAGACAGAAGGATACTATATGCGTCCCGCGCTATTCTTAAATGGCAATAACGATATGGAAATTAACAACCAAGAAATGTTCGCTCCTATAGCCTGCGTTATCAAGGTGAGCTCGTACGAGGAAGCTCTAGAGGTAGCCAACGCTACCTCCTTCGGCTTGGTATCTGGCATCATCACGAGCTCGCTTGCGCGCGCGGCACACTTCCGCAGGAACAGCCGTAGCGGCTGCGTGATGGTAAATCTGCCAACCGCAGGCACCGACTACCATGTGCCCTTCGGCGGAAGAGGAGACTCCAGCTACGGCTCTAGAGAGCAGGGACAATACGCCGTAGAGTTCTATAGCCAAGTCAAAACTACATATACCAGCGCCGGCAAACCAAAATAGAACGAGCTAACTAATAGCGATAGCCTTTGGTCTTTAAAAAATATGACTGGAACCACTCCCTACATAGTCGATGGCTTGCAGTATTGTCGTTGCTCGCGGGAGATATTTAAACAAATGCGCCAAGGCGGTCTAGACGCCGTGCATGTAACCATATCCTACCACGAGCTATTTCGCGAAACCGTGGCGAATATCGAAAAATGGAATCGGCTTTTTGAAGATTGCAACGATTTAGTAATGCTCGGACGCCTTGCGAGCGACATAGAGAAAGCTAAAAAAAGCCAGCGCATAGCGATATTTTTCGGTTTACAAAACTGCTCTTCGATAGAAGACGACATCGGTTTGCTAGAAGTTTTGCACAGCCTTGGGGTACGCTTCATGCAGCTCTCCTACAATAATCAATCGTTGCTCGCGAGCGGCTGCTACGAGCAAGAAGACGGTGGCATAACGCGGATGGGCGCGGAGGTGATAGTCGAGATGAACCGCATCGGTATGGTCGTTGATATGTCGCATTCTGGCGAGCGTTCGAGCTTGCAGGCGATAGAAATCTCCGAGCGACCGATTGCGATAACGCACGCGAATCCATCGTTTTGGCACGAGACGCCGCGCTCTAAGTCCGAGCATCTACTAAAATCGCTCGCAGTAGCCGATGGCGTTATCGGGTTTTCGCTCTACCCATACCACTTGCTAGGGCATAGCGATTGCACCTTGCATAGCTTCTGCCGAATGGTCGCGCGCACGGCAGAGATGATCGGGGTCGAGCATATCGCCATCGGTAGCGACCTATGCCAAGGACAGCCGAGCGAAGAGCTACAATGGATGCGAAAAGGTCGCTGGAGCAAACAACAAGACGAGCCACCTAAGTTTCCCCAACAACCCGAATGGTTTCGCGACAACCGCGATTTTCCGAAGATCGCGGCTGGCTTACTAGAGATAGGCTTTGCACAAACGGAGGTCGAAAAAATTCTCGGGGGGAACTGGCTCTGTTTTTTTGAAAAATCTTTTACGCCCAGCAAGAGCGCATAGCCAAGAGCGCATATCCAAGAGCGCATATCCAAGAGCGCATAGCCAAGAGCACATAGCAAAGAGTGCATAGCTAAAGGGTGATTGGTTTATACACAATAGAGTCTATACGCATATCCGTGCTAAACAGATAGCCATGCAACCCCGCGTCCCCCTACGTAGCCCAGAGCAAGTTATGCGTCTCGCTCGTCTCGGAACATTTCACCAAACACGACTCAGCTTCATGCGCACCCTACTACGCCGTCTGAAGAAAGAAAATTGGCGGGTCGAACGCTCGTTATGGGAGATGGATAAAAGCGGCGAGGGAACAGCCGTCTATCGCGCTATCGGCAAAGAGCGTAACTACAGCCTCGTTTGCTTTGCCCACGACCTAGACCCCGCCAAACGCTCCGATAGGGTGATAGCCGATGCGTGGGACGCAACCTTCGCGCTCTACGACGGAGCGCTAGGCGAGGATGCAAGATCGCGCAGAGAAATAGAACGCCTCGCGCAAAACCTGCCGAAACAAGAGAAGGGACGCTACCTAGCCAGCGAGCTCGTCTTCTCACGAGCAAACAAAAGCGTACGCCTTTTCGAGCATGTCGTTGCTAACCTCGCCTCTGGGATACAGCCCGAACAGAAGCACATCGATAAAGTTGGCTACCTGATGCGCACGACCGCGGTCTATGGCAATGGAAAGTTCGGCATCGCCGATCGCTGCTGCCTGATCGAACGAGCCGAGATGCGCGGCACCTTCCAAGCGGAGATGCTCGCCGTATGGCTCATCCGCGCATTCTCGATAGACTACGCCGAGCAGATGGCTCTTTTTCGCGCACCCAAACGAGCGGTCAAGCTAAGTGCTGGCAAGCGGCGGAGCATAGGGGTCGGCAACGCGACAGGGCTAGGGATGGCTCCATTTCTGGTAAACCACCCCGCGCTCTTGCATAGATGGATCGAAACGCGAGAGAGAGCACTCGCCTCTGTTCTCTCGCACGGACGCTTTGACAAAAAAACCCGCGAACTCTTTTCCGAGCATGCTAGACGCGCGCTACTCGCGTTTAGAGCAAACAATAAAAACAAAGAAGAACAAGCTAGCAGCCAAACTGGCTACGACAAACAAGCAGAAAAAACGGCTAACCTTTGCCTTGAGCTCGAACGGCTTGTAGACAAAATAAGCACGGAGGGGGACCAAAAGGCAACCCGCGAGGATGCGGATTACTGGTTGCGCCTATTCCGCTGGGCTGAAAAAAACTTCTCGCTCGAAGGGCTAGAAATGCTCGTAAGCCTGCTGCTCGAACCGCAAGCAGAGATCGTAGACGAGCTAGCACAAGAGATGCACGAAGACGAAGAGGAGAACATCGCCATCGATGGCTCGCTCAGTGCCTCCAACATGCTAGATATTTTACAGCAACGCTACGCTTGGTGCTTGCACAAAGACTACCAAACCCCAAGCAACTCGACTTACTTTTGGTATATCTCGGAAGAAAAACTAGAGCCGCGGCTCGGCGAAAGAACGGCTGAACAAGGAGCCGAGCTAGAGCAGCCCTTAGCCATCGCTAGAGACGCTAATGACTTGTACCTCGCACTGAGGGAAGTCTCGCCTGATACGAGGCTTGCCGAGTTCCTGCTACAGCATCCTGAACATCGCCATATCGCAAGACGCGTGCAGCTCGCACAGCATAGAGCCTATATGGAAATTCAAGACAACCTGGTAGGCAGCCGACTATACCCAGCTGACATGCTGCGCTGTAAACTTTCTTTTTTTGGGGCTACGAACTTCGATGTGCGCTCGGATCGCTGGCTGCGCATCACGATGTATCGCTACGCACCCTTGCCAGACGAGCTAGCGCAATGCGACGACGATTGGGTCTATCCAAAGCTAGCCGAAACTACGGAGGCTACGGCAGAGGTTGGGACGGGCTCGTGATCGTCTGCTCGCTTAACGAAATCGAAGTATACTCACGCCGTGCCTATCGGGGGGTGGGCGTGGCTTCTGGAACAACTTGGGGGCTCGCGGAGGAGGCTGGCAAAAGCGCGCGTTGTCTCGCGAGCTTGGTGCTTATAAATACCTCCTCTGCAGATATGCCACTGCATAATTTGCAAAACACCTTGCAAAACACCTTGCAACCATTGCTCAGCCTTTTGGCTAACATAGACGGCATCGCCTACGATTCTCTGCGCCCGC
>JABABG010000009.1 GCA_014238315.1 Alphaproteobacteria bacterium
AGAAGTTTCGCAACGCCGACAAGCAAGGGGTGATGCACTTTCCTGGCTTTCACGTTGAGGCTGTGGCGTTTTTGCTTGAGGAACGAGATGTTTCTGGCATAGCGGTAGACACGCTTTCGCTGGACTATGGTCGCTCGAAGGATTTTGCTACTCACTACGCGTGGCTACCGCGAGGCAAATGGGGGTTAGAATGCGTTGCGAATTTGTCTAGCTTGCCTGCGAAGGGGGCGGTTTTAGTTGTCGGAGCTCCGAAATGGCGAGGAGGCACTGGTGGTTTGACCAGAGCTATTGCCTTGCTGTGATTTTTTGCGTTATGCAGTTGTGCAGATTGGGTAGATAGCGGGGTAGATAGCGAGGTTGTCTAGGTATATTGTCTAAGGACAAGTCTGTTTCCGGCTCTAGTGATCGAGTTATTCTCAGCCTGCAGGGAGTTAGCAAGGATTTTGCTCAAGGTCGCAGGCTTTTAGACAACCTTACTCTTGGCTTTTTTGCGGGCGCGAAGATAGGGATACTCGGTATCAACGGCAGTGGCAAGTCTTCGCTGTTGCGGATTATGGCTGGCGAGGATAAGGATTTCAGCGGCGATTTGCGCCTTGAGAAAGGCATGCGCGTTGGCTATCTAGCGCAGGAGCCGCACCTATCGCCAGACAAGAGCGTTTCTTCTACGATCATGGAGGGTCTTGCGGACGAGCAGGCATTGGTCGATCGCTTTAACTCTGTTTCGAGCACTCTATGCGAGGAGGGCTTGTCGGACGAGCGTCTGGCTTCTCTTTTAGAGGAGCAATCGAGCTTGCAGGAGCGCATCGATGTTGCGGATGCGTGGAATTTATCGCACGAGGTAGAGATAGCGTCTGAGGCATTGCGCTGTGCGTCTGGCGATTCTGTGGTTGGCACTTTGTCTGGTGGCGAGAAGCGTCGAGTAGCGTTATGCAGGTTATTGCTATCGAAGCCGGACATTTTACTACTAGACGAGCCGACCAACCATTTAGACGCGGAGACGACGGCTTGGCTAGAGCGTCATTTACGCGAGAGCAAGAGTTTAGTCGTTTTGGTCACGCACGATCGTTATTTTTTGGACAATGTCACTGGCTGGATACTAGAGTTAGATCGAGGCAAGGGTTTAACGCATCGCGGCAATTACAGCAGCTGGCTATCTTCGCGCGAGGAACGTTTGCGTCAAGAATCGCGCGACGAGAAGTCGCTACTCCGTGCTATATCCGATGAGCGCTCTTGGATAGGCAAGTCTCGTTCCGCTAGACGCGATCTAGCCAAGTCTCGGATTAGCAGTTATGAGGAACGTTTGCAGGCAGCCCAGATATCTCGTCCGGATATTCAGCGCATCCACGTACCCCCTGGCTCTCGTTTGGGCAGTCGGACTGTAGTTTTCGAGGATGTATCGAAGTCATTTGGCGACAGGCTTTTATTCGAGGGTCTATCATTTTCGCTGCCACAGGGTGGCATAGTTGGGGTTATCGGGGCGAACGGCTCTGGCAAGACGACCTTGTTTCGTTTGCTAGTCGGTGAGGAGTCGGTTGATAGCGGCGAGATTTCTTTAGGCGAGAGCGTTAGTCTAGGCTATGTGGATCAGCACCGAGATGATTTGGATGGTAGCAAGACGGTATGGGAGGAGGTTTCTGGTGGTGCGGACAGCCTCCGAGTAGGCAAGTTAGATATTCCTTCTCGGGCTTATGTTGCGTCATTCAGCTTTCGGGGTTCGGACCAGCAGAAGCGGGTATGCGATTTATCTGGCGGCGAGCGCAATCGTTTGCATTTAGCGAAGTTGTTGCGTTGTGGCGGCAATGTATTACTTTTGGACGAGCCTACGAACGATCTAGATTTAGAGACTTTACGAGGATTAGAGTTAGCATTGGCTACATTTCCGGGCTGTGCGGTTATAGCGAGCCATGATCGTTGGTTTTTGGACAGACTATGTACGCACATACTTTCTTTTGAGGGCGAGGGCGAGGTGCTATGGTTTGAGGGTGACTTTGCATCATTTATGGAGGACAAACAGAGACGCCTAGGAGCCAACGCTTTAAACCCCCGCCGCATGCGTTACAAAAAAATAACTAGGGGTTAGACTATGGCTTTAGATAGGTATATCTGTTCTTGTAATTGCACTAGGCCATGCCAGTATCTTAATATCGAATTTGAGAGATGGTATAATTTTGCTCTCTGCGTTATGTATTCGAGTTGATAACAACCATCCTTCGCTAAAATTTAAATGCACAGTATCATTTTTCCCTTCGACAATCTCCACATTAATTAATTCTTTGGGAATTCGTAACTTCCTCCCCCAAGACAGACTGCCATCGAAGTTAAAGCATTCTATGCGTACGCCCTTTCTATATTTAATAACTTTATAAAAGTCATTTGTACCTAATAAATATTTTAATAATCTCAGTGGTGCGTTATATTTATTTCTATCGCATATTGTTTGCATTTCTTTTGCAAAGGCTTTCACAATAGGTTGATAATAATTTTTGTGTTTTTCTGGTAAATTTCTCCATAATTCATTTTTCTCGCGTCTTTTTCGTAAATCATCGAACACCCACTTTACTTCCTGCCAGTAATCATCTGAGCAAGGAATGCCCATCCATTTTAGACCGAAGTCTATTTTGTCTGATAGCCTTGGATGCTTTACAGCTGAGTGATGATGTTTTAGGGAAAACCCAATCGCTTCGCCCAACGGGTTCTCGACTAATATATCTCGTACATCTGTGGAATCTGAAGGCTGCATTTTAATGCAACCTTCAGGCATTTTTATTTTTTTATCGTTTTCTATTAGGAAAGATACGGCCTTGCCAGCGGCGCGTAACATAGCCTCTTGTTTTGCTTTCTTTTGTCGGGCAAAAGCCTGAGCTGCTTTATTTTTATATTGCGTCTCTATGATATTGATTCGAACAAGCTCGCTCAAGGTTTGTGCGAAAGCGTGTTCGAAAGCCATGCCTGATTCTGCTTCACCTCCCATTTTTTAAAATTTGAGTTTATATTTTTACAAGTCAGTAATTAGAATTTCATTAGATTCTTTACAAAATTTTTGTTTGTAATTATTCATACCATAACGCCATTTAGGATTATCAATTCTGTAACCTTTATATAATTCTCGAATTTCTTGGCAATCGTTATAGCTTAGTATCCATCCATCGCGTTTTCGCAAGATATTTGCGAGTCGCTCGTGGTCGAAATTTTTATGCATATCGCCTTTATTTCCATATAGGTTGTTACAATTTTTTAAATAGTATGGTGGGTCGAGATAGAGAAAAGTATGAGGATGCTTATCGCATGCGTCTTGGAAATCGAGACACTCTACGGATAAACGCTTGCTACTAAATTCTTGCAATCGTCTAAATGCGCTTTCGGTCAGACGGGGATGGTCTGGCGACATTCCACCGCTTAGAGTTGTACCGCTAAAAGAGGCTCTATTGAGGACGAAGAAAGCTGCTGCGCTTATGATAGGGTCTTCGAGGGCGTGGAATTTTTTCTGTAATTCGTAAAATTTTTTTTTGGGTAATGGAAAATACTTTTCTCTGGCTTCACTTGCGACTACTTTAGCGTTTTTCAATACTTGCTGCCAAAATGTAATTAGCGGTTGAAAATTATCGTAGCCCCATACTCTCACGCCTCGCGTTGCTAGGTATAACTCTATGTTAGCACCACCGAGGAATGGCGAGCAAATTTCACTGATGTTGGGAGGAACGTATGGCGTTATGAACTTGACAGCGCGCCCTTTTCCTCCTGGATAGCGCAACGGCGAGCGATGTTGCTGAAGGGATTGCTCGCAACGCATAGCCGAGCTAGCAACTATTCGCATACCTTTTTTACGAGGATTGCTTTGGCTTGAACCCGCGCTTAAAATCCCAGCGAGTAGCGGCGACCGCACCGCTAAGATCGTTAGGCTCTGCGATAACGACTACGCCTCCATCGCGCAACACATCGAACCCGTTTTTTTGCTCTGGTAGCTGGAAGGAGAATTTTCTCCCGACCTTTCCATCCCAGCCCCCTATTTTTTTCACATCCAGCACGATGTTTGCCTCTCGTAGAGTTTTGCCACGATTCTCCCCTCGCTTGATTTCCGTGCTGGCGAAGGACTGGAAGATTACGACCGAGAGATTAAACTTAGAGTTTGTCGCATTTTTATTTTGAGCGGGCTCGATGCGGATAGAGAAGTTTCTTTTGCCGTTACCCTCGCGCGTCAGTTTCAGTTGCGGAGCGGATTGATTCTTTGCACTCTGCTTCATTTCCTCGCGCAGACTTTTTCCGACCGCGCGCTTGTCCGAGCCGACATATTGTTTTTTGCCACCGACCACCGCCTGCGGAGTGTAGAGCTGGTTGGTCTGCAACCGTCTGGCGTACTGCCTTTGTCTCTTTTCGGCTAGGTCCGACGAGAAGGGGTCTTTCCAACCGATGTAGTTCCAGTATGGAACATGCCAGGCGAGGACGGCGAGCTCTTCGTTCTCGGCGAGTTGGGAGAAGAACTTATCTGCGGGCGGGCACGACGAGCAACCTTGCGATGTGAAGAGCTCGACGAGCAACATATTTTGCGTCGCGTCTTTCGCGCTCGCCCTTGGGGAACTAGCTATCGACGAGACTATCAGCACCGCTAGGCAGGTGGCTATAGCTACCTTTGTCGCTATAGTTACTCTCGTTGCTTGAGCTATCATTGCTTGGGCTATCCTTGTTGCGAGTCTTGATTTTTCATCCATGACATTCACCTCTTGATTAGATTGTTTGCGTAGAGTTTTTTGCTGTAGAGTTTTTCGAGATTTTCATCTCAAGGTTTTCAACCAAGCTATGAGGTCGGCTCGGTCTTGAGGTTTTTTGATACCGACGAAGTTCATCTTTGTACCAGACACGACATTTTTGGGTTTAGTTATGAACTCATCGAGTCTTTCGTCGGTCCAGGTTCCGCCGAATTCTTTCATTGCGCTAGAGTATTTGAAATCGGAGACTGCCGCGACACTTCTGTTATCGATGTTCCATAGATTTGGACCTATGCGATTTGCGCCGCCGCTTATGAAGGCGTGGCATGCGCTGCATTTTTTAGCGAGCGACTTGCCGTGCGCGCGGTCTGCCTGTGCCAACCGTTCTGCGAGGGGAACGGCTTCCTCTGCGCTTTCTCCATCGGCTTTATCGGAGCCTTCGCCCTGCGCCTCATCGACATCGACGAGCGCGAGCGCAACGGGTTCGTTTTCGGCTTGATGCTCATCGCCGTAGATTATCTGAGCGAAGAAGGCTGACATGGTCGCAACCAGCAACGCTGCGAGCAACGCTGCGAGTATTTTATTTGGCAAGAGTGGGTCTTTCTGCATTTGTCTGGCTTTTCCTACCTTCTCTTTTGGCTATAGTTTTTGGCGAGTTTTTCCATTCGGTTTTTTTGCCGTAGCGTCCGCACCAAAGTGCTCGCTTTGCTATTGCATTGCGGCTCTTCTGTAAAGGGAGTATAGACTTAGGCGAGAAAAAATCAAGAAGGATTGCGCGCGTTCTTTTTCAAGGCTTAGACTACTTGCCCGATAAGTATAGCGAGTATAGCTAGAGTATGGGCGGGTTTAGGTGATGGCTTATGGATTTAATAGCTACGGATTTAACTAGTGCTAGGATATTGGTAGTCGTTCCGGCGCGGCTTGGCTCTCGTCGATTGAAGAACAAGATGTTGCGCAAGCTGTGCGATAAGGAGTTGATCTTGTGGTCTTACGAGAGCGCGGTGAGCTGCGCGCGTCAGATAGGCTTTATGGAGGACGACTTTTTCGGTGGTGCACCGCCTAATCTGCCACTTGAACCGGAAGATAGCTTGGTCGATGTTGTCGTTGCTTGCGACCATGAAAAGATAAAAAGTTGCGTTGAGAGGGCGGGGGGTCGCGCTATTATTACCAATAGTGGGCTAGCTTCTGGCAGCGATCGCGTTTGGGCTGCTTTACTCGATTTAGAGTCGGGATTAGACAATACTCGTTACGATATAGTTATCAACTATCAGGGCGACTTGCCGCGCTGCGAGTCTAGTGTTTTTGGCGCTGGACTGGCGGCGTTGAGGGAGAGCGGAGCGGACATCGCCACGCCTATCGTAGCGATCGACGAGCAGACTGCGCGGCGCGAGGAGGTCGTCAAGGCTATCTTTGCGAACCCTGATCCACCACCACCACCTGCCATAGCTGCTTGGCATATGGCTAAGGATTTTACGCGCTATTTTGATAATTGCTCTGGCGATGGAGACGATAGCGGCTTGCGCGAATACCACCAGCATATAGGCATTTACATCTATCGGCGAGCAGCGTTAGAACGTTTTGTGAGCCTACCGCCTTCGCGTCTAGAGCAGCGCGAGCGATTAGAGCAGTTGCGCGCTGTAGATGATAAAGAATTGACGATAGCGGTTTTTCCTATCGCTGACGCACCTATAGAGATTAACCTAGCGACTGATATAGCGTTATTTGAGCAGACGCTAGGGCTATCTAGCGGTATTACTTGACCTAAAGGAACTATAGTTTAGCGAGATTACTTATGGCGAAGGATAACAGCAAACCGAGCATTGCCTATCAGGGTATCGAGGGCGCGTTTTCACACCTAGCTTGCCGCCGTTTTTACGCGGACTACACAGCGGTATCCAGCCGCACTTTTTCGGATGCCTTTGCCGCCGTTGCTAGAGGCGATGTTAGCTTTGCGCTCATTCCGATAGAGAACACTTTAGGCGGTCGAGTTGCCGAGATTCACCACTTGCTATCGGAGACGAGCCTATACATTATCGGCGAGCATTTTATGCCTATCTACCATAACCTATTGGGAGTATCTGGCTCGCGTTTGTCCGACTTGCGCCGCGTTATCAGCCACCCGCAGGCGCTCTCGCAATGTCGAGGTTTGCTAGAGACCTTGGGAGTAGATGTTGAGGAACGCCTTGACACGGCAGGTTCGGCGCGCGAGGTAGCCGAGCGCGGAGACAAGACTTTAGGTTCTCTCTCTTCTTCTTTTGCCGCTGAGGTTTATGGGCTTAGTATTTTGAAGGATAGGGTCGAGGACAAGATAGGCAACACTACTCGTTTCATCCAGATGGGTCGGCATCAGGCACAGCTATCGGCTGCCTCCTCGGAGAACGGCTCGATTTTGACGAGTTTGTTGTTCCGCACGCGCAGCGTTCCGGCGGCTTTGTACAAGGCTTTAGGAGGCTTTGCTACGAACGGCGTCAACCTCGTGCGTCTGGAGAGTTATGTTAGGTATGATTCTTCGGTAGCGGAGTTTTACATAGAGATAGAAGGGCATGCGGATAGCTCGACTGTTAGGAACGCGCTGGAGGAGATGCAACTATTTTCCAATCGAGTTCGTATTTTGGGCAGCTACAAGGCAGCGGCGGAGCGCAAGATTCGCGACAGGGTTCGCGACGAACTCTGAATAGCCATAGCCGTGCCATCACCCCCACAATCCGACTAGGTCGTATTTATCTCTAGCCTCCTGCGAGAAGATATGGACTACGACCAGCAGACTATCGATGATTAGCCAGTCGCTACTATTTTCTCCCTCGATTACGCAGTAGTCGCCACGCGCTTTCAACGCGCTGGCAACGCTATCGCCGAGTGCCTTGCCGTGCCTGCTAGAACTAGCGGTCACCACAACCATGCTTTCTGCAAAATCAGCCTTACCCGCGAGCGGAAGCACGACCAGCTCTTTAGCTTTGCGCTCGTCGAGGGCTTCGCATATTAGCGTCAGCAGGGATTGTCCGTCGGGTGTTTTATACTTGGTCTCTACCATGGGTCTTTATTTTGGGTCTTTATTTTGGGTCTTTATTTTGGGTCTTTATTTTGGGTCTTTATTTTGGGTCTTTATTTTGGGTCTTTATTTTGGGTCTTTATTTTGGGTCTTTA
>JABABG010000012.1 GCA_014238315.1 Alphaproteobacteria bacterium
ATTTGCCCGCGTGTTGGAGGTGGACTTCCTGTCCCTGCTCGCAGACGATTCGACGCCTTAAGCCGTTGACGACGAGAGTAATGGTCGAGCGTTGCGACATAAACGAGCTTTCGGGCGAGGTCAAGCAGAGCGCGTGAAGGGCTAGCCCTTGAGAATGGATTTGAGATCTGCAAGCGTTTGTTGCAAAACATCCCTCAGGTGCGTGTTTTGTTGACGAAGCCGTTCTTCTCCTTGGACACCATCCTCGGCATTGTTGTGTTTTTGTGTGAGAATGGCAGATTCGAGTCGACTGAGAGCCTGATCAAGACTCTCCCAAGGGTTGGCCGCCGAGGTTGCAGCAGGGGTTGCAGCAGGGGTTGCAGTATGGTCGGGGCGTTGGTAGCTCATCGGCTCTCGCACCCCTTGTCCGTATCCTTGCCAGCCTCGTAGTGTTTCAGTAAGTCCTTGACCATATAACCAAACTCTAGCTCCCGTAAATCCTCGTAGCTCAAGCGCGCGTGCGTCAAGTCCTCGAGTGGAAAATCCTCCATCGCAACGCAAGAGCGTCCAAGCGAGCCCTCCATCCAGCCCAACTTGCTAGCAGTGCCCATGCTAGCATCGCCGTTGGCGTCATTGCCGCCGCTACTCATATCTACCAAAATAGCCAAGCGCGCGTTCGCATACTCGCTCGCCTTCAAAGGAAACGCAAAGCTGTTCGCTATCCCCCTCGCCTTGCGCATCAGCAACCCGTAGTCGAAAGCGCATAAGGCTCTCTGTAGCTGCTCGCTCGGTAAAAAGCCACTATGCACGTTCGCAAGACCCAAGCTCGCCAGCTCCGCGTGGTGCGCTCGTGGCACAAAAAAATGAACGCTTGTCGTCGGGTGCTGGCGCGCAAACGCAAACAGACCCTCCTTATTCTGCCAAGCACTCAATGTGCCCGCGAAAACTACCGCAAGCTCGTTCGCCGCAATGCCCAGTCGCTCGCGCCAATGCCGACGCTCCTCAATATAGGCAGAGTCCGTAAAGGCGTGGCTAAAGCCGCATTTGACAACGCACACAGAGCCGCGAAAGCGCGGGCGGTAGCGGGTCAAGTAACGCACCGCGTTGCCAGACATCGTCTCGACCAAGTTCGTCCAGCGCGCAAGAAAGCGATGCTCCGCCCAGCCTAGCCAACGACCAAGCAGGTGCGCAAGAAGACGCGAGCCGAAAATACGCCGATACTCGCTTATCTCCTCGACCGGTCCTTGCAGGTCGAGCGCAATCCGCGCACCGCTCTTGCCTATCGCACTGCCAAGGCGGTCGCCCCAAAGGTAAAGCCAAGCCCCAGAGACTAAAACCCAGTCGGGTTGGAAGCTCCGCAAAACTCGTCTAATCGATCTGAGCGAGCCGCCAGAAAGTAAAAAACGCTCGCTCGCGCCAGTACCTATAATGTCCAATCCCGACCGCGCGCGTAGCCCTTCGCTGACGCCGCCAAAACGTAGGCAGAAATACCTAACGCAAACGCCTTGTGCCTGCAACGCTAGAGTCTTGCCTCGCATTAGGCTGCGTGCACCGTTCTCCGTGAATACATTCTGCGTCGTCAAAACAAGAAGACGTAGCCTAGCGTGCGCGCGCTCTGGGGGGGGGGGCGTGATCATAGCTGGTCGTTACGGTAGGAAATTATCGAGAGAAAGCGCAAGGGTAGACCGCGGAGCTCTAAAGGGCCGTGTGGTGCGCTCGCGTCAAAAAATAGCGAGTCACCGCGTTTCAGTAAAAAGTCCTTATCCGCATGGCGGTAGACTAGCTGACCTGTCAAAATATACAGGAACTCCGTGCCGCTATGCTGAAAGATAGGAAACGGCTGCGAATCGTTCGTCATCGTTATCAAAAAAGGCTCGACAATTACATCGCTACCTAGTGGGTGACCGAGTAGTTGGTATCGATGTCCAGCCTTCGTGCCGCGACGCTCGACCGCTAGACCCTCCCCAGATTTTACATGCGAGACCTCCCAAGCGCGCTCAAAGCGGTGGAACAAATGCGATAGCGGAACGTTCAGCGCGTTGCTCAAAGACTGTAAGCTGCTCAGCGATGGCGCGCTAGCTCCGTTCTCTATTCGCGAGAGCATGCTCGCAGAAATATGCGCCTGTTTCGATAGCTCCGTAGTCGTCAAGCCGCGTCCCTTGCGCAGGAGACGCACCTGGCGACCTAGCGAAGATTCTAGCGAACGAAGCTCGTTGCTATCTGGGGCTTGCGAGAGCGAAGAGCCCTTCTGTAAATCTTTCGCTGAACCCTTCGTTGCACCCTTCGGTGACCCTTGGGCTGAACCCTTCGGTGACCGCTTTGGTGACCCCTTTGGTGACCATTGGGCTGAACCCTTGCCGCTCGTCATAGTCGCCTCATCGCTATACTTACCCACCATAACTCATCGCAAAACCTTGCCCCTTGCCAGTATAAGCGGCTAGGCAACTGCAGTCTGTAGGATTGTGCGGAAAAAAGCAAACTCGCAAAAACAAGTTCGCAAAAGCAAGTTCGTAAAAGCAAACTCGCAAAAGCAAGTTCGTAAAAACAAGTTCGCAAAAACAAGTTCGCAAAAGCAAGTTCGCAAAAGCAAACTCGCAAAAGCAAGTTTGGCAATCAAGCCTCGTGTTAGTCAAGTCTCGTATTGGTCAAGTTTCGTATTAGTCAATCTTGTTAGAGGCGGCAACGATTGCAAGAAGCTCCTGCGCGTCTAGGCTCGCCTTGCCGATTAGAAGACCATCAACGTGTCGCAATATCGAAGCCGCGTTCGAGCCTTTGACCGAACCTCCGTAGAGAACCGAGATACTCAGCTTGCTTGTCCCATCCCATGCTCTATCCCTTGTCCCATTCCTTGCCCCATCGCTCGCTCGCTCGGCTAAGATGTCTCGCGCATCAGCAGCAAGCGCGCTGCAAGTCTCGGCTATCTCCTCGTAGCCCGGCGTCTCGCCGCTGCCGATAGCCCAGAGCGGCTCGTAGGCTAGCATCAGGCGACCATCAGCTAGAGCGTTATCCAGAGAAGCTAAATTTGCGATACTAGCCTCTGAAGTACTAATCTCCGAAGCATCAGTTTTGCAAGCATCAGCAAGGCAGCCGTCAATAGCAGCGCGAAGTTGCTCGCGAAGTTTCGTGCGGGTGCCCCCCGCAGCCCGCTCGCTCGCTCGTTCGCCAACGCAAAGCACCGCCGATAAACCCGCGCTAAGAGCAGCGCGAAGTTGCAAGGCTACATCCGCCTCTCTATCGCCAGCAGCCCGTCTCTCCGCGTGTCCGACTAGAGTCAAGCGCGCGCCGCTATCTCGCAACATCTCTGCCGAAATCTCGCCAGTATGGCTGCCGCTAATCGCTCGGTGGCAATACTGACCGCCTAGCGCAATGCCAGAGTTCATCGAGCTCGCTATCCTCGCAAAATGCAACAGCAAAGTCGCTGGAGGGCAGATCGTCAAACGCGTAGAATTATCGCCTGAGGGGGAAGGAGCGTTGGAGGGCGAAGCGTAGCCAGCGATTAGCTCGCGGAAGGTGCGCTCGGAATCTAACAAGCCGTTCATCTTCCAGTTGCCGATTATCTCTTTTCTCATATCTCAATATGTCGCCTTGTATATGTAATTGGATATGTAGAGAAAATAGTAAGGTTAGCAAAAAAGCGCAGGAGTGGAGGGATTCGAACCCACAGCCCCCGGTTTTGGAGACCGGTGCTCTACCGTTGAGCTACACTCCTAAATATCTCGCGCAACTATCAATCGTGTCCCTAAAATACAAGGTATAAGTGGAGCGGGTGATGGGAATCGAACCCACACCACCAGCTTGGAAGGCTGGGACTCTACCGTTGAGCTACACCCGCGTATAGATACACCCGCATGTCAATAAATAGGACTCGTCCGCAAGAGAACTCGTCCCCGAGAGGACTCGTCCCCGAGAGGACTCGTCCCCGAGAGGACTCGTCCTCGACTATAGCACCCCCAAGATAAAATTACGCAAAAAGCTCGCCAAAATAAAACAAAAAGCTCTAACCCATAAAGCAAAATAGCTAAGTAAAATCACCAAGCAAAATCGCTAAGCAAAATCGCTTCCCCTTACAATAATAACAACCTTCAAGCAAAATAGATTTTTTGCTGACTCACGGAGTTAGTTGTGTTAACTAGTATTCTATCAATCAATACTGGAGTAGACGATATGGGATTATTTGGAATTATTGGCAAAGCCGTAGGTGCCACGACAAAATATGCTGGCGCAAGAAGTAAGGAGAGGACTACCGCTCTGGGTGGAGGTTTGTGCATAGCTGCCTTGTACTTTCGTGTAGAACGACCAGATGCTGTAAATGAAGTCATGTTTTACATCGTGTTTGCAGTCGGGTTGTTGATGGCTCTGCTGAAATCTGAATTCATGGCGCGAATAGGTGAGGCTTGTCTCGAAAACGCAAGGAAGGCTAGTGGGAAAAAGCGCAAGAAATAAAATCTCTAGAGATAAAATCTCTTATCGCGTTGCTTTTCGAGACGCGATGAAACAGAGCCGATGAAAAATAACTATGACAGCACGCTCGAGGAGGGGTGGTTATGGCAGAGTATCTAACCGATAATTTTAGCCTGCAGGAGATGATCCGTTCGTCTTATGCAACGAGGATGGGGCTCGACAATACTCCAACCCGCAAGCAGAAGCAGAACCTCGTCGAAGTGTGCGAGGTCCTCGAAGGTGTGCGCGAGATGCTCGGTGGCAGGTCGCTCTTCGTCTCTAGCGGCTTGCGCAAAGGCAAGGTCAACGACGGGCAGGGTGGGGCGAGAAACTCGGTCCACAAGCTCGGGCTCGCCGCCGATCTCGACAATCTGCCCGACGGGAACTACGAGGCGTTCCTACAAATAGTTCCGCATGTGTCGCGCGGCGACTTGCCTATCGACCAGATAATAGGCGAGTTCTTCATCGAAGGCGAGCCGAGGGCTGGATGGATACATATCGGCTTGGCGCGTGGTGGCGGGAAACCTCGTAATCAAATCTTGCGTGCCTCTAGAGTTGGCGGGCGCACGCGCTATTCCGTGTGGGCTGAACCTTGGGCTCTGGCGTGAGTTGGCGTAGAGATATTACTTGAGGGGTGCAAAGACTAACACAAAGAGGGGGGGGTGGGGAGCGCGGGCTACTTGAATGGCATGACGCATTAACGCAAAGGGGGGGGTGGGGGGACGAGTCTCTCCGAGACGAGTCTCTTCGAGACGAGTCTCGCCGCGAAGACTCCGCGTCAGCGGAGCGTGCGTTAAGGTTAAA
>JABABG010000059.1 GCA_014238315.1 Alphaproteobacteria bacterium
AGTCCGCAGCTAGATAACGAACGCTCGCCTCTAAAGCAGCCTTCGCCACGCCCATAACGTTATAGTTCGGAATAGCCTTCTCCGCTCCGTAGTAGCTCAAGGTCAAGGCAGCCCCCCCCTCGCGCAAAGAATCCTGCGCGTGAGCTAGTATGGAAGTAAACGAGTAGCAAGAGATATTCATCGCGTTCAAGAAATTCTCGCGTGAAGTTTGCAAATACGGACCCCGCAACTCTTCCTTATCCGCAAAAGCGATCGCATGGACGATAAAGTCAAAGCCATCGCTCCAAACATCCGATAGCTTCGAGAAAAGATCCTCTATCGAACGAGAGTCTGTAACATCGCACGCAAAAACCTTGTCAGAGTTAACCCTCTCTGCCAATGGGCGCACACGCTTCTCTAAAACCTCGCCTTGATAGGTGAAGGCGAGCTCACCGCCGTGCGCGTGTAGCATCGAGGCGATACCCCAAGCGATAGAACGCTCGTTCGCAACACCCATGATTAAACCACGCCGTCCAGACAATAGTTTGGATTTTGATTCCTCGCTCACAACTCCTCGCTAAAACTACCAACCCTTACATAAACAGATTCTTGCACAATAGGCTCTTGCACAATAGGCTCTTGAAACTAGTGAAAAATCTAACATTGATGCGCCAACCTATAGCGTAACGCCCCTCTAAAAGCAATCCTTGACCATCTATACCAACCCATTGCGAACTATTTCGACCTATCCGAACAGCAAAGGGCTCAGGAAAAACCACAAGAAAGGTAGCACCAGAGCCCCAAAAAGAGCGCATAATGCCATCGCTAAACCCGCGTAAGTGCCAGCTACATGATGCTTCTCGGAAAAAAGCTGGGCAGTCGCAATGCCATGCGTCGAGGCACCAATCGCTATCCCGCCTATCTCTGGGTGCTGGCTAGCAAAACGTTGCAAAAGCAGAGAGCCAAAAACCGAGCCACAAATGCCCGTCGATATCGCAACAGCTCCGCCAAGCGAGAAGTCTACTCCTATCGCAAACGCGATGTCCTGCGCGACCGGACCAGTTATCGATTTAGGTAGCATCGCACCAACTAACCTCGCCTCGTCGCTATGTAGCAAAAAGCCTAGCAGCATAACCGAAATGCCACTGCATAGAGTAACACCGATAACCGCAGTGAATAAAGTGCGCGCATGGCGGGCTATCTCGCGCCGACGGCGGTATATCGGCATAGAGAGCGCGCAAACGCATATCGGTAGCAAGGTCAAAAGCAAGCTAGACGAGGCTTGAAAACCCTGTACATCGAACTCGCCAAAATACAGCACCAGCGAAAGAAACAACACAGACACAAATACCGGGTTGAGAAACGAAATGCGTCCTAACCGACAGTAGAGAAAGAAAACACAGGAATAGGTCACAATGCTGACAACCGTGCCTAGGCTGATAGTCAATAAATATATCATCGTCTCCGCACCCCTAACTCTTAGCTCGTGCGCTAATCTTTGTAGCAATTCTTCTAGTAGCAGTCCTTTTCACCCCGCCGTCTCCCTTATGGCTTTTCCCCTTCTGGTTCTTCTTAGCGTCCAACGCTTTCAGTAAAATAATGGTCAAGGATATTAGTAAAATCGTATGCGGAACTATCACCAGAAAAAGCAAAAACCAAGCATCGAGCAAAATCGATGTGTCTTTGACTATGCCAACACCTATCGGCACAAAGCATAAAGGCATAACGAATAGCAGGCGGTCGGCCGTCTTCTCAATCGCGTTGTCTAGATATTGCCAGAAAAAAGAAAGTGGTTTTTTTTCTCCAGCTGCCTTCTCAAGCCGCGGTTTCAGAAGAAAAAGCATCGCAACCGCCAGCGGCATCGCAAAGGCGATCGGCGGTAGTGGTAGCTCGTACGCATCGACAAAAAAAATCGCGCTATAGACGCAGAGCGTAAAGGGAAGCATGCCTAACGCGAAGCTCGACACCTCGTGAGCTACTATCGTTAGTCTCTTTGCCGCGTAAGTTCTGTAGCGTGAGAAATTGTCTGGGGATTTACGAGAACCCACCGACGAACGATCTTTAGATCGCTTATTATTTTTAGACAAGCTCTGTTTCCTCCTGCAGATAGAAGTCAAGCTCGGATACTAGCATGGTAAAAACGCGTGAGGCAACAGCTCGAACAGCTCGGAAGTTAAGAAGTTAGGAAGTTCGATAGCGACATAGCGACTATGGCAACTGATAGGCAACAACCCCCTAGTACAAACTACAAACTATGGCTCAAACTATAGCGCGGGCTATCAACTCGCCAAACAGCATGCCAACCAGCAGGCTGGTGGCAACTGTCGCTATCCCTGTGCTACGCGCTGTTCTTTTTGCGCTAAGCTGCGCTCTTACCAGACCCTTTACCAGATCCTTTGCCAGATTTTTCGCTAAGTTTTTTGCTGGGCTTTTTACTAGCATTCCTGCCAGCCCTGCCAGCACCCTTAGAGCGCGTCGCGCACAAAAACCAAGTCGGGTCGGGCGAACCATGCGGCTGACGGAAAGTCCACGAGTCCGTCAAGTCCTCTTCAACATCCGGGTCTCCATCGATTAGCTTGTTGTCTTTATCAAATTCCAAATGGCACTGCTTGCTAACAAAATCTACAGTGATGTATTCGTAGCCCGCATCGCTACCACGTCCCGTAATCTTGGATTCCATAATCTCGTGCAAAGAAATGGCTAGCCTGTTGCCAGCTTTCTCGCGCTTCGCAACATCTTCCAGCATGCCAGATAGCAGTTCTCCTCTCGCAATCAGCGAGCTGAGCCTAGCCACATCACCATCGGAATAAGCCTCTAAAATCATCGCAAATGCAGCCTTCGCTCCCTCAAGGAAAGCCTTGTCGTCCATAGAGGCTTGATCCGATGCTTGAGAAGCATCAATGCTCGCTTTCGCATCTAGCGGCTTTTGTAGAGAATCTTGCAACCCATCCTTCGCCCCTGCACTCCTGACCGCATCCCTAGCTTTAGGCACTGTGACACTAGATGTTTTGTCCGCCCCTTGCTTGGCAACAATCTTCGCAGGGCGTTGATCAGCGCGTCTAGCCTTATCAGCTTCAACTCGCTTGCGGTAATCTCCAAAGCTATCCCTGCGGGGACGACCGTCGTCCTTGTCGTCTTGTCCTAGGACGCCCAAAAAACGGAAGATCAAAAATACCGCTATAACTCCAAAAATAACTATATCTAAAGGCATGGTGGGGGGGCTTGGTCGGATAGGTGGAGGGGACGGGCGCAAGAATGATTAGTTATCATACGACTTTCTACGCAAAAGGCAAGAACTAAGACTACCGTATTTCAAGATGCAAGAGAGTCCTATAAAAGAGTCCGATAAGAGAATCTGC
>JABABG010000031.1 GCA_014238315.1 Alphaproteobacteria bacterium
AACCTCGCTCGCTTGCGCGAGGCTTGCTTAGATAGTTTGTCGTTAGATGGTTTGCCTTTAGTCGTTACGGCGAGTTCGCGCGAGCACTCGCCTACGAAAAACCTAACTGCTCGCTTGCTTGTACCGAGTTGGCTGACGACATTATTTTCACGCAAGCATGGCTCTAGCTCGCATCCACCAGCAGAAGTACAGCTTGGACGAGAATCGCATAAGCGATATTTGCCTGTAGCTGGCAGAGCTGTATCGTTGCTACCAGTTTTGCTACTAGCCTTGCTGTTTTTTTTGCCAACGGCTTTAGCGCAAGGTTCTTTAGAGCTCGAGAATTTACACGCTCAAAGCCTCAAAGTTCAAAAACCCTATCGCCTATCGGTTTTTGCTCGCGCGAAGGGAGCGCGCTCGCTCGCGGTCGCCGAGGAGATAGGTAGCGTCTTTATTTCTACGCGCGGCAGTCGGCTTTATGCGGTCAAGGACGGTAAGACGCACCTATTGGCGAATAATCTGAATGTCGCGAACGGCATCGTCTGGCGAGCACCGTATCTATATGTTGTCGAGCAGGATAAGGTTTCGCGCCATCGTTTCGACGAGTTTCAGCCTCGCCTTGCGAAGTCGCAAGAGGCGAACGGCGGAGTGCTGTTTGACAAATTGCCGAACAAGCGTCACCACGGTTGGCGAGTAGCCACGATAGGACCAGATAGCAGGCTTTATATTGCGATAGGCGCGCCGTGCAACATCTGTAGCGTTACTGGGCTAGAGGGCACAATTATACGCATGGCACTAGACGGTAGAGGGGTTGAGGTTTATGCGAGCGGAGTGCGTAACTCTATTGGCTTGGATTTTCAACCTAGTAGCGGTACGCTGTTTTTTACTGATAATGGAGCCGATTTTATGGGCGATGATTCGCCACCGGAGGAGGTAAACCATGCTCTGCGTGCGGGGATGTTTTTCGGCTATCCATGGTTTGGTGGCGGCAGAGATCGCACCGAGGAGTTCGCCAATCGCGCCTTGCCGCAGACTAACGGTTCGGTTGTAAGCTTTCCTATTGCGACCTTCACAGCGCATAGTGCTCCTTTGGGCATCCATTTTTATCGTGGTGAGAAGTTCAAGGATTTACAAGGTGATGCGTTTGTTGCCCTGCATGGCTCTTGGAATAGGTCTTCTCCTTCTGGCTATAAGGTTATGCGCTTGCATTTTTCCGCTGGTGAGCTGGAACCGCGGCAGAGCGTTTTTATCGATGGCTTTCTGCGTATGCGCGGAGGACAGGGTAGACCTGTCGATGTGAAGACGCATTGGGATGGCAGTCTTTTAATATCTGACGATAAACGCGGCTTGGTCTACCGTCTTGAGCGTTTTGAGGGCGAGCAGTGAGCCGTTCGGACTGCTACTATTTCACTATACGCTCGCACTATATGCTTGCACATAGTCCTGTTGACGAGCGGACTATCTTGGCTAATGATAGGGCTGTGATCATTATGTTTTTGCTGTCGTTTGCTAGACTAGGCTTGTTTTCGCTCTTTACGCTGTGCAGGCGCGTGGTTTTTTCTGCGTCTTTGTTTGCAAGGGGGTTTGCAAGGGGGTTTGCAAGGGGGTTTGCCAGGGGGTTTGCCAGGGGGTTTGCACGAGGGTTTGCACGAGGGTTTGCACGAGGGTTTGCACGACCGCTTGTCCAGCCTCTTGTACAATCCCTTGCACGCTTATCATTCTTTTCGCTATTAGTTTTCGCGGTGCTACTATCTCTACATTTTGTTGCGGTTTTGGACGCGAGCGCACAAAATTTTAATCGCGGAGCTATAGGTAGCTCTGGTGCTAGCGAGGCTCGCGACGATGCTACGATTTGCATCGAGCTAGCGCAGTTAGCCGAGCGCACCCGTCGTTTTCCGAAAGGGCTTTTGTACGCTATAGCACGGGTAGAATCTGGCAGGCAGGCGCGCGTTGATTCGACTCCAGCTCCATGGCCTTGGACTGTAACTGTAGCTGGCGAGGGTCGTTTTTACAGTAGCAAGGAGGAGGCGGTTAAAGTCGTGGAGCAACTTCAACGCGATGGTCGCTCGAACATCGATGTGGGTTGCATGCAGGTCAACCTCCATCACCATGGACGAGCATTTGGTAGCGTTTCAGAGGCTCTAGACCCGGTAAATAATGTCGCTTACGCGACCGAATACTTGGTGGTTTTGTATAAGCGCTATAATAATTGGGAAGAGGCAATTAAGTACTACCATTCTTCGGACCCTAGCAAGCATAACTATTATCTGGCTAGGGTTAAGCGAGTATGGGGATCGTCTCGCGCCCCGCGTGCGGTTGTGCGTAGGGGGCTTGTCAGGTCTCGCGAGGTAAAGAAGAAGGAATCCCCGATTCTCTCTGGCGACGAGGCGTTCCAACTAGAGCGTGAGTCTTTATTACTATCGGACGACTTGCGCAAGAAGTTGGGTATAGGCAGCCGCGCGGATAGTAAGCGTTCGGAAAGTGACATCGATAACGATGGGACGGTTACCAGCAGTGCCCAAAATTCGAACGCGAACTTTTTCTTAAAGTTGATAGACGAGCCTCTATAATTTTTTGCATAAACTAGCTGCTAATAGGCTAGCCATTAAGTATAGAAGTATAGGCTCGCTATTGTAGATTAGTTACACATAGTTTAAGCCAACGCCAGCGCTGAGGAGCTAGAAAGCGAGTAAAATAAAGATGAGCACCCACGACCACCAGCCCAATTATCAACCTAGGCACTCGCACTATATCGATGGTGAGTATTACGAAGATAGGCACGGTTCTGCGATGCGCATCTTATATCCGGCGACTGGCGAAGAGATAGCGCATTTGCACGAGGCGACCCCGCAAGTAATCGATCTAGCACTAGAAGGTGCGTTGCGAGCTCAAGAGGATTGGAGTAACCGCCCTGCGCCAGAGCGTGGCAGAATACTCGTGCGAGCGGCTCAGATACT